>CBFHXH010000001.1:0-120269 GCA_965659735.1 uncultured Pikeienuella sp.
CTATCCTGATCATCGCAACCCAGGGGGTCGAGCGTGGCGTATTTGGCGCGGCCATCGCGTCAATCTTTCTGTTGGTCGGGCTGGCATTTCAGGCCGTCGTGGCGACCAGTAATGATCGAACCTAGATGCGGTTCGCATTTGTGGCGCTGGATGTCGGGCTGATCGCCTTGATGATCGCGATCGTGCCGCTGTCGCAGGTGGGTGACGTTCCCCAAATCTTTGTCTTCATGGTGTGGAGCGTTGGGATTTTTTCTTTGTCCTCGCTACATAGGCGCTGTCCCTCCCCCCGGGGCTGGTCCTTTGGTCGGGCGGTGTCACCATTGCTGGGATGTGGGGGGCATGGGGCTGGGTCGTGTCTGGCATGGACCGAACCGTCAGCTGGCGCGACTTCCCCGCTGATCCCACCGCAGAGAATTATCTCAGGATCGTCCTCGACCCGAATATGATCGGCATGGCGAACCGGGTGACAGACAGCATTCTGATCGCAACAACCGCATTGGTCACCGCCGCCGCAGTTCAACGCGCGCGCTCGTTATTGCGCCGGCGTATCGTGTCTGAGCGCAAGCGCGCCGAAGTGACCGAAGTCTTTGGCCGGTTCGTTCTAGCCGAGGTTGCCGAGACGCTTAGCCAAACCGATAGCGTGCTGCCGCACATGCGCCGCACCGCAAGCGCGATGTTCGTCGACGTCAAAGGCTTCACAATCTTGTCCGAGATGATAGGACCTGAACATATCACCGCTTTGCTGGATGACTTTTTCGAAGATGTCGGCCAGATCGCCGCCGCCCATAAGGGCGTGTGCATCAGCCTGATCGGCGATGCGGCCCTCATCGCGTTCAACGCCCCGCTGGACAATCCCGATCACGCCCGCGCGGCCGTCACTGCCGGGATGGCCCTGTTGGATCGGGTGCGGGCGCAAACCTATCAGGGCCGGTCATTGTCCATTCGCATTGGCGTCGCCACTGGGGCGGTCGCCGCGGAAACGGTCGGCGGCAGGGGGCGGCGCAGTTACCCGCTCTACGGCGATACGGTTAACCTTGCCCAGCGGCTAGAGGCGTTGAACAAGGACCTCGAAAGCGATCTTCTGGTGGACGAGGCGACCTGGTGCGGGGCCGTGGAACCAGCTGAGCTGATCCCCGTAGGCGAGATGAATGTCCGCGGGCGCGCCGCGACGACCAAGCTATATGCGCTGCGGCCTTAAGAGCCGGCGCCACCCTGTGGGCTGAGCATTGCGGACAGCGCCGTCACGCTCTGCTCGATTGTCTCAACTGGCGCCTGTGACCGGGTCAGGATTCTCAGCCCGACATATTGAGTTAGCAAAAGCTGCGCCATCGTCGCCCGCGCGGCGTCATCCTGGTCATTCAACAGCGGCGCATCGTCCAGTGCGGCGCGAAAGCCTTGCTCCATCTGATCTAACAGGCGCGCCACGGCGGCGGAAATTTCCGGGTCGTCATTCGCGGGCCCTGCTGCGGCCGTACACAAAAGGCACCCGCGTCGATCGCCGTTGCGCGCTGTGGCGACGACATTGCCAAAAACGGCGCGGATCCGATCCATCCCATCTGGCGTTGTTTTGTCCGTCAGCGCGGTGACCGCCATTGCCACCTGATCGGCTTCGTAGTGTTCAAGTATAGTCAGGAACAGCGTCTTCTTGTCAGTGAACGCCTTGTAAAGACTGCCTCGGCTGATCCCCATTCCGGTCAAGAGATCCGGCAACGAGGCGCCGTTATATCCAAGTGCCCAAAAGACGTTCATCGCGCCCTTCAGTGCGGCCTCTGTATCGAATTCTCTGGGTCTGGCCATCGGGCACCTCGTGCTCTTGCTTTTGATATAGCGTTTGGAACCAAAAAGTCCACTATCACGGATCTGTGTATTGAACCGATCAGTTCCAAATCACATATCGGGTTGGTCAGTCACGAACGCAACAACAAGGAGCCCCCTTATAAAGCCGCTTATTCTTGGCCTCGCCGCAGCAGCCGCCGCCGCTATCCTGACGGTGGCGCCGGTGTCCGCTGCAACCGGCGTGGCCGCGTCCGGGACATTTACTGGTGCCAGCAACCACATCACGACGGGCGGTGTGTCGGTCATCAAGACTGCGAATGGCGGCGCAGTTGTCATTCTTGACAGTGATTTCAGCCTAGATGGTGCACCTGATCCGCGGGTCGGATTTGGCGTGAATGGAACTTACAAGGATGCCTCTGATCTGGGCGAGTTGATCAGCAAGGATGGCATTCAGGTCTATATCGTTCCGCCATCAGTGAACGTGGATGATTTCAACGAGATTTACATCTGGTGCCGCAAATTCGCTGTTCCGCTGGGTGTCGCTGTGCTGAAATAAGCGCCGCGCGCTGCCCCCTCGGCGGTAAGATCCGTCCGGCGATCATCGCTGGGTGGATCGATTTCTGCGCTGTTTATCATCCGCATGAAATTGGGTTTTGAACCACATTTCAGCCTCAATCAGGGAAAGGTGAGTGATTTCAGAGTATTGAAAAATTTCAGTCGTGAAATGTTTTCGTGCGACATAATATGTTGGATGCACAGCGGAAAATCTTCTCTACCTTCGTCAACACAGACGGCGCGAGTATCGCCGGCAACCCACAACACCACGCGTAACAGCGGTGCTCAACGAAAGGCGTGTATGCCCCACCCGCGCCTTCTCGTACCCTCCCCTGCCCATCCCCCTCGCCGGGGAGGGATGGTTTCCCTCCCGCCGAAACAACTTAACCCAACTGGTCGTGGCGGAGATGCTTGCGCGACCGTGCAATAAATCGCACAAATAGCCCGCTATCCAGCGGAGGTTTGATGGCCGACCAAGCGCTTATCATCATCGATGTGCAAAATGACTTCTGCCCCAACGGCGCCTTGGCGGTTGCCGGCGGCGATGAAGTTGTGGCCCCGATCAACGCCCTGCAGGATCGCTTTGGCGTTCGCGTGCTGACGCAAGACTGGCACCCATCGGACCATCAATCCTTCGCAGACAATCACGAAGGCGCGGCGCCCTTTTCGATGATCGAGGCGGCGTATGGCCCTCAGGTTCTTTGGCCGCGCCACTGCGTGCAGCAAAGCCAGGGCGCTGCTTTTCACGATGATCTTCGCGTCGATGCTGATCTGATCATTCGCAAAGGGTTCCGGTCGGCGATCGACAGCTATTCTGCCTTTTTCGAAAACGATCACGTCACGCCTACAGGGCTGGCTGGATATCTGCGCGAACGCGGTGTGGAAAAACTGGTCATGGCTGGGCTGGCCACCGATTTCTGCGTGCGGTTCAGCGCTGTCGATGCGGCAAAGCAGGGCTTTGACGTGACGGTTGTCGAAGATGCCTGCCGGGCGATTGACCTCGAGGGATCACTTGCGGCCGCAATAGAAGAAATGGACGCAACGGGCGTGCGTCGCACAACGATGGCCGCGCTATGACTGATATCGCCAAACGGGTTCACGACCATAACTGGAAGATTGATGCGATTGTCCGATCGCTGATCGATACGGATTTCTACAAGCTCTTGATGGCCCAGACGGTGTGGCGCCGTCATCGCGATGTGAATGTCGAATTCAGCCTGATCAACCGGTCCAAGCACATCCCCATGGCCGACCTGATCGATGAAGGCGAGTTGCGTGAGCAGCTGGACCATATCCGGTCGTTGTCGCTCAGCCGAGGGGAATCAACCTTCATGCGGGGTAACACGTTCTATGGAAAGCGGTTCATGTTCGATCCGGATTTCATGGAATGGTTCGAAAACCTGCGCCTGCCCGCCTATCACCTGGAACGCAAAAATGACCAGTATGAGCTGACCTTTGAAGGGTCATGGCCCGAGGTGATGATGTGGGAGGTTCCCGCCCTGGCGGTCCTGATGGAACTGCGTGGACGCGCGGTACTGAAAGACATGGGCCAGTTCGAATTGCAGGTCCTCTACGCCCGCGCGATGGCTAAGGTTTGGGAAAAGATCGAACAGCTGCGTGAGATCCCTGATCTGCGCATCGCCGATTTCGGCACCCGTCGTCGCCATGGATTCCTGTGGCAGGACTGGTGCGTGCAGGCGATGATGGAAGGGTTGGGCGAACGGTTCACCGGCACATCAAACTGCCTGATCGCGATGCGCCGCGAGGTGGAGGCGATCGGCACCAACGCGCATGAATTGCCCATGGTGTACGCCGCCTTGGCCCAAACGGATGCGGAGCTTGCAGCGTCGCCCTACAAGGTGCTTGAGGATTGGCAGCAGGATTACGACGGCAATCTGCGCATCATGCTGCCCGACACCTATTCATCAAAAACCTTCTTCGACCGTGCGCCTTCGTGGCTGAAGGACTGGACTGGGGTGCGCATCGATTCCGGCGACCCGGCGACCGGCGCCGAGATGGTCATCGACTGGTGGAAATCGCAGGGCGAGGATCCGACGAAGAAACTGATCATCTTTTCCGACGGGCTGGATATTTCAACAATCGGCCAGTTGCAAGACCAGTTCCGTGGCAGGGTCAATGTCGGCTTTGGTTGGGGTACGCTGCTGACTAACGATTTCCGCGGGCTCAGCAAGGCAGGCGACCTCGACCCGTTTTCGCTGGTGTGCAAGGCGATCCGCGCCAATGGGTGCCCCACGGTTAAGCTTTCGGATAACCCGAAAAAGGCTATGGGTCCTGAAGATCAGATTGCTAGATATAAGCGCGTCTTCGATATCGGCGCGCAGGTTTCGGAAGACGTGGTGGTTTAGCGTCTTCCTATAAGGGAGACGACGATGGGCCTTTACGAACAACTGCTAGAACGCCACGAACAGGATAACCCGGTGCGCGTCGGCGTCATCGGCGCGGGTAAGTTCGGCACGATGTTCCTGGCGCAGGTCCTGCGCATCCCTGGCGTCCATGTCGTCGGCGTTGCCGATCTGCGGCTCGATGTCGCCAAATCCAACATGATCTACGCCGGATGGCCAGCCGAGCAGATGGGAGCGCCCAGTTTGGATGCGGCCCACCAGTCGGGCGAGACGCATGTCGGTCAGGATGCGATGGCGGTAATCAATCACCCCGGCGTCGACATCGTCATTGAGTGCACCGGCAACCCTGTGATCGCCGTGGATCATGCTTTGGCTGCGTTCGAGGTGGGAACGCATGTCATCTCAGCCACGGTCGAGGCCGACGCCGTCTGCGGCGCAGCCCTCGTCGCGCGGGCCGAAGCGGCGGGTGTGATCTACTCCCAAGCTTACGGCGATCAGCCCGCGATGACGGTCGAACTGGTCGATTGGGCTCGCACCTGCGGTTTCGAAGTCGCCGCCGCCGGGCGGGGCCACAAGTGGAAGCCGGAATTTCGCTTCTCCACCCCCGACACGATCTGGGACTATTGGGGCATCACGGTGGAGCAGGCCGAACGGGGCCGCCTGAACCCTAAGATGTTCAACAGCTTTCTTGATGGCACAAAACCCGCCATCGAAAGCGCCGCGATATCCAACGCCACCGGGCTGAACGCGCCGACGAACGGGCTGGCGTTCCCATCAGGTTCAATCGATGACATCCCAAACTTGATGCGCCCCCGCGACGAAGGCGGCGTGTTGGAGGAGGCCGGGATGGTCGAGGTCATCTCATCTGTCGCGGAAGATGGCTCAATGATCCCCTACGATATCCGCAAGGGTGTCTGGGTCGCGGTAAAGGCGACCACGGAATACCAGAAGAACTGCTTTGAAGAATACATGGTGTCGACCGACGATAGCGGCCTCTATTTCTGCAACTACAAACGCTATCACCTGATCGGGCTGGAGCTTGGCCTGACAGTCGGCTCTGTCGGCATTCGGAACGAAGCCACGGGAACCAGCCGGGAATTCCGATCAGATGTTGTTGCGGTGTTCAAAAAGGACATGAAAGCGGGCGAGATGCTGGATGGTGAAGGCGGATACTGCGTCGCCGGGCAACTCCGCCCCAGCCGTGTGTCCGTGCCGATGAAGGCGCTGCCGCTGGGTCTGACGGGCGACATCAAACTGATCCGCGATGTGCAGGTCGATACGATCCTGACTTATGATGATGTCGAGATTGATGAGAGCCTGAATGCAGTTAAGCTGCGCCGGGAATGTGAGGCGCTCGTTTGAAAGTGCAATCGCTGACCTGCAAAGCCGCTAGGCGCCGACAACTTATGAAAGATGGTCGGTGATAGAAGCGAAAACGAACCGTACGCGTCGGCTCGTTTTCAGCTCGCTATGCGTCACCAGCCATGTTGGGAGATCGAACGGGCCTACATCAATATCCACATGGACAAGATCGGCTTTTGTAACCGCCGCGCTTTCAGGCAAAACCGCCAGACCCAGTCCATTGCGCACCATTTGCAGCGCCACGAATTGCGAAGATGATGTCAAGCGAAAGTTCGCCTGCGTTAGCTCCAAACCGGCAGAAACCAGATATCCAAGCATTCGGTCAGCGTCCACGTAACTGACGATCTGATGGGATGAAATCGCCCCTTTGGTTGGGTGGCCGTTCGACGCCAGATAGTCAGCGCTTGCGTAGAAGTTCATGCGCTCGTCGCGCGGTCGCTTGGCGTATAGGTTCGGCTGTTTCGGCTGGGTGTGGCAGACTGCGATATCGGCCTCTCGTCTCGTCAGATCGCTGACCCCGTTGTGAGCTATGACATCCAATTCCAGCCGGGGCGCCTTGCTGCTGATTTTTTTCACGATCGGGGGCAGGACAAATGCTGATGTCAGTTCGGATGCAGTCAGCCGAAGTTGCCCTTCGACTGATTGGGATTGTCCCATCGCCGATAGGGCAGATCATATCTGCGCTCAGCGCCATTGTGCGAATGTGATCGACCAACTCGGCGCCGAATTTCGTCATCGCGACGGACCGACCTGTGCGCTCAAACAGGGTGGCGTTCAATGATGCTTCGAACGCTGCGATTTGGCGGCTGATTGTCGGCTGTGTCTGGCCAAGCATGCGTGCGGCGCCCGACAACGACCCCGCATCTACGACTGCGATAAACGTTTTCGCATGATCCCAACTGAAGTTCATGGCTGCTCAGTATTCGAGAATCGTATGCTCAGGCAAAAAATTTTATCAATGTACCGATGATAAACGTATCAATTAAAGATCCATCTCCAGTGAAATGTTCGCTGACCTAAGGGTGGAAAGCATGTCTGATCTCAATGGTATGAAGCTTGTCGTTCTAGGCGCAAATGGCGGCACTGGCGTTTTGGTCGTGCAGCAGGCGTTGGAACGCGGGGCCGAGGTGACGGCGGTGGTCAGGTCGCATGCGCAGCAGATTGAAATGACGCATGACAACCTGAAAGTGGTTGTTGGCGATCCTTGCGATCAGGCGTTTCTGACGTGCGTATTTGCGGGTAAGGAGGTCGTGATCTCAACGCTGGGCGGCAAACGACCCACCAAACGGGCAATATCAATTTACTGGATGTCGGCGTTGGCCATTCGGGACGCAGCGCAGGGGACCAGTGTGACCAGGGTCGACGTAACCTCGACCGCGTTGCTATTCCCGCTGAACGGCCTTCGTGACCGATTGCTTGCGGTCTTGGCGCGCCAAGTGGTCCGCAACGCCCACCGGATGGAGGATATTTTGCAAGGCGCAGACTTTGATGTGGTCATTGCGCGTTGCGGGTTCCTGACCAATTCAACTGAGCAGGGGTATCGCGTGAAGGATCATGTACTGCCGCCCAAGGGATCATCCGTGTCGCGTGCAGGTCTCACTCGATGTCTATTGGACAAAGTTTTGACGGCCGGCCCGGTGTTACGGTCTATGGGGTCTCCAGCCCGGCTTAGGTGAAGCTCGTCAGTTGAAGGCTGGCCTGCGAAGTTGGCTGTGAAACCCGTGATTGATGCTTTGGGGCGTTTTGGGTATATATATAAATTTCAACAGCTTAGTTATGGTTTCACGCGTGAAACCACCGCTATTTCACACTAAGCTTGCACCCGCGTCGCCAGCCAAACGCCCACCGCTGCAACCGCCATGCCCGCCCAGGCAAGCGGCGGCATCACCTCGCCCAACAGCGCCCATGCCAGCACGGCGGCCATCGGCGGCACAAGATAGAATAGGGCTGACACCTTGCCGACGTCCCCCGCCCGGATCATGGCCAGCAGTAACCCAACCGCGATGACCGAATTGCCGATGACAAGGTACGCGAGCGCGCCCGTCAGCTCCCACGTCCATGTCACCTCCATCCGTTCAGTCATCATCAACGGCGCAACAAAGGCGAGGCCCGCTGTGAAACCGATCAAATTCGCGGTCACTGGGTGGTGCGTCAGACCAAACCGTTTTTCCCAGACCGAGCCGAGTGTGATGCCCGCCAAGGCGATTACGCAAAAGGCAAAGCCGATCACCGACGGCGCGGCGATGCTCGACCGCGCGATGACCACCACGACCGCGCCGATCAGTCCCAGCGCGAGGCCGATCCACATGCGTGGGCTAATCGCCTCGCCCGACCATCGGGGCGCGATCAGCGCGACGATGATCGGTTGCAGCGACATGATCAGCGCAACGGTGCCGGCGGCGACCCCGCTTCGAAACGCGAAATAGCTCATCCCAAAGTAAATCGCTTGGATCAGAAAGCCGACAAAGGCGACATGCCGCCAATCTGCACGAGTTTTCGGCAAGGGCGGACGCAGAACCAGAAACAGAACCAACATGATCACCACGACCAATGCGTAGCGCATCGTCAGCAGGGTCATCGGTTCGGCGTACTGCAAGCCAATTTTGGCGACGACATAGCCCGTTGACCAGAGGCACAGGAACATCGCTGGTGCCAGCGCCAACCAAAGGGGTTTGGTGCTGCTCACAGCACCTTGGTCTTCAGCCAGTTCCTCAATTCAGTCAGGTGGTAGGCCCGGTCAAGGATATCGACGCCGACCTTGTGCTTGGCGGCGGCGTTGGCGTGCAGAACCGGATCTTCTGCGATGCGCGCAATCTCGCGCCCCGCCTTCATGCGGTTTTCGTTCCCTTCCGCTGGGCTGGAACGGCCGAACCAGTACCCAACATCCTGAACCGTCGCCTCGGGGTGATACTGCACGCCCCAAAAACTGGTCGCGCCATCTTCGAAAACGAAGGCCTGGACCCCTGTGTGATCGTTGGTGGCGGTCACAACGGCGCCGTCTGGCGCGCGGGTGACGTCGTCGTGGTGCATGCAAATTGCATCGAACTGTTCGCGCCGACCTGCATGCATCGGATGATCGGTGGGGCGTACGGCGCGGGCGAAGCCAGCTTCAACCCCATTCGGCCCTGCCTTGGCTTCGCCGCCCAGAACCACTGCCGCCAATTGCATGCCCCAACAGCAGCCAACGACGGGCACGCCCGCCGCGAACGCCCGTTCATAGACGGGCCAGAAAGGCGCCGCTTTTTCATCCGCTGCGGACCAGCTTACGCCGGATCCGGTGACCGCAATGCCGTCATAAGTCGCGAAATCAATCGCCTCGATATCGTGGTCAGAGAAAAAGGGCTGGGCGTAGTCAACTTCCAAATCGGGCTGAACCTCGCGCAGCGCGTCGCCATATAACTCGGCAGTGGTCCCGCCCATCGCGCGGCGTCGATCCAACGCCAGTTCCGGCGTGTTCCCCTCTACGATCAGAACTTTCGGCATATGCGGCCTCCCCAATTCGACGTGGACCATATGATCCGTTTGCACCTGCGTCCATTGGCTGTCGCTGCGGCGCGCTTGATTGGTTTCACTGTGTCGTAAAGGTTGGCCGTATGACCAAGCTACGCCCCACCAGCCAGATGGCTGCGCCCCTTATCCTTGATCAGGCCTTTGACGACCCAGAGGCGGTGTTGGATCTGGTGCGCCGCGGCGCGCCCTACAAAACCCAGGAAGCGGCGCACAAGCATCCGAATGTCGAAAGGACCGGTGGCTGGTTTCGGAATTTCTGGGCGCTGGGGGGCAAGGTCGTATTCGACGGCGCTGGGCCTTTCTTTCACAACCCGACCTTCATCGACGCTGCGCGGAGCAGTTTCGCAGCGAAGGTCATCCGCCCCGTCGCGATGATGACCAACCTGAACCTGCCTGCCGCCGGCCTGCCGCCCCATCTGGATTTGCCATTCTTTCGCGGCGCCATGAGCAGAGAGTTGCCCGCATGGATGCTTGCCCCCATGGGATATTCAGGACTTTTCCATGACTGGGCGGTTCCTGTCGCATCGGTGGTGACGTGGTTCTATGACGGCGAAGGTGGCGAGTTTGAATACTGGCCGGGCGGGTTGGACGCCCCGTCTGAAACGATCCGCCCCCCGTTCCATAACAAGGGCGTCCTGGCGGACAACGAATACATGTTTCACAGAGTCGGCGCGGTCGGACGGACCGAGGACTGGCTCGCCCCCGATGCCGTGCCTTACAACGCCCGACTGCATCTTGAAGATGATACCTGGGCGATGCGTGACGGCGATCAGATGCTGGAAACCTTCGCGACTGAAAACGTTCGTTTGTCGATCCTGTGGAAGGCGTACTGCTTTCGATCAGAGGCTGACGCGCAGGCCTTTGACGACCGGTCTGACGACCTGAATCCTCACCTGATCGCCAGCCTCTTTCTGGATGACCTTTCCACCAAGGGCATCGCCTGCACCGCCCCGCATGATGATTTCACAGACCCGGAGTGGCAGCGCGTGTTAGAAGCAGCCTATTCCGCCCCTATCCCCCCTGAACGCCCGCAACATTGACGTAGAGGGCATAGATTGAATGGCTGGCCGCCATGAACAGGCGGCTGTTGGCCCGCCCGCCAAAGCAAAGATTGGCGCAGCGTTCCGGCAGCGCAATGCGGCCGATCATATCGCCGTCCGGCGCAAAAACCATCACCCCATCCAGGCTGGGATCGCCCATCCCCCAACCACACCAGAGGTTGCCGTCAACATCGCAACGTATGCCGTCCGGGGTGCCCGGGCCCGCATCGATATGGACCCGCTTGTTCGTCAGATGAACACCGTCGACCATGTCATAGGCGAGGATTTTTCGTGTTGGTTCTCCCCGCGATTCAACCATGTACAGGATGCTTTCATCGGGAGAAAAGCACAGTCCATTTGGTCCAAGGACACCTTCGGCGGCGACGGTAATCTCGCCCGTCTCCCCATCGACGCGGTAGACATTCTGAGGCAGTTCAGGCACCGACCGATGGCCTTCGTAATTGCCGAGGATGCCAAAGACAGGGTCCGAGAACCAGATCGACCCATCAGACTTAACGATGACATCATTCGGTGAATTCAGCGACTTGCTGTCAAAGCTATCGGCTATGACGCTCAAGGAGCCGTCATATTCTGTGCGCGTGATGCGCCGGCCACCATGTTCACAGTGAACCAACCTGCCCAGACGGTCCCGTGTTGCGCCATTGGCGAAGTTGGAAGGTGAGCGATATTCGCCGACTTGTCCCGTTGGCTCATCCCACCGCATGACGCGGTTGTTGGGAATGTCAGACCACAAAAGATAGCGCCCGTCGCCGAACCAGACGGGCCCCTCGCACCAACGGCAGTCGGTCGCCAGCCTTTCGACGCTGGCGAGCGGCAGGCGGTACTTGTCAAACCTTGGATCCAAGGATTTAACGGCAGGATCGGGATAGCGGGTTGCGGGTTTCCAGCCATCTGGAAACTGGTCTGGTGATGTCATTTTGGATCGTTCTCCGTCTTCGGGACGGGGCCATTAGATCACAGCAAAGCCTGTGGCCGAAATGGCGAATACCTGATTGGCGTCAAAGGCCGCTTGCGACGATGGTGAGGGTGGCGATCAGCGAGCTGGCGCGAGATCAGCCGCGCTTCGAATGGCTTGAGGACGGGGTGCGCCACGGGCCAATTGGGGCGGCGGGCGAGGTCTGGGAAAATCTCGAACAATTCCTGGCGGGCAGCCTGCTCCAACCCGTTCACGACGCAGCCGCCGGGGTGCAGGCTTTCGGTTGCGGCGCCGTTCGCAAAGATAATTTCGTGCCGATCAAAAAGGATGTGGATGTATTCGACCGACCGGGCGCCTTCGGCGACGCGGATCATCCGCCCATTCGTCAACGATTTCGCGGTCGCGAGGGCGGAAGCTTCGCCTGTCAGCGCCTGCAGACCAGCGCCTTCGATCAGCATGCGATGCTGCGGCGACACCTTCAGGTCAGCATCTGGCAGATTGTCGCCCAACGCATCCTTACGGATCAGCACCGGACGCAAGTGCGGCGCAGCGGCCAGACTGTCGGAGCCAAGTCGCCGTTTCGCGACAAAGCGGATCAGCTGGGGGCCATGGTCGCGGGTCGTGACCAGATCGCCGACCTCCAACGTTTCAACTGATCTGCTGCCTTCTGGCGTATCGATCTGGGTGCCTGGCGTGAAGCAGGTGATGATCCCCCGTTCGAACGCCGCAATACCAAGGGTTTCGTCGTCGTGGTTGGTTTCGTTATCTGCAGATTGTTCTTCCCGTAGACGCAGCGCGATAGCGTTGGTGATCGAATTATTCACTGGGTCCGCAAGGTTGCTGCGAATCTCGATGTTCGCCGCCTCGGTATCGTTCAGCGTCTGCGTTTCACCCACGACGATGGCGTCTTCATAGGTTGCGCCGAGCCCATAGGTGACGGTGCTTTCGTCGAAACTCTCATGCGTGATGGCAGAGCCAAAGTCGCCATCTCCACCAACTTCAATCGCGATCCAACCGACGGTTTCAGGACCATGCAGGCCGTTTGACGCTTGCTCCTCTTGCAAACGTACATTGAACCCGTTGAGCGTGACCGAGGACGGATCACTATCAATTGCGTCATCTGTGGCGTCGGTTGGCAGATTGTTGGGATCAGCCAACGCCGTGTTCAGAACAACCGGTTGGTTTTGAAACGCTTCCTCAAACACGACTGAACTGTCGGCATCTGTTGCGGTTGTGTACCCCGCCTGAATGACCCTGCCGTCCGGCAGTTCATGCACACCCTCTTCAATCGCGATCCAGTTGATCGTCTCCACCACAGGATGGCGACCATCCAGATAGTCCCACTCATCAACGATGAATTTAAAGCCGGTTTCCGTAACCTCGGTGACGCGTAGCGTATATTGATGACCGCCAGAATTGGTGCCAGTTAAAGAGATGACGGCGTTTTCGAGCGGGCGCTCAAAAGTGATCTCGACCTCGACATTTTCGGGGTCAAAGTTCCTTCTAATACTACCTGCCTCGCCGATCGTGCCCATCGACCACCCTATGACGACTTACGCAACTCTCGCGAAAAAAAGCGGTTGAATGGTTATTGCCAGTAGATTGTGGTGTCAATGAGGCTACGAAATGGTGGGCATTTTAGGGATCAGGCGCTCAGACCGGCGTGCGCCGTAGGCACATCCAGCGCTGCGAAACCGTAATGGCGGAGCCAGCGCAGATCGCTGTCGAAAAACGCGCGCAGATCGGGGATGCCGTATTTTAGCATCGCCACGCGGTCGATCCCCATGCCGAAAGCAAACCCTTGCCATTCATCTGGATCTATGCCGCCAGCCTGTAAAACCTTGGGGTGGATCATGCCGGATCCCAGGATTTCCATCCAGTCGTCACCTTCGCCGATCTTCAGCTGACCACCAGCCCAGGAACAGCGGATATCCACCTCTGCCGAAGGTTCCGTGAAGGGGAAGTGGCTGGCACGGAACCTCAGCTCCACACCGTCAACTTCGAAGAATGCGCGACAAAACTCTTCCAGGCACCATTTCAGGTTAGCCATCGAGATGTCCTTGTCGATGGCGAGGCCTTCGACTTGGTGGAACATCGGCGTATGGGTCTGGTCATAATCGGCGCGGTATACGCGGCCAGGGCAGATGAAACGGGCGGGCGCGCCGTCGTTCAGCATGCCCCGGATCTGCACGGGTGAGGTGTGGGTGCGCAGCACGTGCGGTGGTCGGTCGTCATCCGCGGCGCGCTTCATGTAGAAGGTATCCATCTCAGTCCGCGTCGGATGTTCGGCGGGGATGTTCAGCGCATCGAAATTATACCAGTCCGTTTCGATCTGCGGGCCTTCTTTGACGCCAAAACCCAGTTCACCAAAGATCGCTGTGATTTCTTCGGTGACCTGGCTGACTGGGTGGATGGAGCCTGCCTGGGTGGGTCGTGGATTGAGCGTGACATCCAGCCATTCAATTTTCAGCCGCTCGGCCAACGCAGCGTCGGCCAGCGACGCTTTGCCGGCGGCGATGGCGCTGTTCAGTTCTTCCTTAAGGGCGTTTAGCGTGGGGCCAGCGGTCTGACGTTCTTCTGGCGTCATTTTGCCAAGCTCGCGCATTTTCAGGCTGACTTCGCCCTTTTTGCCCAGTGCAGCGATACGCACAGCTTCCAGCGACGCCTCGTCGGCGGCGTCGCCAATCTGGCTCAGATATTTTCCACGAAGGTCAGACAAGTCCATGACGCACCTCAAAAGAAGTCCCGTGCCGGAGGTACCGGCGCGGGGCTTGGAAAGCAAGGGGAGGGACCCCTGCAGCCTTCACTTCAAGCGCTGTTGTTGCCGAAAGTTGGCCCTTATCAGATTCAAGCGATCTGATCAGGTTCCAAGACTGTTGGCCGACGCTCTAGATGATGAAGTCGTCAGATGTCAGCGTGCCAGTGAACCCTGTTAGTGTAATCGTTTCTGACCCGGCGGTGATGACAGCGCCGTCGATGCTGAGATCCTCAAAACTGACGATCGCGCTGATCCCGCCCAGCATGATCCAATCCTCGCCCTGAACATAGTCGGTGATGATGTCATCGCCTGACCCGTCTTCGAAAGCGAACAAGTCATTGCCGCCGCCGCCAGACCCGCCATTCATAACATCGTTGCCGCCTAGGCTGTACATCCGGTCATAAGACAAGCCCCTGTGATCGTATCGTCATGCGCTGTCGCGTAGACCCGTTTGACATTGGCAAATACGATGGCGTCGGCTGTGCCGTTTACAAGGTTGATGTCCAAACTAGCTGAAGCTTCGTTCAGGATCAGCGTATCGATATCATCGCCGCCCTCGATGGTATCAGCGCCCAGCCCCGAGATGATGCGGTCATTGCTCGCCCCACCATCCAGACTGTCGTCGCCAGCGGCCCCGGTTAGCTGATCGGCACCTTCGCCGCCGCTAAGCGTATCTGCGCAGGCGTCGCCAAGCAGGATATCGTTGTCTGCACCGCCCGATAGGTTGTCAGTGCCTACACCACCGCCGACAAAATCGCGACCGTTGCCGCCATCCATCGTGTCGTCGCCGCTAAGGCCATAGAGTTTATCGTAATCGTCGCTGCCGGTGATCGAATCGCCGAACCCGTCAGAGCCAAAGACACGCTCAATCGACGTGATGGTTTCGCCGTCTGCCCAAGCGCCTGTGTTGATATTGGTGTCGAGGTTTACCGTCACGGCGCCGGTGAAATTGGTATAGTCGACCAGGTCAACGCAATCACCACCATCAATGACATTTTCTCCACCGCCGCCGATCAGCTTGTCATTATCCGCGCCGCCCAGCATCGTGTCATCGCCATCACCACCGTCGATATTGTCTTTGCCTGCATCGCCGGACAGACTGTCGGCGCCATTGCCGCCGTCTATAAAGTCATCGGCGTCGCCTG
This sequence comes from uncultured Pikeienuella sp., assembly GCA_965659735.1. Taxonomy (GTDB): domain Bacteria; phylum Pseudomonadota; class Alphaproteobacteria; order Rhodobacterales; family Rhodobacteraceae; genus Pikeienuella. The sequence goes on from CBFHXH010000001.1 coordinate 15,447, forward strand.
CTGAAATCGTGTCATTACCGTCCTCGCCATAGATCTTGTCAGCATTGCCTGTGCCGGTAACGTCATCGTCGAAATTCGACGCAATCAGTTGCTCAATGTTGGCGTAACTATCACCTGCCGCATCACCCGTCAGGCCGCCATCCGCCATATGCAAGGACACTGCTGCGCTGGCGTTGATATATGACAGTGTGTCGACATCGTCGCCGCCATCATAGTCGTCAGCCCCGGCCCCAGAATACATCCTGTCCTGACCTTCGCCGCCTGAGATGACGTCGTCACCGCCGCCATCATAGAAGCTGTCATCACCTTCACCGCCTGTTAGGCTGTCAGCGCCTGAGCCGCCTGATTTGATATCGTCCCCAGCGCCACCGTCGATGCTGTTATCGCCGCCCTCACTGTTCAGACGGTCATCGTTGCCTTCGCCGGTGAGTGTGTCACCAAAAGTGGAGCCAATGATGCGTTCGAAATCAAACCAGCTATCCCCTTCCGCATGACCGCCAGATCCTGTGTTGGCTGCGAGGTTCAGAGATATTGTTTCATCAGAGTTTGAATAGACCGCCTCGTCAACCCCATCACCGCCCTGAATGACATCGGCGCCGAGGTCGCCGAACAAGCGGTCGTCGCCATCGCCGCCCGAAAGCGTATCATCGCCGACTTGCTCAATCGTAACGTCGCCAACTTCCGCATTGTCGAAGGTAGCGTAGTCTGACGTACGCAGGCGCAACGCGTCAGATCCATCGCCTGCGCCCGCAGTGACTGTATATTCGAAAGTCTCCAGGGTGGTGCTGCTGGGCGTGATCTGGCCAACCTCTTCACCGCCCCAATAGACACCCATGGTTGTCGAGGCGCCGCCTTCTGGCAGCGCGGCCTGAACCGTGACGATGAATTCGTCTCCAGCATTCAGATCATCGACCGTTTGGTAAAGATCCAGCAATGGTGTTGGCGTTTAGGTAATCGTACCGTCTTCGTTCAGCACTGCGCCGCCTATCAGGCCGGTGGTGTCGATATTGCCGATCACGATGTTATCGCCATCAGCGTCGGTATCATCGCTCATCGGGGTAATCGTCAGGATGACACTGTCATTCGTTGCGAATTCATCGTTGGTCGCGACGGGGGCGACGCCCAGATCAATCACTCCTTCAGGGTTCATCGCCGCATCGTTGTTCCTGGTGACCGCCGCGTCGGACAGCAGCGTCGCCATCGCTGGGCCGTAGACAAAGTTCTGGATACGGAAGATCGCGCCAGTGTTGGCGGTAGATCCGTCCATGTCATGGTTGCCATTTTTCAGGCCGACATAGAGATAGCCGTAGGCGTCGGTCGTAACGGCGCCGTATGTCCCAGATGGGAACTGGGCCAAAACCTCGTCCCCGTAGATCGTATGGGTGATTGGCGTTGCGGTAACAGTCGCATAGCCGTTTGCATCATTGTTGAACGGGTCGATCTTGATCACGACGTCCGAACCGTATTTGCCCTTGGCTGCGGAAACCGCAAAGAACGCATTTTTGCTCGGAACATAGGCGAAGTCGGCGATCTGCCCTTTGAAGTCGCTGCTGATCCTGATTGTTTCGTTGGCCATTACATCGCCGGTGATGTCGTCGATGTAGATTTTGCCCAGCCAGTTGGTGTTGGCATGCATGACCCACAAATTGCCATCGCCGTCAAGTTCACCGAGGTAGGACTTCGAAAGTGCCGGATCGTTGTCAAAACCACTGTCACCGATCAGGTGGATCGTGCCGTCCGTATCGATGCGCATGATATCATTTTGTATCACCGCAACGCCGTCGCTGTCTGTGCCTGTGCTGGACGAAACGATCGCGTACATCTGGTCGTCTTCGGTGTTGCACCCAACTGCATTCACGTTGAACCGAAACGGATCGCCGACGGCCTTGTATTCTTTGACGACTGTGTCAAACAAGTAGAGCTGACCAGAAATCGTCTGGTAAAGGACAGTGGTTGGCGCGTTTTCATTTACCTCGCCATGAACGGTTACCTCGGCTGTAGCGGTGTCTGTGCCGCCCTGGCCGTCGGAAATCGCGTAAGTGACGCTCGTTTTCTGGGTTGAGCCAAAGGCGAGGCCCTCAAATTCGCCATTCGCGTCGAAGTCGAGCGAGCCATCGGCGTTGACTCTGAAAAACCCGCCATTTGACCCGGTGATGGTCACCACGACATTCGCCGCGGACCCGTTGACCGATAACACGCTCAGCGGCGCGCCATCTTCGGAATCGCCCGCCAGAACATTGCCGTCGACATCGCCGGCTTCCTCTGACGACCGGACATGGAAGTCGTCATTGAACGCTGCCAGTCCAAGTTCGTCGTTGGTTACCTAGATGGAGAAAGTCGCGGTTGAAACGCCGTGCTTCAGGTCGGTAATCGTTTAGGTGAACGTATCTGTGTAATATGATCTACGCCAACGGTGGAGGAGTTGTCGAGCGTAAGAACGCTGGATCCGTCCCCAAAAAGGTCATCCGAGCCCGCCCCGCCTTGCACCAGGTCATCGCCGACGCCGCCATTGGCCCAGTCGTCACCATCACCCGCATCAATTGCATCGTCGCCTGCTTTTTACGCGAACTGGTCGTCGTTGTATGATCCTGTCAGCGTATCGACATAGTCGGAGCCAAGGATACGCTCAATCCCGCTGAATGTGTCGCCAGTTGCCTCGCCGCCAGAGGTGGTATTGGCGCCAAGGTTGATGTTTACGCCTTCCCAGGACGAGGTGTAGCTTGCTGTATCAATGCCGTCGCCGCCGATCAGTGCGTCACCGCCGATCCCGCCCGACAGGAAATCATCATCCGCGCCGCCGCTGAGGCTGTCGACGCCTGAGCCACCGTAAAGATAGTCGTCACCTGCGCCGCCGTTCAGCGTTTCATCGCCAAGTTCACCAGCGATCAGGTTGGCGGCGCCGTCGCCTGTCACAACGTCGCCGAAATCTGATCCGTCTACTTGTTCAATGTTGGTCAGCGTGTCGCCTTCGGCTTCGCCGTCAGAACCTGTGCCGGCCTCAAGGTTGACGATCACGCCCGCGCTGGACTGCTGATAAGGGGCGCGGTCAATCCCATCGCCGCCATCCAGCGCATCCGCGCCGTCGGCCCCTTCAAGCCAGTCGTCGTAGACGCCGCCTGTAAGGTCGTCCGCTTCCTCGTCGCCGAACAGGTAGACCCTTTCCGACCCAGCATCCAAAGCATCGTTTGCCGTGGCGCCAATAACGGCAAGCCGGATCAGTGACGTGTGCAGGTCATAGGTCGTAATATCAGTTCAGTCGCCATCTGTTACCTCGAAGTGCAGGCGATAGCTTTCGAGTCTGTAATCGATATCCGCTGTGGAAAGAACGAACAGGGCCCCATTTCCGATGCGGAATTTGTCCTGGTGATCCTGGAACATCGTCGCCGTGACGCTGTCATTCTCATAGGCGAATTGTGCAACACGTAGATCAGAAGCGCTCAATAGCGGCGTATCCAGTTTTTCTGGATATTCACAATCAGCGTTATTTTAAGAAACTCCCAATCCCACACCACGCCAAGTTTTCAGCGTAACCCACACTTGCCATTGTAAACTGCAAGCGCTGGGCCAAGATCTTTAAAATGCGATCTATCTCTGATTGTATGAGGTTTGCTTGAGTTTCTGAAAAAGAGCTGCGTCCACGGAACTCAGGACATGCCATATATTGGCCAAGGCAGCGTCGCAGTTTGGGATTCACGTTTCACTTTGCGATGCAACTTGCGGCGTAGTCAGCTTAGCAACGCTAAAATCCATCTGGCGTCGCGCCGGATCAATTGAGCTGTGAAGAAAACTGGACTGTTATTGTGCCCCCTATCGCCGGATTGGGGGCACAGATCATTTCATTGCGGCCTGGTCAGGTCGCGGGCGATGGCCGGATTAAAGGCCAAGTTCGGTCATGAATTTGGTGCGCTGGTAGGCTTCCAGCCCTTCGATCCCGCCTTCTGAGCCATAGCCGCTTTCATTCACGCCGCCGAATGGTGTTTCAGGCATCGACACCATTGGGTGGTTTACGCCGACCATGCCGGCGTTGATGCCATGCTCCATCGTCTTTGCCTTATTGGCGTCCTGCGTGAAGACATAGGATGCAAGCCCAAACGCGAGGCTGTTGGCCTTTTCCAAAACTTCATCAGTTGTCTTGAACGACGTCATGGGCGCCAATGGGCCAAAGGGTTCGTCGGTCATGATCTTCGCCGTGTCAGGCACGTTTTTCATCACCGTTGGAGCGTAGAAATAGCCCTGGTTGCCGATACGTTCGCCGCCTGTGACAATCTCTGCGCCCGCTGCTTTTGCGTCCTGCACGAAGTCGTCCATCACTGCGAGGCGGCGGTCTGCGACCAGCGGACCCATGAAAACGCCATCATCCATGCCGTTGCCGATCTTCAACGCCTTGGTCCGTTCGGCAAAGCCATCGACGAATTTGTCGTAGACGTTTTCCTGAATGTAGAACCGCGTCGGCGAGATGCAGACCTGACCGGCGTTCCGGAATTTGAAGCCGGACATCATGTCCATCGCCTTGTCGAGATCGGCGTCATCGAAGACAACGACGGGCGAATGACCGCCAAGCTCCATCGTGCAGCGGATCATGTTGTCAGCGGCCAGCTTTTGCAGGTGTTTGCCGACAGGGATCGAGCCGGTGAAGGACATCTTCTTGATGATCGGCGAGGCGAGGATGTGGCGGCTGACCGTATCCGGTACGCCAAAGACCATGTTGATCACGCCTGGCGGCAGACCTGCGTCTTGGAAACACTTAGCGATGCAGACGGCTGTCGCTGGGGTTTCCTCGGACGGCTTGATCACGATTGAACAGCCCGCACCCAACGCACCGGCGATCTTGCGGATGACGTTGGTGCCGGGGAAGTTCCATGCGACGAACGCCGCCACGGGGCCAATGGGTTCCTTAATCGCCATCTGGCGCGCGCCGGGAATCCGCGCGGGGATCAGGCGGCCATAGGCGCGTTTGCCCTCTTCACCGTACCAACGGGTCAGATCGCTGACAAAACCCATCTCGATCTTGGACTCGCCATGCGGCTTACCTTCTTCTCGTGTCAGACATTCAGCGATATGATCGACGCGTTCATCCATCAGATCGGCGGCTTTCGACATGATCTTCTGCCGCGCGAGTGGGGTTATGTCTTTCCAGACCTTGAAGCCCTCGTCAGCGGCCGCCAAGGCCATATCAAGTTCTTCAGCTGAGGCGTGCGGGCACCATCCAATGACGCTTTCATCCGCCGGGTTCAGAATATCCTGCCCGCCACCGTCGCCTTTGCGCCATTCCCCGTTAATCAGAAGCTCAATCGTTTCATACGCCATGGGTCGTCCCTTTCATGCAGGCCGCGCACCGGCGCGACAGGTGATCTTTGGCGGGGAACATAGAAGCGGTGGCACACGGCGCCTAGGGTAGTCAGGGCGGTTGTTGCAGGCCTTCGCCACGTCAGGCGCCGTATGGGTGACCCAAAATTGTGAACAAAGCCGCAGTCACGTCAGCATTGCCACGAGTTGGTAATGCTGACTTTGTCGCGGGCAATTTGAAAAACGAAGGCAGGAAGAGAAAACTAAAACGAAAACCCCGATCGATTTCGACTAGCTCGTCTATTTTGGCGATAGCCTTACGGACAGTGACGAGTTCTTCAACGCATCCGCAGCGGTCGCTTTCTTTGGCATCCCGCCGACTGCTGCGGGTTATGACGGACAGTTTTCGAACGGACTGGTATATTCTGATTTCGTACCTGGCCTTCTGGGCGTAGAGTGCGGCGATGATTTCAACTTCGCCGTTGGCGGGGCGCAGTCCTTGACTGACTTTACGGTCGCAGACTTCCTGGCTGGAACAGGTCTGATCAGACCGGACGCCACAGCCGAGGATCTGGCGTTCCGCGTTGATTTTGACGGTCAGATCGACCGTTACCTCATCAGCGATTTGGCGACAGGTGATTTGTCAAACACTGTTGCTTCGATCCTGATCGGCTTGAACGACTTCAACGATTTTGTACCGCAAAGCCTTGAGACGGTCGCCGATGACGCAATCGCATTCGGTGTCGCCATTGCAACCGCCACGATCCGCGACGCTGCTCAATTGGCTGCTGCGGGTGTTGGCACGATCATCATCAATGAACTGCCCACCATCGATGTCTTTCCGACCTTCGAAGGGCTCGGCGCTGATCTGCAACAGCTGAGCTTTGTCGAATGGGGTACGGTGTTTGAGGAAATCAGCGCTGATTTCTCAAGCTTCGGTTTCCAGGACTTTGACGAGACCCTTGTTCTGGGAAACAATAGCGCGGATGGTCCAAACCCGGCGCTGGCCGACATTCCGGCCGATCAGGTTGGTTTCCAGGACGCAGTGCATCCAACGACCGACGTCCATGGCATCCTCGCGGCGTTCCAGACCGAAAGGCTGACATCCAATGTCATGTTTGGTGCGGCGGAGAACGAAGCCCTGCGCGGAACAGCACTGAACGATCTGGTTCTTGGCCGTGACGGCGGTGATACAGTGCGCGTCGGTGGTGGGCGCGACGTAGTCATCGCGGGTGTTGGCCATGACACCGTTACTGGCGGCAAGTCCAACGATCTGATCGCAGGCGGTGCCGGCGATGATCGCCTGCTGGGCAACCGGGGCCACGATATCATAGCAGATGGTGATGGTTATGACTTTAACGCAGGCGGCCGCGCCGCCGATCTGTTGATCGATGGCGATGGCGACGACGTGCTGGCCGGCGGCCGTGGGGCGGACCTGTTCGTCTTTACTGAAGCTGGCCTGCTGGGTCAGGAAGCTGATGAGGTGAACACCATTCGCGGTGGCCGCGGTGACGACACGCTGATCATCCGCGTTGCAGACGCAGAAGCTGACTTGGGCAGAACCGACAATGGCGCAACATCCGAATTAGCTGCGCTGGGTCTGACAGTCACCAATGTTGAGACGATTGTGATTATCGAAGGTACGGACCTGTCCGGCGAGGACTTCTTCAACGACCAGTTTGAAGAAGCCGCGCTTTGGAACCTGATCTGATCGTCTGACTGTCATTCGAACACTTACACCGCAAACGCTGGCGACCCGTTCGCCAGCGTTTTTCGTTGGCAGGGTGTAACGACGTGAATACGCTTACATTGCGCCCATTCCTTTTCTAAACTCTCGCGAAAATGGGAAGGGAGATACGCATGACCGAAGCGCAATGGATCCCGACTGCCTGCAATCTTTGTTACGCAAACTGTGGCGTGTTGGTGCAGTTGGACGAAACCGGCAAGCGGATTGATAGGGTCAAGGGCGACAAGGCCCACCCCGTTTCCAAGGGCTACACCTGCAATAAGGCATTGGCGCTGGATTACTATCAGAACGGCCGCGATCGTATCACATCGCCTCTTCGCAAAAATGCCGAGGGTGGGTTCGACGAAATCTCGTGGGACGAGGCGTTTTCGGAAATTGGCGCCAAACTAAAGGTCATTGGCGCGGCACATGGCACCGACAAGGTGATGCATTATGGCGGCGCGGTCAGGGGAACCATTTGGGTGGCTCTTACGCGAGGTCGACCATGCAGGCCTTGGGCATAAGGTATCGTTCGAATGCGTTGGCGCAGGATAAGACTGGCCTGGGCTGGATCGCGGAACGCATGTTTGGCGGCATGTGGCAAGGGGATTTTGATGAATGCGATATTGCGCTGATCATTGGAAAGAATCCCTGGCAATCCAACGGCATGCAACGCGCGCGCATCCACATGCGAAACATCTCAAAGAAACCTGACCGTATGCTTGTCGTGTTCGACCCACGCCGATCAGAAACCGCCGATCTTGCGGATGTGCATTTCGCGGTGGAGCCGGGCCGCGATACATGGCTGCTGGGCGCGATCCTCGGCTATATGGTCCAGAATGACTTGCATGATCAGGACTGGTTGGAGGCGAACACCGACGGATTTGACAAGGTTCTGGAGGAACTGCGCAGGATCCCGGTTGAAGATTTCGCAGCCTTTTCTGGCATTTGAATGGATCAGGTCGTCACCGTGGCCGAAGCCATGGGCAAAACCGACAAGATTGCTGTCTACGAGGATTTAGGGACAGAGATGGCCCCGAACTCCAAACTTTGCAGTTATATGAACATGCTGATGTTCCTGATCCCGGGCGCCTACGCGAAGCAAGGCGGCACCCATCTGACGGCGCCAGTGCAGCCAATCTATTCCTACGGCGCCTCGAACCGTGAAGTGAATGAAGATGGGATTGAACAAGGGTACAAGACCTCGCCCGTTACTGGCGCGAGGATTCTGACGAGGTTGATCCCCTGCAATTCCATCCCCGATGAGATCCTAACCGATCATCCCAATCGGTTTCGCGGCATGATCTGCGAAACAGCAAACCCCGCGCACAGCCTGGCGGATTCGGCGCGGATGAAAGAAGCGTTTGAGGCGCTGGAATGCCTCGTCGTCATAGATATCGCGATGACTGAAACGGCGGAACTGGCAGACTATATCCTGCCTGCGGCCACGCAGTATGAGAAGTTTGAGGCGACGTTCTTCAATTTCAAATACCCGGATAACTTCTTCTACCTCCGCCATCCGATCATCGAACCGCAAGTTGGCATGCTGACTGAACCGGAAATTCACGCGCGGTTGGTTGAGGATTTTGAGTTCTTCGAAGGTGGCGAACTGGATGACTTGAAGGCGGTCGCGGCCAAGGGTGACCTGAACGCCTATGGCATGGCGCTGTTCATGCGATGAAGGCGAACCCGAAAATTCGACAGGCGACCACATATGTCCTCTACGGCACGCTTGGCCCGCATCTAGCCCACGGCGCAGCGTCGGCGGCCAGCGTCTTTGGCCTGTGCCAGCTTTACGAGCAGAAGTTCCCGAAACTTGTAGAGGCGGCCGGCTTTGAAGGACGCGGCTCCATGCTGGGCACGGCAATGTTTGAAGTGATCCTGAACAGCCCTTCGGGCCTCATCGTCTCAAGCGGTGGGGCTGCGGCTGGGGACGAATCCCAGTTCAGGAAGGAGGGCGGCAGAATCCATATAAACATGGGCGAGATGGTCGCTGAAATGGCGCGCCTTACTGAATACGATATGCCCATTTGGACCGATGCGTTCCCGTTGCTGCTGTGCGCAGGCGAACGGCGCAATCACACGGCCAACACAGCCATCCGCAACCCTGAATGGATGAAGTCGAACAATCCAACCGCCCTGGCGATCCACCCAGAAGACGCCAGCGCCATTGGCCTTGACGACGCGTCCCGCGCCCGTCTGGTGACCAAGCGAGGCGAGGCTGAGGTGTTGATCGCCCACGATGACCTAATGAAGAAGGGCACGCTGTCGCTGCCCAACGGCCTTGGCCTGAAATACACGAACGCCGCTGGCAAACGGGTTGCCTTTGGCGTCGCGCCGAACGATCTTACCGATATCGAAGATCGCGACCCCTTTGCTGGAACCCCCTGGCACAAACATGTACGCGCCCGGCTAGAGCCGATTGCGAGTTGAGGAGAGACTAAATGTCACGAATTTCCAAAATCAACGTAGGCTCTATTGAAGTTATTTCCCTTACAGATGGTGGGGCTGAGTTCGGCGCAGAGCTGTTTCCGAATGCGACCGAAGAGGAATTGAGTGCCCTTATCGCTGCAGCGGGCGCGGAAAAGATTGAAACCAACTTTAATGCGTTCATCGTTAAGAATGCTGGGCGCGTGCTGCTGGTTGATTCAGGTCCACGCGATCTTTTTGGACCCACCGCCGGCTTCCTGAGCGATGCGATGGCCGAAGCTGGCGTCGCTGCTGATGACGTTACGGACATTTTCTTCACCCATCTTCATCCCGATCATATCGCGGGCGCAATCACTGCTGAAGGCGCCGCCGTTTTTGGCAAGGCTGAAGTGAAGGTCTCGGACATTGATCTGGATTTCTGGAAAACGGGCGACTTCACGGACGAAACATTGCAGCAATGGGCCGGTCTGGCCAACATGGCGCTCAACGCGTATGGTGAGCGTGTTTCAGCAATTTCAGGCGAAGCAGAAATTATCCCTGGCGTGATGATGCAAATGATGCCGGGCCATACGCCGGGCCACGCTGGTTTCAGGGTTGATGATGGCGGGCAAGGCTTTATCCACCTTGGGGATATGGTTCACGCTGAAAAGATCCAGTTGGCGAATCCAGAAATCAGCATCGCTTTTGACATTGACGCAGATACAGCCCGAGCAACGCGCAAATCAGGGCTGGATATGGTGGCGACGGATGGCTTGGCTTGTTCTGGCGGACATATGCTGCGCCCGACGCTGGGTCGGCTTGAACGGGCTGGCGACGGATACCGGTTTGTCACTTACTGATCCGGTCTGCCGGAACGCGATGCGCTAGAGCGTTTTTCAGTCAATCTGGGTAACTAGAATGACTGGAAGCCGCCGTCAGGCGCATCGCAGGTCAGGCCGCCAACAACCTCTTGGCCATCATCTTTTGGCGCACGATATAATCTTCTTGCGGCCAGCCGCAGTCCTGCGTCAGCGCCGCCCAAGTTGGTACGGATAGCAACGCCCACAGGATGTCCGTCGCGGTGTCTGTATCAAACTCGGACCTTAGTCTTCCATCCCGCGCCAGCGCGTTCACGGCTGCAGCGCACCCATGGCGCATGGCGCCCATGCGCTCGTCCCAGGCAAGCTTCGCTGCATCGTCTGTATCAGCCATCTGCATTATCGGCTTGGCGACGCGATAGACCTTGGGGATGTAGCCGCCCCATGCGTCGATATAGGCGTCGAGACGCGCAATGCCGGTTTCCGCCGCGCGGCTTTCGGCCAACATGGCGTCGCTGTCATTGAGTTCATCGAGATAACGTGTGGTCTCGACCAGCAGGTCCGCTCGGGTTTCAAAGTGCAGATAAAGCGCCTGTCTGCTGATCCCTGCAGCGCGGGCGATGTCAGACATGCGGGTTTTGGCACCTTCCTCCAACAACTGAAGCGTTGCGGAAAGGATGCGGTGGCGGGTTGAGGTTTGATATCTTGACATAGTGTCAATTAATACATTATTGACACTTCGTCAATTGACAAAATGTCAATCAAAGGGAAACTGACATGAAAATTATCGTTTTTGGTGCCACTGGGACTGTTGGTCGCCGTATCGTCGATCGGGCTTTGCTTTAGGGGTATGAAGTGACCGCCTTAGCTCGTAACGCGGCCGCCGTTGCGTTGGCTCATCCAAATCTCAATGTGTTTCAGGGGGATGTTCTTGCTGCAGGTGACGTTCGCAGCGTGGTTGCAGGGCATGATGCTGTCATCGTTGCGCTGGGCGCTGGGCGGAATGGAACTGTCCGATCCGAAGGCACCCAAAACGTCGTGGATGCAATGAAGCAGCACGGTGTTGATCGACTGATCGTTCAATCCACACTTGGCGCTGGCGACAGTCGCCCAGCCCTCAACTTCTATTGGAAGCGGATCATGTTCGGCCTTTTGCTGCGCCCGGCATATGCTGATCACCAACTTCAAGAAGAGATTGTCGCCAATAGCGGCCTCAACTGGACGCTTGTGCGCCCCAGCGCCTTTACCGACGGCCCGGCGACCAACAAGTACCGCCATGGCTTTGGCCCGTCCGTGAAAGGTTTGGCTTTGAAGATCTCCCGCGCGGATGTCGCGGGTTTCATGTTGCGCCAACTGACGGAACGGACCTATTTGCGCCGTGCCGCGAACCTGTCTTGCTGAGGATGGATGAGATGCTTTTCCTGACAACGCAGATCGCCGTAATTGCAACTGCTTTGGTTGCGGGCGCTTTCCTGACATTCTCAGACTTCACCATGCGATCTCTCGCCGCCGCCAATTCCGAAACCGGGATAGAAGTGATGCAATGGATCAATCGCAAGGTCTATGGGTCATCCTTCCTCGCGCTTCTACTTGGAATGGCTGTTGTGTCGGCAATTTGTTGGCCGCTGGTCTGATCAAGGGCGGCACCTCCGCCCCATGGCTGGTCGTTGGTGGGGCGATATATCTGACGGGCGTGTTTGGCGTGACCGCGATTGGCAATGCTCCGATGAACAAACGGCTTGACGCGATGGCGCCGGACGATACCGAGACAGACGCCCACTGGGCAGTGTATCTTCGAAAGTGGACGCGGCTAAACCATGTTAGGACGGTCAGTTCCATCGTTGCTGCAGGCGCTTTCCTGGTGGCGACAGGTTACCTCTGAAACGAAAAACTACCGCCCTATTCAGGGCGTCCGTAAGAATTCTGCGAAAACCGAACCTTAGTTCAGCGACGCTTTTGCCTGATCGACAATGGCGCCGAATGCTTCTGGTTCGTTGATCGCCAAGTCGGACAGAACCTTCCGGTCAACTTCAATACCCGCCAGTGACAGGCCGTTGATGAACTTGGAGTAAGTCAGGCTTTTGTCATGCGCGCGGACAGCGGCGTTGATGCGCTGGATCCACAGGGCGCGGAAGTTCCGCTTACGCACTTTGCGGTCGCGGGTTGCATATTCCTGCGCTTTGTCGACCGCCTGTGTGGCGACGCGGAAGACGTTTTTACGGGCACCGTAATAGCCTTTGGCGGCTTTGCGGACTTTGGCGTGGCGGGCGTGGGCGGTCGTACCGCGTTTCACTCGTGACATGGTAAGACCTCCTTAGCCGTAGGGCATCATTTTGCGAACAATACGCGCATCCGCTTCGGCGAGGATCGTGGTCCCGCGCGCTTCGCGAATAAACTTGTTCGAACGTTTGATCATGCCGTGGCGTTTGCCGGCCTGCTGACCGCGCACTTTGCCGGTGGCTGTCAGTTTAAAGCGCTTCTTAACGCTCGACTTCGTCTTCATCTTGGGCATTTCGGTCTCCTATAGTCAGACACGTCGATAACGCCGCTTGGCAGCCCGTTTCGGCCAGCGACGCGTTGGAAGCCGGTGCTATATGTCATAGCGCCGTGCATCGCAACACTTGACCGCCCTCAATCACCTGCCGCCCAGGTTTTAGTGGGCAATTGGTGAAGAATTTGAAGTGGAAGCGGAATTAAAGAACATCGCCCTCGTTGGGGGCGTCATGGCGCTGATCTTTGGGACGTGGATGATTCTCACCCTGAAGAGCGGTATTCTGAAGCTGCGCACCAATTTTATGATGGTTGCAGTAAAGATGTTCGGCTTTCTCTATCTTGTACGCGACTTGGGTCCGCTTGTCGTGGAAAGCCAGCTTGGTTCAACCCCGCCCAACGGTACGCGCGACGCCCTAACGGCGCTGCTGATCATCTCTGCCGGTTTTGTCATTGATAGGCTGTGGCGCCATTTTGTATGGGATGGCGTCATGGTCGCCGATGGTGATGCGCCGGCCCCGCGTTTGCTGCGGGGCGCATTCACTACGCTGATCATGCTGTTCACATCTGGCGTCGTGATTTCCTAGGTCTACGGCCAATCGATCAGTGATCAACTCGACTGGCGGCAAACGCACGATCCGCCAACAGTTGCAGTTCAGCGTAGAGCCTACTTCACCACGCCAACTGATCCGCGACTCGGTGATGGAAGCGATCGGCCATTGCCGTCTGGTCGATCAGGCAGCGGGTAACGCAGTCTGGTTCCGCTGTCATAGTGAGTGGGGTTTTGAGATCGAGGTCTACTTCTTCACGACCTACGACGAACACGTCGAAGCGCAGACCGAGGTTGCAAACCTGCTTTGGTCGGTTTCATGGCCTTGGCGATGAAGCAGCCGCGATCCGCCTCGCTCTAAGCTACTGCGGCGTCTTCGGTGTATGAAATCGACGGGCGCGACTTCGCCAAATTCGTCGGTCGCCATGAAGAAGTGATGGCGGGGCTGATCGAAACCTCGGCGCAGATGCAGCTAAACGGCGAAGCCGCCCGCGTAGATGCGAACCTCAGCCAAAGGAAGAAGCCGCCCGCCTGTCATCCCTGCGGGAGATGTTCCGCACCAGACCTTCCAATTTGATGAGCGCCGGCTGACGCCGGGGGCTGCTTGACCGCGTCGTAATGCTTTGGCTTCGATTGCGGAGATATCGGAAGGAACGATCATGCCCGGCTGGCTCGCCTATCTTTTATGCTTCATTGGCGTATGTGGACACGCATCGTCCGAGTTTGTCGCCAAGCTGGCTGACACCCCGGGGCCGGAATTTTCAGTTTGGCGGTTCATGATCGGCGGCGCCTGTCTGGTTGTGCTGGCGATGTCATGGCCTGGCCAACGTGATTTGATCACGCCGCTAAAGGAAAACGGGGTAAAGATCGTATTGCTTGCGTGGTTCGGCATGTCACTTGGCCAACTGGTGTTTCACTGGGCGTTGGACTTCACATCCGTTGTACAGGTCGCGACGATCGTCACCGGCATTCCGATCTTCTATGTGATCTGTGACTGGGCTGTGAACCGCGCGCCAATCACCAAGCCCAAAATGGTGTCGGGCGTTGGCGCTTTCATCGCGGTTGTGCTCTTGATGACAGAAGGCGCGGGGTTGTCCGCCACAGGGGACGATCTTGTCGGCACATTCATGGCGCTGATCTGCGGTGCCTTGGGCGGCATCTATCTGGTCTTCGCCCGCCCTTATGTTGTGGCTTACGGACCGGTGCGAATGACGACCTACACGTTTGCACTTGGCGCTGTGTTCCTGTGGTTCGTCGTTGGCGGGTTCTGGGGCGTTTGGGTCAATCCACTGGATTTTGCTGAAAAGACGCCGACGCAGCAGGCCGGCATTCTGACCATCGGCGTCTGGAACACCTGTATCGCAATGGCCTGCTGGCTGGGTGGCATGGCGGCTGCGCCTGACCCACAGCGCGCGAATTACCTATTCTTCCTTAAGCCTGTTCTTGCGGCGTTTCTGGCGGTGGCGATCCTTGGCGATACGCTGAGCCTGCTTCAGGGTTTGGCGATCTTTGCGATCTGCTTTTGTGTTGGTCTCGAATATGTATGGACGCAGCGGCTTGCTGCGAAAGCTGCCTAAGCTTGTCCAAATAGCTGATCACGACGTCATCCCAGAGTGTCGGGCTTGACATCACCCAATGGCCATTATTCTCGCCATTGACGCGAAACTCATGAAACGCGCCGGTTCCACCCGCGGCAGGGAAAGCGGCGTGGTTTTGGCGGCTGAAGTCGATGGAATAAAAGGTATCGTCCAAGCCGCAGAGCCACAGCATCTCACCCGCGAAGCCGCCGCCTTCCGAGAACAGCCTGCGGTCCACCGGCGCGCTGTCGCCGCAGCCTTCGCCCAGCGAGCCGCCGACAAAGTTCAGAACACCATGCGTGTCATCTGGATTCCGCCCCGCCCACGTCACAGAAAGAACGCCGCCGCGCGAAATGCCGCCAATCAGGACAGGGCTGATTTCGACATCTGGGCGCTGACGCAAAGCGCCGATCGCGGCGCTGATATCATCCAATGCCCGATCAGCGCCCGCAAGTGACCGCTCTCCATCGCAGGTATAGCGTGCGCGATCTTCGGCGAACCCTTCGTCGCAAAGGCCGTCTGATCCGCCTCGCCCGCGCCTTTGCGGGAAGGCGACCATCCAGCCACGCTCAACCAGCATGTCCGCTAGCCATGCGTTCTGAAACGTATCCTTAAAAATCGCCGGATCATCGCCGCGTCCAGTTGATCCGTGGTTAATTACGGCGAGAGGGAAAGGGCCATCGCCTTGCGGCTTGTAGAGGACAACCTCCAACGCGACAGCGGCGCCATCTTCGATCAGGTCTGTTGGCAATGTTTCGACTGAAGCTGTGGACCACACATGATCGCCGTCGAGGTCGCCTCGGTTCAGAATGGCGAAACCCCGATCACCGTTATAGCGAACCCCAAGGCGCTCATCCGTTGTAAGCGTAATATCCAAGCGCTGAGTGGCGTCAGTCAAGCGGGCTGTTGGCCCGTCTACAATGCCCGTGAGTTTCCAATGACCGCCACCAAAGTCCCCAATCGGGCCAACGGCGTAGGTCGCAGTGATCTGAGTGTCTGAGACGTCCTTGACCACCTATATCGTTCGCTAAGTGGGCCCCCACAGCCCAAACCAGGCGCCTGCGAAAGGGCTGGTTCCTTGTTCGGCGCGAATACCGGAAGATAGCGGCACACCGCCGACCCTCTGTTCCGCGCTGGCGACGGGCGCCAGGATCGCGGCGGCGATGATCACCGCGATGAGAACGCTGAATTTATTCTGGTTCGCCCGCATAGATCTTGGCCTCATCGCAGGGCGCGACGCGCAGAATGTTCGTGGTGCCTGGCGTGTTGAACGGCACCCCTGCGGTAACGACAATATATTCATCTTTGGTGGCAAATCCGTCGGCGACGGCAGCGCGGGCAGCGCTGACAACAGCCAGTTTGAACCGCTCGACTTCTTCCGTGATCACGCAATGAAGGCCCCAGGCGAGCGCTAGTCGGCGGGCAGTGTCGCGGAACGGAGTCAGAGCCAGGATCGGTACGGATGGGCGTTCGCGTGACGCCAGCAACGCCGTCGTACCGGAATGGGTAAAGGAACAGATCGCCTTGATCTCGGTCGTCTCAGCCACTTCGCGCGCCGCCGCCGTGATCGCATTGGCGATATTTGGGGCGGATGGACGGTGCTGTTTCGTAATTATTTCACGATAGGGATCGTTGTGTTCAACCGACTGGGCGACGCTGTCCATCATCGTGACCGCCTCAACCGGGTAATCGCCGGCGGCGCTTTCAGCGCTCAGCATGATGGCGTCCGCGCCTTCGTAGATCGCCTGCGCGGCGTCTGATACTTCGGCGCGGGTCGGGACGGGCGCCGTGATCATGCTTTCCATCATCTGGGTCGCAACGATCACTGGTTTGCCGACTTCACGACACTTGCGCACAATGCGCTTTTGCAAAGGCGGCACATCGCTGACTGGCAGCTCAACACCCAGATCGCCGCGCGCCACCATGATACCGTCAGATACATCGAGGATGGCATCCAGTTCAGTCAGTGCAGCCGGTTTTTCGATTTTCGACAAAACCGCGGCACGGCCTTTGGCCAGCGTGATCGCTTCTTCCACATCGGCGGCGCGCTGGACAAAAGACAGCGCCAGCCAGTCGACGCCTAACTCGCAAACGAATTCCAGATCCGCTTTGTCCTTGTCGCTCAGCGCGGCGACCGGCAGCACAACATCAGGAACGTTCACGCCCTTGCGGTTCGAAATCTCACCGCCCACGACCACTTCGCAGTCGGCTGACGTGTCGTCGCAGGCTGTGACCTTCAGGCGGATTTTGCCGTCATTGACCAGCAGAGTTGAACCAACCTCAAGCGCTGCAAAAATCTCTGGATGAGGTAGGCGAACGCGAGCTGCGTCGCCTGGCGCTTCGTCCAAGTCCATGCGAAAGCTAGCGCCTTCTTCCAGCATCTCGGCGCCATTGGCGAATTCGCCAACACGAAGTTTGGGGCCCTGAAGGTCGGCGAGAATGCCGATCGGGCGACCGAGTTCATGCTCCACTTCACGAATGATGCGGTGGCGCCCGACAGTTTCTTCATGCGTGCCATGGCTCATGTTCAGGCGGAATACGTCCGCGCCCGCCTCGAACAACGCTTTGATCATCTCCCGATCCGACGAAGCTGGACCAAGGGTGGCGACGATTTTGACGTTGCGGCTGCGGCGCATGGAATTCTCCTTCAAAGCGTAGGTTCGCCCCGCTTATAGGCCGTGTTACGTGACGGCGCCGTAACAATCGGACAAGATGCGCTATCGCGACGCGGGCGTTCCCGAATTTCAGTCGCTATAGCAAGAACCATGACCGAATACGCACCTGTAACGACGATTGGCGCTGATCGACCCTCTGACTGGGTTGTTTTGTGTGATCACGCGACCAATCTTGTCCCCGACTTTATCGCTGACGGGGACCTTGGACTACCGGCGGAAGATATGGCTCGCCATATCGCATGGGACCCTGGCGCGCTCGGTGTTTCGTTGGCCATGGGCGCAGCGTTTGACGGCCCGGTCGTGCATTCCAATTTCTCGCGCTTGGTGATCGATCCTAACCGGTCAGAAGACGATCCAACGCTGGTTCGTAAGATCTATGACGGATCGATTATCCCCGGAAATCGCCACGCCGACATGGAGGAGGTTGGGCGCCGCATCGATCGGCTTTACCGTCCGTATCATGACGGCGTACGCGCGCTCATCGATGCGCGGCTGGCGGCGGGGCGCAGCCCGCGCCTGATCTCGGTGCATTCTTTCACCCCACAGTTGGTCGATGAGCCCCCGCGCCCGTGGGAGCTGGGCCTTCTATGGGATAAAGACGACAGCATTCTCCGACCTTTGCAAAAACGCCTGTCGGCTGAGCCGCTGACCGTCGGCGATAATGAGCCCTATTCAGGACGCCTGGAAGGCGACTGCATGTGGATGCACGGCACCTCGCGCGGCATCCCACACCTGCTGATCGAAGTGCGCAATGACCTGATCGAAACGCCAGATCAGCAGGCGAAATGGGGCGCTGATCTGGCGCGCTGGCTGGCGGGTGCGATGGAAAGCCCCTAAGTAACGGGCAAAGGAGAATGCCCTATGGACGCTCAGACCCAGCTCGAACTCGAAGCAGCCGCGTTTCGCCGCCTGCGTGACCACCTGCAGGAACGCACAGACGTTCAGAACATCGATATGATGAATCTGACCGGGTTCTGCCGGAACTGCCTTAGTCGTTGGTATCAGGAAGCCGCGAACGAGCGCGGGATCGAAATGGACAAGGCCGCCGGCCGCGAGGCGTTCTATGGCATGCCGTTCGATGAATGGCGCGACAAATACCAGCCTGAAGCATCAGATGCTCAAAAGGCGGCGTTCGCCAAAAGCCATGGATAGGCGGATTAGTCGGACCGCTTTAGGACCCCAGCCTCCCGCAGAGCGGGCAGGTATGTACGGCTGACGGGCAATTCGGTTCCGTCGGTCGTGAAAATGATAGTCTTGCCACTCTCGCGTTTCAAACCAGCCATGCCCCGTTCCGCCACCCAATGCGATCGGTGGATACGCCAACCTGATTGATCGGCCAGTTCTTCTAGTGCATCGGAGAACCGCATCAGGATCAGCTGAGCGCCAAGTTTGGTTTTTACCTCGACATAATGATCCTGCATCGAAAGGCAGATCAGGTCGCGGCCTAGCCCCGGTTTCAGTCGTTTGAAGAAGCGGTCGGAGGGTGTTGGCTGGGCGTCATTCCTTTAGTCGTCGCTGCGAAAAAGATCGACAATCACGGCAATGGCCACAGCGATGGGCGCTGCGTATCCGAAAAGTTCCGTATAGCCGGGTATAGATGGCCGTTCCCCAAAAAAGATCTGTGTCAGAACGACTAGAAGCCCTGCGTAAAACGCGGCAAAAACCAGGGTGCTGATTGGGCTTTTGATCCAGAGGGGTCAAAAGTTCAGGCGGTCCGTGGCATGCATGGACGCAATGATCGCCGTGCAACCAACAATCGCTGTGAAGATCGAAATCGTCCAGTAGATCGCCCGCGAAACCAGTGGCGCATCATCAGTGCCAAACGGTCCTGCGATCGTGCACGCGAACGCGGCTGTGGTGCTGATCGCCAACGCCTGCTTGTCAAATATCATCCCCTGCAATTCGCGAAGCGTCAAATGCATCCCCGTCATCTGGCGCAGCGAAACGGTCGTTTCGCGTAGCTGCGCTTTTTATCGGCGCGACCATCCCTGATCTCTGGCCCGAGTTCAATAAACGAGGTTCGGCATGGTTCGCTCTCTTCTTCTTTCCGCTCTGATTCCCACTGTTTCGATGCTTGCGTTGCTCGCTGGCGCCCTCGCTTTTGGCGGTCCAACGACACCGCCGCCGATGGATCATATTGGCAGCTGGTTCGATACCCTTGACTGGTCTGGCCTGCCTGCCGTTGACACCTACACCGCCCGTGATGGTGAGGTGCTGGTTTACCGCGTGTATCGCGGTGATCCAAAGCGGATTGTGCTGGCCCTGCATGGGTCTGCCGGATCTGGAACAGCGCTGCATACTTTTGCGGCCGTCCTGAAAGAAGCGGGCGCTACGGTGATTGTGCCAGACATTCGTGGCCATGGTGGCAGCGGCGTACGGGGCGACGTCGGCTATGCGGGGCAGGTGTCGGATGATTTGGATGATTTGCGCGCCTTGATCGCTTCCGATTACCCGGATGCGGAGCTGACCTTGATAGGCTTTTCCATGGGTGGGGGTCTAGCACTGCGTGAAGCAGCGCGCGCCCCGGCGGATCGCCTGGTTTTGTTGTCGCCGTATCTGGCGCATGACGCTGCGCCGATGGCGGCTGAAAATCCCTTTGCTTCCGATTTTGTATGGGCGCAGCCTGGCGTTCCGCGTTTGATTGGCCTGTCGATCCTGAACGGGTTTGGGATTACGGCACTTGATCACCTCACCGTCGTGCGTCTTGCCACCCGGCCAGAAGACGCGGATGCGGTTGCGTCCAGCTACACCTATCGGCTTCTAACCTCGGTGAACCCGAAGGACTGGCAAGCTGAGTTGGCCGCGCTTTCGACTCCGCCTTTAGTGTTCGTCGGGACCGAGGACGAACTGCACCATGCCCCCGCCTACGCCACTGCCGCACCCGACGCTGATATTCGGGTGATCGAGGGCGTGGACCATATGGGACTGATCCTTGACGAAGCGGCGATCGACGCAGTCGTGGCAGAGGTGACGAAATGAACTTTGAGCCGATCCTGACCGCTGGTCCTGCGACCCAGCTTCACCTGATTACGGTAGTCATCGCGCTCGCCTCGACTGCGATTGTTCTGCCGATGCGCAAAGGAACGCGCCTGCATCGCCGGGTCGGCTGGATCTGGGCGATATCGACGATGGCGACGTCGCTGATCTCATTCTGGATCAGCACGATTGATGTGTTTTTTGGTTTTAGCCCGATCCACATCTTTTCCATCGTTGTGCTGGTGAACGTGCCTTACGCGATCATCTCCATCCGCTGCGGGAATTTGGAGGCGCATAAGCGCGCCATGCTGGGGATCACGATCGGGGCGCTCGGCATTGCTGGCCTCTTCACGCTCGTCCCCGGCCGCACGATGTGGGAGGTGTTTTTCGCATGACCGCTTGGGACATCATTTCAAACATCCCGTCCCGGACGCCAATCTGGGTTTGGCCACTGTTGCTTTGGATGATCTGGGAAGGCGTTCGTGCGATGCGCTATCGCACCGTCAAGATCTGGATCTACTGGATGCTGCCTTTCTTCGCCCTCATGTCGGTGCGTGGGCGGTTGGAGTCGGCGGCGCCCGAAGTCGACCTGCCGATCTTTGCAGCCGCCTATTTCTTTGGGGTTGCGTTCGGCGCCTGGTTTCAGGGTCATGTGATCGTGGAAAGGGCGCGTTGCAGCGTCACCGTGAAAGGCGAAGCGCTGACTTTAATAATGCTAATGGCGATTTTCTGGATGAACTTCGCACGCGGTGTGATTGAAGCGATTTCACCAGACCTGATGCAGATTTATCTGGTCATTGGTCTGCTTGCGGGGGTCAGCGGGGCAGTATCAGGCCAGTTTGCTGGGCGCGCGCTGCGGGTGCTGCGCGCGCCGCAAGGTTTGTTTAGGCCGTCAGGCCCTCTGGCTCAGCCAGAGCATTTGCGCGGCAACATGCGGTGAGCGTGTTGGCAAGCAGGCATGCGATGGTCATGGGGCCAACGCCGCCAGGCACGGGCGTGATCGCGCCGGCAACCTCTGCGGCGGAGGCGAAATCGACATCGCCGACCAGCTTCATCTTACCTTCGCCCTTTTCAGGGGCGGGTATGCGGTTGATGCCTACGTCGATTACAGTTGCGCCTGGCTTGATCCAGTCGCCGGTGACCATTTCGGGCCGGCCAACTGCGGCGACGACGATGTCGGCCTGACGGCACACCGCCTCAATGTCTTTCGTGCGGCTATGCGCAATCGTGACCGTACAGCTGTCGCGAAGGAGGAGGTTCGCCATCGGCTTGCCAACAATGTTCGACCGGCCAACGACCACCGCATTCATGCCAGATAGGCTGTCATGATGGTCACGCAGCATCATCAGGCAGCCAAGCGGCGTGCAGGGCACCATCGCTTTCTGCCCTGTGCCAAGAAGCCCGACATTCGAGATATGGAAGCCATCCGCATCCTTCTCAGGCGCAATGGAATTAATCACCAGATCTTCGTTCAAATGGCCGGGCAATGGCAGCTGCACCAGAATACCATGCACGGCGGGATCGTTGTTGAGCTTGTCGATCAGCGCCAGCAAAACGTCTTCTGACGTGTTGGCGTCCAGCTTATGTTCGTAACTGTTCATGCCGACCTCGACGGTCTGCTTGCCCTTGTTGCGAACGTAAACCTCAGACGCCGGGTCTTCGCCGACCAGAACGACGGCCAGACCCGGGATGATCCCGTGGTCGGCCTTTAGAGTTGCGACCTGAGCCGCCACTTTTTCCCGGACCGTGGCCGCAAAGGCCTTGCCGTCGATGATCGATGCGCTCAACGCGTGTCTCCTAGTTTTTGGTGAAGTTCACCTGGTGCGACCAGTTTTCGCCATCGCTGATTACGAGGCGCTTAAAGCTCATCAACTGCAGCATGTCGTAAAAGGTGCCGGTGACTTCGAGGTTTTGTTGACGGAAGAAAGCCGTGCCGCGGATGTTTGACGTCAGCTGAGCCATCAACGCGCGGGCCCGGTAGAGGGTTTTAAAAACTTCGTCATCCAGCGCGATCATGATCAGCGTGTCGCTTTCCCCGCCCTTGGTGAATAGCACGAAACGGGGGCTTTCCGGCGCTTCCAGTTGCGCTTTGGTGATCGTCGTAACAAAATTGACCCGGATATTTTTGCCTGCTCGAGGGGCGTTCGTAATGACCCGGCTGAACGTCTCTTCCGAGCCGATTTCGGGGTAGTAGTAGCCGACATATTTGTCTTGAGCGGTAGCGAAGCCTGCAAAAAGAATGAGGCAAGCGGCGATCAATAAACGCATTTTTTAGTGTCTCCCTGATGTGATCGCAGCCACGCTATCCGCGGCTCCGGCCCCTCACAAGAGTAAGAGGGGCCGAGCGCCAAAGTCGTGATTGAGAGCATTAGAACAGACCTTCGATTTCACCCGCATCGTTGAAGCGGATGTTTTCGGCGGCTGGTTTGCGAGGCAGGCCAGGCATGGTCATGATGTCGCCGCAGACCGCAACGATGAATCCGGCGCCCGCCGAAAGCCGCACTTCGCGAACCGGAACCGAGTGGCCAACAGGGGCGCCGCGCAGGTTCGGGTCGGTTGAGAAGGAATACTGCGTTTTCGCCATGCAAACGGGCAGGTTGCCGTAGCCTTGCTCTTCCCAGTCTTTAAGCTGGTTGCGGATCTTGGCGTCCGCCAGCACTTCGTCGGCGCGGTAGATCTCTTTCGCGATGGTTTCGATCTTCTGGAACAAGCCCATATCGTCGGGATAAAGTGGTGCGTACTGGGCTGAGCCACCTTCGATGATGTCGACGACTTTGTTGGCCAGTTCTTCCGTGCCTTCGCCGCCCTTGGCCCAGTGCTGGCAAAGGACCGCTTCGGCGCCCATCGTAGCGACATAGTCTTTCACAGCCTGCACTTCGGCGTCGGTGTCGGTGACGAAGTGGTTGATCGCGACGACGGCTGGAACGCCGAACTTCTTGATGTTCTGGATGTGGCGGCCAAGGTTGTCGCAGCCAGCCTGAACCGCATCAACGTTCTCAGCGCCCAGATCGGCTTTTGCAACGCCGCCATTCATCTTCATCGCGCGCACGGTGGCCACGATGACGACCGCTTCGGGGGCGAGGCCCGCCTTGCGGCATTTGATGTTAAGGAACTTCTCAGCGCCGAGGTCAGCGCCAAAGCCCGCTTCGGTGACGACGTAATCGGCCAGTTTCAGCGCGGTTTTCGTCGCGATGACGGAGTTACAGCCATGTGCGATGTTCGCAAATGGGCCGCCGTGGACGAATGCCGGGTTGTTTTCCAGCGTCTGCACCAGGTTTGGCTGCATCGCCTGCGCAAGCAGAACCGTCATCGCGCCTTCCGCTTTGATGTCGCGGCAGTAGACCGGCGATTTGTCACGGCGGTATGCGACGATGATATCCCCGAGACGTTTTTCGAGGTCCTTCAGGTCGTCCGCGAGGCAGAGGATCGCCATGACTTCAGACGCCACGGTGATGTCAAAGCCGGTCTCACGTGGGAAGCCGTTCGAGACGCCGCCCAAGGACGCCGTGATCTGGCGCAGCGCGCGGTCGTTCATGTCCACAACCCGGCGCCATGCAACGCGGCGGATGTCGATTTCCTGCTCGTTGCCCCAGTAGATGTGGTTGTCGATCATCGCGCTCAGCAGCGAGTGCGCGGATGTGATCGCGTGGAAGTCGCCGGTGAAGTGGAGGTTCATCTCCTCCATCGGAACGACCTGTGCGTAACCGCCGCCTGCAGCGCCGCCCTTCATCCCGAAGTTCGGACCAAGGGACGCTTCGCGTATGCAGATCATTGCTTTCTTGCCAATGCGGTTCAGGCCATCGCCAAGACCGACGGTGGTCGTGGTCTTGCCTTCGCCAGCCGGGGTTGGGTTGATCGCGGTCACCAGGATCAGGTGGCCATTGGGTTTGTCAGCCTGCGCCTTGATGAAGGTGTCGGACACTTTCGCTTTGTCGTGGCCAAAGGGAAGCAGGTCTTCCGAAGGGATGCCAAGCTTGGCGCCAATGTCCTGGATCGGCTGCTTGGTCGCTTCGCGCGCGATTTCGATATCGGTCTTGTGGCTCATATCCCTGTCTCCGGTCTGGGCGCGGTCGTGCATTTTGGAAACCGCATTGCCGCCTCTCTATCGCCAGACCGACGGGCGGCGCGGTCCGTTTTCGACGTCGCTATGCGCATTTACGTCGCACTTGAAAGGCCAATACCGAACCGGTTTTCCCATCGGAAACTTAAGGTTCCAATCGCGACCGCCTTGGCCTTTTTGCGCGAATCAATGGATTGGGTCGATCTGATCAGGCTTCTTCGCCTGTCACCTCGATCACGCCGGCGCCGATAATCATCGCGGCGCCGATCCATTCCCAGAATGACAGTGCTTCTTCCGGGATCAGGATGGCGGCTGAGAATACGGCGACCACGACCTCGGTCATCATCAACAGGCCAGATCGCCCGGGCGACACCATGCCGATGACGCTAAAGATGGCATAGATTGTGATCAGCATGATCGTGGCGCCAATGATCAAGTACCAGTTAAACCCATGGCCGATGATTTCCGCCGTCAATGGCCCTTCGCCAAGGATGAAGGCGAGGGCCGCGGTCAGCATACCTGCGGCGGCGAATTGGAAGAACGCCAGACCGCTGGATGGCAGACCGCCAGAGCTGCGTATCACCGTTGCAGCGACGGCCCAGACAAAACCTGACAAAAGGCCGATCGCCTCGCCCAACCCAAAAACCAGTTTCAGGTCCGCTGGGGTCAATCCGATTGTCAGGACAAGGCCTATGACGCCAAAGGTCAGCGCGATCCAACGCCTGATCCCGGGACGTTCGCCCAAGATCATCATTCCGATCAGCGTGCCCCAAACCGGGGTCAAGTAAAACAACAGAGTCGCGCGGACGACCGTGGTCAGCATCAGGCCCACACCATAGAGCGCCAGGCCCGCGCCCGCCAACAGGCCTGCCAGCATAACACGGCCAAGGATCTCGCGATTAGCTTTGAAGAACCAAAGAAATACTGCCGCGCTGACGAGGATCAGCGGCATGTTGAACAGCGCCACGGACCAGACGGGTGAGACGCCCAACTCTTCTGTTTCGCGCAGGGGAATCCAGTAGAGGCCCCAGAAAGCTGCACTTCCCGCGATAATGATGGAGGGCAGCATCCCACCCTGCGTCTGATCTGAGCCCGCCGGTCCCCGCATGACGCCAGCTAAGCTGCGCAACACAGGCGCGACAAGCGAAAAAGGTTCAGTCTTTCACACGGAGTTGTTGAGGGTTCATTTTCCGGGATGCGTCACTTTGTGCAAAGCAAACGCAGAACAGCCAAGACGGACGCAATGAAAGCCATAGCCGCCACAGCCATCTTCGCCTTCGTGGGCGCCGCGCAGACCCAGACCGGGGCCTATGACGCCGGCGACACCGTTATGGCGGCTGTCTTATGGCGTTTGTCCGGTAAGGCGGAGTCTGCAGACGCGATGGCGAGTTACGCGGCATTGCGCGAGGCAGGCGTCGGCGTTGCGGCCGATCCGGCCGATGCGCTGCGTTGGTACGCCCGCGCGGCCCGCCGCGGCGGCGCGTACGCGATGACCCGCATCGCTGATCAGGTATTCGCCAAGGACCCTGACCGGGCCAAGGCGCTCTACGCACAAGCCGCCGCGCTTGGGCATCCTTATGCAACCCATCGACTCCCCCACCCGCCCGGCGAGGACGACCAGATTTTTTCGGGCGGTTTGGGGGAAAACCATGATCAAGTCACTCAAACTCGCCGCCCGGGCCGGCGTCTTTACACTCGCAGCCGGTGTCGCACAGGCCTGCACCACCGAGATCGCCAAAGACGATCTGACTGACGCGCAGGTCGCTGACCTCTATGCCTGCATCGAAGGCGAGCTGCTGAAGGGGCTTAACAAGTCCGGTAAAACCGAAGCGGCGGAATTCCGCGGTTGGTTCAAACCGTCCACCACGCCATTCCGGTCCGCGACCCACGGCAACCGGTTCGTGAACCACTACATCAACGAAACTGGCCGTGAAGCGTACATGTCGTTCAATGACGAAGGTCTGAAAATGCCGGTGGGCGCAATCGTCATCAAGGAAAGCTTTAACGTGTCCCAAAAGGGCAAGGTACAGCGCGGGCCGCTTTTCATCATGGAAAAGGTCGCCGCTGGCACGTTCCCTGACACGGGCGACTGGAAATACACCACGATCACCCCAAACGGCAAAATCCTTGGCGAGACGGGCACCGATACCGCTAAAAAGCAGAAGTTCTGCGATGACTGCCATGAAGCCGTGCTGGAAGATCAGGATGCAATGTTCTTCCCTGATGAAGAATACCGCGTTTCGTCGAACTAAGCCGGAACCCGATCAGATTGAACCAAGCTGATCGGGCTCCAAAGTGGACGCTGCGCAGTAGCGATCATCAGAAAAAAGGCGCGCCTTGCAGGGCGCGCCATTATTCAATTGAGGGACAGTAGTTCTCAAGTCTTTCTGCGAAAAGCAGGCGGGAATGGGGCGAGAAATGTGGGTCTTTTAGCCCACAAGTTCTGTCCGGTGTTCTTCGCGCATCAACCAGTCATGAAAGTGGTTGTAGATCTGCACGGTCATCGGCCCCGGCGCGTCATTAGAAAAGAAACGATCCTTTACCTTGCGGATCGGGGTGACTCCGCCGCCAGAGGTTGAGATAAATACCTCGTCTGCCTCCATAAATTCTTCCAGCGGCAAGGGGCGGGTTTCTGTCTCAATCCCCATCTCCGCGCAAATCTCCAAGACGGTACGGCGTGAGATGCCGTGCAGAACGCCGTGGTCAGACGTAATCGCCTTGCCGTCCTTGATGATGAAGACGTTGAAACCCGGCCCTTCGGTCATGTTGCTGGCGTGGTCCAGCACGCATCCTGTGTCGAATCCGCGTTCCTTTGCTTCGAACATCGCTTGGGTGAAATCGCCCCAATGATAGTTCTTGGCGCGGGGGTTCACGCTGTCTTCGGGAATGCGCCGCGCGGTTTCAGCGATCCACATCGTTGCGCCTTTGGCGGCGACCTCTTTAGGGATGACGTACACGTAGGGCACGACCCAGGCGTAAAAGTGGTTGGCGCAATCGCGCGGATCGCGAGATCCGGGAATGGTTGGCGACCCACGCGATGCGACCATGGAGACATAGGCGTCCTGCAAGCCAGTTTTCAGCGCTGTCGCCCTCAAAGCTTCAATGATCTCGCCGCGGTCCATGCCAACGTCAAGGCGCAGTGCGGCCATCGATTGCTCGAACCGGGTTAAATAGTCGTTCAGCCGGAAGAACCCGCCCTTCCATAAGGGCACGACGTCATAAGTGATGTCGGAATGGGTCAGGCCCCAGTCGGTCACGCCAATCTTTGCTTCGGCGATGGGGATCACCTCGCCCCGCATCCAGCCTGCGCCTTTGGTCCAATCGGTCATACGTCGCCTCCAATACCAGCGCCGCCACTTTAGACGGTGAAGGCGGTGCGACAAGTCAGAGAAGACCGTCCAGGAAAGGCTTGGCGGCAATTGCTTCGGCAAATACATAGAGGGTTAATGCGGTGAGGATGATTGAAAAGCCAACCACCGCCAGACGGCGCTGCCCTTCGGCCAGGATCCACGCCGCCGCCAGTCCGGCGGCGAGAATGAATTGCATCGCATGCAGCGCAAAGAAATGCGCCGCCCTCAGGTCGCCGCCGTCGCGGGCCCAGCCGAACAGCAAGCCGCCTTCCGCATCGGACAGGTTGCCGCCAACAAAGTGATTGTGTTGGGAGGCGAGGTAACTGGCCACAAAGACTGTCAGGACAAAGGTCAGCCAAAGACCTGCGATAACAGACAGCCGGAACCCTTTATCCAGCTTCAGGCACTGATTTCTGGCGATTGTAACGGCATAAAGTGGAGCAGCGAGCATCATGATCATGACAACCACGCCAGAAACGCCATAAAGCGCGCCCATCAACGCCGAGCCGGTATTGTAATGTGATTCGACGCCATCCGCAGCTGCGCCATATACCCATGCAAGTTCCAAAAAAGTGGCGGTGACCACAATGCGCGAAAACCAGTGATACCATGTGGTTTGCGAAGTTTCCCATTTCATCCAGCCCGCGAAACAGGTCCACATATCCCAGATACATCGCCGCCGACAAGGCGAATTTCAGCGGCTTGGTCCAGATATTTATGTCCTGGTACAGCCGATCATCCAGCGCGTAGGCAATCAATGTGGGGAATACGGCTGCGACGCAGATCACCGTTGCGGCGGCAAAGCGCGGCTCGCGCCGGAACCATTCGATGGCGGTGTCCCGAAGGGTGTTCTGATGGGTTGGGGCGATGGTCACGGGATCACCTCAGATCGCAGCACGGGCGGCGCTGTAGCGGCCGGCGCGAATGGCTGTGAACAGAAGAAAGCCGATCGGGCCGAACATGAAGGTCAGGCCAAGGCACGGCAGAACATAGAGGAAGGGGATGCCTTCCTTCTTCGCGGTGCGGACCTCCCAAGCGCCGACAAAGATGTCGAAAGCCAGATAGTGAACCCATCCCGCAAGGACGAGTTCCTTGTAGGTGAACAACTGCATGACACCTTCAAGGCTGTCGAAGCCGCCCTCGGCGCGCGACCAGAATGAAAAGATCAACCCGGCATAGAGGATCGACAAGAGCCCGGGTATCACGAAACCAGACACGATTTGCGCAGCGCGGGGGATCAGCGGCGATGCGATCAGAATAACCCAGCCCATTAGGGCGGCTGTATTGCTAAGCGAGAAAAGCTGTTCAACGGTCATGTGGCCATCATCTGCTTTACAGCGTCTGAATTGCACCTGGCTCGTAACTTGACAGTGTCAAGTAGTGATTTTGACATTGTCAAGAAAAGCAGATAACCCAGCCTCATGTCCGATCAATTGGTAGCTTATCACCACGGTGATTTGCGCGCTGCGCTGCTGCAGGCGGCGGAAGAAGAATTGATCGAAAAAGGCGCTGACCGCTTTTCTCTGCGCTCGGTGGCGAAACGCGCTAGCGTCAGTCACGCAGCGCCCGCTCATCATTTCGGTGACGTCAAAGGCTTGTTGATTGCTCTGGCTGGGGGCGGGTTTGGGCGGTTTGTCGAAACCATGCGTGTGTTCCAGGAAAAGGGCGGCGCCGATCCGACTGAGCGGATGATCCAGACTGGGTTCGGTTACATCGACTTTGCCCTAAAGAACCCGGCTTTGTTTCGCTTGATGTTCGGATCGCGGCGACCGGGGGTGACGGATGAAGATTTTCTGGAAAATGCCGTAGCGGCGTTCAATCACCTGCCGGAATGTGTCACCGATATGACAGGTGGCGATCCAGAAACGGAAATTTCGGCCCGTACTGACGTCGCATCCGCATGGGCCGTGGTGCATGGATTGGCGGAACTGTTGATCGCAGGATCGCCGCTCTATCTGGTCGAGGCGCCAGATGATCAGCGACAGGCGATGATCCGCGAAATCATCTCGCGGTCGCTGAAAGCTGCCTAGTGGCGTCGCTGCAATGAGGGTGCTCTACTGAGGTAACGCTTCGCGTAGTGTTGCAAAGACATCCTCGAACATCTCGACAGTCAGCCGTCCTGTGTTCGTGTTGTAACGCGAACAATGGTAGCTGTCCCAAAGTGTGTAATCGGCAATCTCATGTCGAGCGGCGTGCGCGAACTTGCAGGCGGCGACCCGCCCACCAAGCGCCCGCACCGTGCTGTCATGTGAGATCTTGCCGAGGCACAGGATGTGTTTGAGCCGGGGCAGCGCCGCCATCCGAGCGATCAGGAAATCGCGGCATTGATTGATTTCGGCGCCAACTGGCTTGTTCTGGGGGGGAACGCAGCGCACGGCGTTCGTGACCATCGCATCTGTCAGAGTCAGCCCATCATCGGGCCGCGCGTCGAAACCGTCCGTCGCCCAGCCGAATTTCGCCAGTGTCTGGTAAAGCAACCCGCCAGCAAAGTCGCCTGTGAAGGGCCGACCAGTTCTGTTGGCACCGGTCACGCCTGGCGCGAGGCCGACGATCAACAGGGATGCGTTCTCATCGCCAAAGCTGGCGACGGCGCCGTTGAACCAATCAGGGTGCTCAGCCGCGACATCGTCGCGATAGGTCGCGAGACGCGGGCACAGCCTGCAGTCTCGCGGCGCTTCAGCGGGAATCACGCCGACTTAGCTCTCGGCGGGGATTTCGATTTCGTTCGCGAGGAATTCTTCCTCACCTTCCCGCGGTGGACGCGGTGGGCGGCCAACGACATCTTTCAGCTCTTCCAGCTCAATGAAGTTGTCGGCCTGGCGGCGAAGTTCGTCAGCAATCATCGGCGGCTGTGAGCGGATGGTCGAGACGACCGAAACGCGAACGCCTTTGCGCTGCATGCCCTCAACCAGCGGGCGGAAGTCGCCGTCACCGGAGAAGAGGACCATGTGATCGATCCGATCAGCCATCTCCATCGCGTCTACGGCAAGTTCGATATCCATGTTGCCTTTGACCTTGCGGCGGCCCATCGAGTCGATGAATTCCTTTGCAGGCTTCGTGACCATCGTGAAACCGTTGTAGTCGAGCCAGTCGACGAGCGGGCGGATGGGGGAATATTCCTGATCTTCCAGCAGCGCGGTATAGTAGAATGCGCGGACCAGTTTGCCACGCCGCACAAACTCACTGCGGAGCAACTTATAGTCGATGTCGAAGCCGAGAGCCTTTGCGGCGGCATAAAGGTTAGAGCCGTCGATGAAGAGCGCTAATCGTTCGTCACGGTAAAACATTGTGTACCTCGAAATGTCAGGCGCTGGCTGTATAACCCCTGAGAAGGGCGCACCCAGTGCGGTGGCGGAACAATAGGTAGGATTGCAAACAAAGCAATCCTGACAACATCAAAAAGATTGCAGGAAATGCGTGAATAATGCACTAATAATCGTGGCCTTGGGGGCTAATCAGCCTTCGCGGGTAGGAAATCCTCAACAAACACTAGATTTCGCGCTTAAGTTGATAGCGCAAAAGGCGATCATCGTGGCACGTGTTTCGTCTTGGTGGCGAACGCCGGCGGTCCCGGCCGAATCAGGCCCTGACTTCGTAAACGGTGTCGCAGTGATCAAGTGTAACTTTACACAGTCCGAACTCATGACGGCACTTCATAACGTCGAAAACCAGATTGGCCGCGTGCGTGACCAACGGTGGGGGCCGCGGGTTTGCGACATCGATCTGATCGCCTGGGACGATGTGATCGCGCCGGGTTTACCGGAACTCAGCCGCCTGATGGCGCTGGGCGCCAATGCAATCGACGAACCGGCGCCAAGCGATCTGATCCTGCCGCATCCGCGGATGCATGAGCGGGCCTTTGTCCTCGCCCCGATGGTTGAAGTTGCGCCGGATTGGCGGCACCCCGTCCTCGGCCTGACCACAGAAGAGATGTTGGCGAAGTTGCCGTCCGGCGACAGAAAAGGGATGGCCCGACTATGACAGACGACCCGCTGGCGGAGGCGTATAACGCCGGTTTGGACCATGAAAAGGCGGGCCGGTTGGATCAGGCTGAGGTTGCGTATCGCGAGGCGCTTCGGCTTGACCCAGGCGACCCGGGCGGTGTCGCTGTGAGACTGGCGGCGATGGGGCGGGGCGCAGCGCCCGCGCAGGCGCCTCAGGCCTATGTGGCGACCCTGTTCGATCAGCATGCTGAGGTGTTCGACGGCATTCTGGTTGACCAGTTGGGCTACGCAGTGCCGATGACTGTCCGGGAGCGGGTGCAGGTTTTGGGGCTGGGTCTGTTCCCGCGCCTTCTGGACCTTGGCTGTGGCACAGGCCTGGGCGCCATCGCGCTGGAGGATATGACGAGCCACCTGACCGGTGTCGACCTGGCCGAAGGGATGGTTGAGGTATCGGATGAAAAAGATGTCTACGATGACCTTTACGTGGCTGAGGCCTCCGCTTTCCTGCAGGCCGCAAACGAGGAAGACGAACGCTGGGACATGATCCTGGCGACTGATGTGCTGCCCTATATTGGCGATGCGGACCCGTTCTTTGACGCTGCGCGGCCGTGCATGTCGCCGGGCGCGACGCTGGCCTTTTCGACCGAGACGATGCCGGGGCTGGAAGGCTGGCGTGTGACGCCGCATCACAGATACGCCCATGCCCGGGACTATATCGAAGCGCAGGCGGCGAGGGTTGGCCTGACCGTGGTGGATGTGACGGATATCATTGTTCGGCATGAGGAGGGGGCGCCGATACCTGGCCATCTTTATCTGATGCGGTCCGACAAGGTGTGAAACCGCAGTGGTTTCACGCATGAAACGCAGCGTAACACATTGAATAATAATAAGATTAGGGGTTCGTTAATGATAGAGCTGGTGCGTGTCGTTTCGAGGTGGGTTTTGAGGTAAATCCGCCTCTGGCGCTGGCGTAGGGTGGGCATTCATGCCCACCAACCGACTGATCAAAGTTTGCTACCGCAGCCGATGATAGCGTCAGGCCGTGGGCTGACGCCGCAACCTCTGATCTTCTTGATTTATCAGAGTAAAATTCATCCGAACTGTCCGCTTGGCGCTCCATTCCAAAATCGTCAGACTGCCAGGACGGCCTCTCATGGTTTGCATGCAAACCATTGTCGGCTGACAGCCTGACGCTCGCATCGGCGGCTACGCCTTGATTCCGATGCGGAATGAGCCGAACGCGAATACTCGCTAAGCCCCATAACGCACGCCAAAGCGCAGCCTATGGCGGCCGTTGAAACTGTTAGAGCGCGCGCCAGCCGATATCCGTGCGGTGAAAGCCGCCGGGCCAGTCGATCTTGTCGATGGCGGCATAGGCCTTTTTGCGCGCTGCAGCGATGGTTGCGCCGCGCGCGGTGACGTTCAGAACCCGCCCGCCATTTGAGACGACGTCGCCATCCGCCAGCTTGGTGCCGGCATGGAAAACCTCCACATCCGGGTCCGCCGCCGCCTGATCCAGGCCGCTGATGGCTTCGCCCTTGGCGTAATCACCGGGATAGCCCTTGGCCGCCAGCACAACCGTCATCGCAGCCTCGTCCCGCCAGGTGACGGCGGTGTCCGCAAGGCAGCCTTCGGCGCAGGCGGTCAGCGCCTTCAGGAAGTCCGAGGCAAGGCGCATCATCAGAACCTGACATTCAGGATCGCCAAACCGCACATTGTATTCCACCAGACGCGGCGCGCCGTCTTCGATCATCAAACCCGCGTACAAAACGCCCTGATACGGCGTGCCGCGCCGGGCCATTTCATCGAGGCAAGGCTGCACAATTTCCGCCATCGCGCGGGCGACGACTTCATGGCTGGCGACCGGGGCGGGGGAATAGGCACCCATGCCGCCGGTATTCGGCCCGTTGTCGCCGTCATAGGCCCGTTTGTGATCCTGCGCTGCGACCAGCGGCAGCGCCGATTTGCCGTCGCACAGGACGAAGAGAGACGCCTCTTCACCCGTCATGAACTCCTCGATCACCACTTCGGCCCCCGCAGCGCCGAATGCGCCGCCAAGAATGTCTTCAACGGCGGCCTCGGCGTCAGCGACGGTTTTGGCGATGATCACGCCTTTGCCCGCCGCCAGACCATCGGCCTTGATCACGATGGGCGCGCCCTGTTCGCGGACATAGGCCTGCGCAGACGCGACATCCTTAAACCGTGCGTAGGCGGCGGTGGGGGCGTTGGCGGCGTCGCAAATTTCCTTGGTGAAGGCTTTTGACGCCTCCAGCTTTGCGGCGGCCTGGCTGGGGCCGAAGACGCTGATATCAGCGGCGCGCAGGGTGTCGGCGACCCCGGCGGCAAGGGGCGCCTCTGGCCCCACGACGACCAGATCAATGGCCTCGGCCCTGGCGTAGGCGGTGACTGCGGCGCCATCTTCGGCGTCCAGCGCAACGCATTCCGCAACATTGGCGATCCCGGCGTTGCCCGGCGCGGCGATCAGGTGATCGCAATCGGGGCTTTGCGCGATGGCCCATGCAAGGGCGTGTTCGCGGCCGCCGCCGCCAAGGATCAGAATGTTCATGAATATGCTCCGCTAACCTGCGGCCATCACTACCTCAGCCACCCTGTTCTGCGCAATCGCTGTGGCGCGTTTGCGCAGCGCTGGTTAGACTGCGGCATGGACCTGATTGATGATGACGCGCCGGCGGGCAACGCACCCGAATTTTCCGTCTCTGACCTTTCTGGCGCGGTCAAACGCGTCATCGAGGGGGCGTTTGACCATGTGCGCGTGCGCGGCGAGGTTGGCCGCGTCTTTCGCGCCCGGTCCGGCCATCTTTATCTGGACTTGAAGGACGACCGCGCAGTGCTGGCCAGCATCGTCTGGAAAGGCGTCGCCGCGCGGCTGGACGTGCAGCCCGAAGAAGGGATGGAGGTTGTCGCCACCGGCAAGATCACCACCTTCCGCGGCCAATCCAAATACCAGCTGGTGATCGAAAACATCACCCCCGCAGGCGTCGGCGCGCTGATGGCGATGCTGGAAAAGCGCAAAAAGGCGTTGGAGGCTGAGGGGCTTTTTGCCGCCGAACGCAAGCAGCGCCTGCCTTATATCCCGCGCAAGGTCGGCGTGGTCACCTCGCCCACCGGCGCGGTCATCCGCGATATCCTGCACCGGCTTGGTGAACGGTTTCCGCTGCCTGTCGATGTTTGGCCCGTGACTGTGCAGGGCGCGAACTGCGCGGCGGAAGTAGCCCGCGCCATCGCCGGGTTCAATGCCATGCCCGACGGCCAGCGCTCCGACGTTCTGATCGTCGCGCGCGGCGGCGGGTCGGTGGAAGATTTGTGGGGCTTCAACGAAGAGATTGTCGTGCGCGCGGCGGCTGAAGGCCGGATCCCGCTGATTTCCGCCGTTGGGCACGAAACGGACACCACGCTGATTGACCTGGCCGCCGATATGCGCGCGCCCACGCCGACGGCTGCGGCCGAATTTGCGGTGCCGGTGCGCGGCGATCTGCTGGCCGCGCTGGCGGGATTGGAAGAACGGCGCGAACGCAGCCTTGCGCGCTTGATGGAAGATCGCGCGCGGCGCCTGCGCGACCTCAGCCGTGCGCTGCCACGCGCCGACGAACTGGTGGCTGAGCGCCGCCAGCGGCTGGATCATGCGGGTGAACGCCTGCCGCTGGCGTTGTCGCGCGCGGCGGATCGCAAACGCGTCGCCCTGTCCGGCGTCGCTGGACAGTTGACGCCCCGAATGTTGCAGGATCGGTTGGAACGCCGCGCCGAACGCGTGGCCAGCCTCGCTAGTCGCTTGCCTGGTCCGCTTCGGTCCATTGTCGCTGATGGCGCCCGGCGTAAGGACGCAGCCGCCCATCGGTTGGCGCAGATCGGACCGCAAGCGCACGCGGCGGCCCGGGACCGTTTGGAAAAATCCGCCCGCCTGTTGGAGACGTTGAGCTATCGCAAAACGTTGGAGCGCGGGTACGCCGTGGTCAGGGGCGCGGATGGCGCGCTGATCTCGCAGGCCAGCTCGGTAAAGTCGGGCGCGGGCATTGAGGTGGAATTCGAAGACGGTCGTATCGCGGCGGTGGCCGCTGGCGGCGGCGTTGCGCCATCTGGCGCCAAGCCGGCCCGCAAAGCGCCAACCAAGGCCGCCACCCCGAAAAAGGCGGGTGATCAGGGCACCTTCGACCTTTAGGATCAGACCGAGGGGACAACCTCGCAACTGACGGGGATGTTGTTGCGATCTTTCAGCCGCAACCGGGTCGGGTTTTCATCAATCGCTCCATCATCGCCGTTCGCGCTGAGCGCGAGAACGTCGTCGCCGTCGCGGTACAATGTCCAGCACGCGATGCCGACGACATAGAGGAAGCAGATGCGCCCTCGATCCGCAGCCCAGACACCCCGTTCGCATTCCCCATTGCTTGGGCGCCAGATGGTTTGGGCGTCTGGCAGATATTGCTCGGACCCGAAATAACGCCCGGTTTCATCTTCGAAGTGCAGCGTGTACCCTTCGGCGAGGTCGCGGAATTCCTCACCCGTCATCGAAAGGCTGTCTTGTGCGGAGACGGGCAGGGCGAGGCTGATGATCAGGACGGCGAGACGTTTCATGGGCAAAGCATAAGCGACACGCGCGCGATTGTCAGGCGGTGAAAGCGGGATCTGATCAGATTGAAACAATCTGATCGGACTCAAAGACAAACGACCGTTTCACGCTATCGAACTGTGCGACCTGACTAGTTCAGTCTGGTCGGACGACGCTCCAATTCGATTGATCACGCGCATGTCGTCACATGGTCGGCAGCAGCCGACCTTCGGCTAGAGGTCAAGCGCCTTGTACGCGTTCGCCACCCGTTCGATTGCCACCAGATAGGCGGCGGTGCGCAGGTCTTTCACATCGGGGTGAAAGCGCCAAACCTCAGCCATCGACTGATACGCAATGCGCATCGTGTCATCGAGGCCCGATCGCACCAGCGTCAGTTCGTCCGTGCCCTTCAGGTACCGTTCGCGGAAATTGTCCGATACGGTATAGCCGGTCATCCGCTCCATCTCGTCGATCAGCAGCTTGTGACGCGCTTCTTCCTGGCGGCGTTGCATCCTGCCAAAGCGGATATGGCTGAGGTTCTTGACCCACTCAAAGTAGGACACCGTCACGCCGCCTGCGTTGGCGTACATGTCGGGGATGACCAGCGTGCCCTTGTTGCGCAGGATCTCGTCCGCCCCGGCGGTGACGGGGCCGTTGGCCGCCTCGATGATGATATTGGCCTGAATGCGTCCGGCGTTGGTCAGGTTGATGCACCCCTCGAACGCCGCCGGGATCAGGATGTCGCAATCGCCCTCCAGCAGCGCGGCGCCGTCGGCGATGTATTCCTCGCCGGGAAAGCCGCCCACGCCGCCATGTTCCATAATGTGGTGCTTCACACGTTCAACCGGCGGACCGGACGGGTCATGGATCGCGCCGTCGCGTTCGATCACGCCGACGATCTTGGCGCCATCCTCTTCCTCCAGGAACTTCGCGGCGTGGTAGCCCACATTGCCGAGGCCCTGCACGATCACGCGCTTGCCGTCGAGCGTGCCATCAAGGTTCGCGGCTTTCACGTCTTCTGGGTAGCGGAAGAATTCCTGAAGGGCGTACTGCACCCCGCGGCCCGTCGCCTCCACCCTTCCGGCGATGCCGTGTGCGTGCAGGGGCTTGCCAGTGACGCAGGCGCGGGCGTCGATTTCGGTCGTGTTCATGCGGCTGAACTTGTCGGCGATCCACGCCATTTCCCGCTCTCCCGTGCCCATGTCGGGGGCTGGGACGTTCTGGGACGGGTGGATCAGGTCGCGCTTGATCAGCTAATACGCAAAGCGGCGGGTGATGCGTTCAAGCTCTTCTCCCTCCCACTCCAGCGGGTCAATGCAAAGCCCGCCTTTTGAGCCGCCAAACGGCGCCTCGACAAGCGCGCATTTATAAGTCATCAGAGCGGCGAGTGCCTCAACCTCGTCCTGGTTGACGTTCCCAGCGTAGCGGATGCGGCCCTTCACAGGCTCCATATGTTCGGAATGGACCGACGGGTAACCGGTGAAGGTGTGCATCCGGCCACGCAGCTTAACGCCGAAGCGGACCGTGTAAGTAGAATTGCAGACTCTGATCTTTTCTTCCAGACCGGGGGGCAGGTCGATCAGCGCAACGGCGCGGTTGAACATGAGGTCTACGGATTGGCGAAAGCTTGGTTCGGTCTGGGGGGACATGGGTGTACCTCGGGGTCATGGCGCAAAGACTTGCGGCGCTGGGCACCTGTTATTTGTGCAAAGAAGTTCACGCCCATCGAGAGATAAATGAAAACCCTAATCAGGGTCCGGAGGTGGATTTTGGGGTAACGCGCGCCTGAACGACGAAAGTTTGGGAAAATGGCGGCCGGAAGAGGCCGGCGACGCGCTTAGCTGAGGCCGTTGAGGCAGCGGGGCGCGTCGGCTGGGCTGCAGTTCGCCAGCGCACGGGCCTGGGCGACCCACTGGTCCTGAGTGGCGCGGCCGGTAAAGCCGCTGAGGTTCTGGTCGATCCAGGCGGTTTCAGCCTCGGTCCAGGCGGCGATCTGGTCGAAATGGTGATAACCCATTTCGTTCAGCTGGCCTTCAAGCTGGGCACCGACGCCCTTGATAAGCGTCAGATCGTCTGCATGGCCGCCGCGCGGGGCCTTCAAGGCTGGCGGGAGCTGGCGCGTCGCTTCGGCGGGGCCCGCCTTGTCGTTGCGCACCAAGGCGGCGGCGATGGACATAGCGCTGGCGTGTTCTGCAGATTTCGGTGTTGTCTTTGCAGGCTTGGGTGGCGTGGCCTGTTGGGGCGCGGTGGCCGGTGGGGCGATATATGGGGCGCCCAGCGGTGATGGCTTGGCCTCTTCAACCTCGAGTTCTGACGCTGCAACCGCTGCACGGGCGGTCACAGGCGATGGCGTGGCGATTGTCGTAGGTGCAGGCGATGCGGCAGGCGCCGTGGGTGTCAACGGCGCAGCGACATCAGGCTCGCGACCGCCAAGGCGCATCTGCTCCAACGAGGATACGGGCTGCGCCTGGCGAAGAGCCATGCAATCGCCAGACCGCCGATTACGGCGACGATAAGAATCGTTACGATCCCGTCTATCGAAAGCTCCCACACCGAAGACATGCTCAGTCCTTTCAGCCGCTACAGCGGTTTAGCGCTGGCGTCACAGCAGTCCTACGACGGGATCCGTCGCGCCTGCCGCGATAATTTACACACCATCGCAATCTTCCCTGCCTTAGCTACGCCTAATCAGGCGTTAACAGGTCTCAAGCTTATCGAAGATTCGGAGGATTTGTCGCCGGAAAAGGGGCCAGATTGCCCCAATTTACTGATTTACGGCGGAAAAATGGGCGCAGCGTTGATTTTGAGTTGAAACTAGGTAGGCGATTACCTGCTATCCGATCAACTCTTGGTAGCAATTCAGCCAGCGATCTGTCTACGCGTGCCGCCGTCAGCCAGCGACGCGAAGCAGGTATTGACCGTATTCTGTTTTATTCAACGCCTCACCCAAGTCCCGCAGGGCGCCAGCGTCGATCCAACCGTTTTCAAACGCGATTTCCTCGGGGCAGCCGATCTTCAGGCCTTGGCGGCGTTCGATCGTGCGGACGAATTCTGCCGCTTCGATCAGGCTGTCATGGGTGCCGGTGTCGAGCCAGGCATAGCCGCGGCCCATCCGCTCAACGCTCAGGTGCCCTTCGTTGAGATAGCTTTCCAGAAGCGTGACAATCTCCAACTCCCCCCGGGCGGAAGGTTCGACAGACCGTGCGCGCGCGGGCGCTTCTGCATCCAGAAAATACAGACCCGTTAGGGCATAATGTGATTTCGGCGCCTCAGGCTTTTCTTCGATGCTGACAGCGCGGCCTTCGCCGTCAAATTCCACCACGCCATAGCGTCCCGGATCGGCGACGCGATAGCCAAAGACTGATCCGCCGCTGGTTTCAGCCGCTGCGTTCAGCAAGAGATCCTGCATGCCATCGCCATAGAAAATGTTGTCGCCCAGCACCATGACCGAAGGTGCGCCTGCAAGAAACTCCTCGGCCAGAAGATACGCCTGCGCCAACCCATCGGGCGACGGCTGTACGATGTAGGTGAAGCTGACGCCCCATTGCGAGCCATCACCCAACAGGTGTTTGAACTGTTCCTGATCATGCGGCGTCGTGATCAGCGCAATTTCCCGCACGCCCGTCAGCATGATGACGCTGAGGGGGTAATAGATCATCGGCTTGTCATAGA
Source organism: uncultured Pikeienuella sp. (assembly GCA_965659735.1). Taxonomy (GTDB): domain Bacteria; phylum Pseudomonadota; class Alphaproteobacteria; order Rhodobacterales; family Rhodobacteraceae; genus Pikeienuella. Next base: position 55,544 of record CBFHXH010000001.1, read on the forward strand.
CCGGCAGCAGCTGTTTTGACACGGCGCGGGTCAGGGGATGCAGGCGTGTGCCGGACCCACCCGCCAGAATGATACCTTTGCGGTTCATGTCATCTCTCCAATCATATTGCGCAGGCTGGCGCGCCAGTCTGGCTGGTCGATCCCATAATCCGATTTGATTTTCGCGCAGTTAAGGCGGGAATTCAGCGGACGTGTTGCCGGTGTTGGGTAGTCTACTGTCGGAATTGGCGTGACGGCCACCGTCAGGCCTGCATCTTCGAAGATCGCCTCGGCAAAGACCCGCCAGCTGACCGCAGGCGCGCCGGCGAAATGGTAAATCCCACTGACGCCGTCGCCGCGATGAAAGGCCCGCGCCATCGACAGCAGCGCGTCGGCGATATCACCCGCCGCTGTCGGTCCGCCGATCTGATCGTCGACAATTGTCAGCGCATCACGTGCCGCGCCGAGGCGCAGCATGGTTTTCAAAAAGTTGCCGCCATGGGCCGAAAACACCCACGATGTTCGAACAATCGCATATGGCCCGCCGGCTGACGCAACGCCGCCTTCGCCCGCCAGCTTGGTCCAGCCATAGGCGCCCAGCGGCGCGGTTTTGGCGCCTTCTTCCCAAGGCGAGTCGCCCGACCCGTCAAAGACATAGTCGGTCGAGATATGGAGGAAGGGGATCTTTCGCGCCGCTGCGGCATTCGCGATGGCGCTGGGTGTTTCGCCATTCACGATGGCTGCGGTCGCCTCGTCATCTTTGGCCTTGTCGACTGCCGTATAGGCGGCGGCGTTGATGATCACGTCCGCGTCCGTGGCGGCGACCAGGGCGGCGCAGGCGGCGGGGTCAGTCTGATCTGCGGCGGCGCGGTCCAGCGCCTCCAACTCCAAATCCCCCGCGCGGTGGAGGATTTCTGTCGCGACCTGGCCAGTCGCGCCGAACATCAGGATCTTCATTTCAGGCCCAGCCGCTGTTGTTGATAACGGTCCTGGATGGGGCGCCACCACGCCTCGTTCGCCAAATACCAGTCCACCGTGCGGCGGAGGCCTTCTTCCAATGTCACGGATGGTTTCCAGCCAAGTTCCGTCTGGATCTTCGAGGCGTCGATTGCATAGCGGAAATCGTGGCCGGGCCGGTCGGCGACATAGGTGATCAGCCGGTCATGCGGCGCGCCGTTTGGCACCACCTCGTCCAGCAGGGCGCAAAGCTGGCGCACGATGAAGATGTTCGTCGCCTCGGCGTCGCCGCCGATATTGTACGTCTTGCCGATCTGGCCCTTAGTGGCGACCAGCAGCAGCGCGGCTGCGTGATCTTCGACATATAGCCAGTCGCGGATATTCAGCCCTTCGCCATACACAGGCAGCGGCTTGCCCGTGAGACCGTTCAGGATCATCAGCGGGATCAGCTTTTCTGGGAAATGATACGGCCCGTAATTGTTCGAGCAGTTGGTCACAACAATCGGCAGGCCATAGGTTTCGCCCCAGGCGCGCACCAGATGATCCGACGCAGCCTTGGACGCGGAATACGGCGATCGGGGGTCATAGGCCGTGGTTTCGGTGAATTTCCCCGTGTCGCCCAGCGATCCGTACACCTCATCAGTCGAAATATGGTGAAACCGAAGATCTGGCCGTGTTTTCTGATGCGCGCGGGCGGCCTGCAGCAGGGTAAAGGTGCCGACAATATTCGTGTTGATGAATTCGCCTGGCCCGTCGATGGACCGATCCACATGGCTTTCCGCCGCCAGGTGCATGACGATGTCGGGGTTATGCCGCTGAAAGACGTCAGCGATGGCCGCCGCGTCGCAGATATCGACCTTTTCCAGCGTGTAGGCCGGGCCAGGGTCGGGGATGTTCGTTTCGCTGGCCGCATAGGTCAGTTTGTCGACATTGACGACGTCGTGCCCTTCGGCCAACGCTTGGCGCACAACGGCAGAGCCAATAAAGCCGCAGCCGCCGGTCACGAGCAGCTTCATAATGTCGCCTCATAGGTGAACGGATTGTCGAAATCGGCGAAGTCGGGCGCAGCGGCGTCTTTATCCGACAGGGTGGTCTTGGTGGGGTCGACGCCCCAATCGATGCCAAGCGTCGGGTTGTCAAACCGGACGGCACCGTCCGCCTCGCCCGAATAGGGGTTGTCGACCTTGTACAAAACTTCGGTATCGGGTTGCAGGGTCAGGAACCCATGCAGAAACCCGCGCGGCACCAGCAGCTGCGCGCCATTCTCCGCCGAAAGTTCTTCAGCCACCCAGGTCAGGTATGTCGGCGATCCAACCCGAATGTCGACGGCGACATCCAGGACGGCCCCGCGGGCGACGCGCACCAGCTTGGCCTGCGCAAAGGGCGGCGCCTGATAGTGCAGGCCGCGCAGGGTGTATTTTTTCGCCGAGTAGGAATGATTGTCCTGCATGAAATCATAGTCGAGGCCCGCCGCCGCCATTTTCGGCCTGGTCCAGGTTTCCGCAAACCATCCGCGCGCGTCGCCAAACCGACGGGGGGTGATCAGCTTCACCTCGGGAATGGCGGTGTCTTTGACGTCGATCATGTGCGGCCTGCCTTGCTGCCCGGCGTTGTACCCGGGCAAATACCGCGTTTCGGTTCTGCGCGCCACCGCGCCATGCGTCGCTGGCCTGAATACACGGCTATGCTTGACGCGCGGTGTGACCGGGATCAAACAAAGGACGCTGAAAAACAGAGGGTCCGCCATGCTATCTTCGCTGAAACCATCCCCTGCTGATCCGATTCTGCAGATCATCGCAGAATTTCAGGCGGATCCCCGCCCCAACAAAATCGACCTTGGCGTTGGCGTCTACAAGGACAGCGACGGGCTGACGGTAATCCCGAAAGCGGTGAAGACGGCTGAGGCGCGCATCCTGGAAAGCCAGGACACCAAGTCGTATCTGGGCCTTCTGGGCGATGTGGGTTTTGCCGGGTTGATGACCGACCTTGTGCTGGGCGACGCGGCGCCGGAGAGGCGGGTTAGCGCGATCCAGACCGCAGGCGGCGGCGGGGCGTTGTTCATCTTGATGGATCTCGCGCGGCGGGCGAAGCCTGATGTGGCCTTCTGGTTTTCTACTCCAACCTGGGGCAACCACCACGCCATTGCAGCCGGTTTGGGGCTTAACATCAAGTCATACGCCTATTTCAACCCTGAAAGCCGCGCAGTTGAGGCTGACAAGATGTTCGCCGATCTGAAAGCTGCTGGGCCGGGCGACGTGGTGCTGATCCACGGCTGCTGTCACAACCCGACTGGGGCGAACCTGACACTGGACGAATGGAAAGTGTTGACCGAGATGGCGGTGGCGCAGGGGTTCCTGCCCATGGTCGACATCGCCTATCAGGGCTTTGGCGATGGCCTGGACGAAGATGCGGCGGGGCTGCGCCACATGGCGGTGCGCGTGCCGGAGATGCTGATTGCGGCGTCCTGCTCCAAGAACTTCGCGCTTTATCGCGAACGGACCGGCTGCGCGATGGTCATCTCGGGCCCTGGCGATGCGCGTGTGGCGGCGGAGGCGAACCTGAAGACGCTGATGCGGATCACGATTTCCATGCCGCCTGACCACGGCGCGGCCATCGTGCGCACGATCCTGGGGGATGATGCGCTGCGAGGCGTCTGGAATGACGAACTGACTGCGATGCGCACCCGCATGCTGTCGCTTCGCCAATCGATGGCTGAAGCGATGCGGGCGCGCACAAACTCTGACCGGTTCGATTTCATCGCCCATCATCGGGGCATGTTCAGCCTGATGGGCGCGACGCCGGAACAGATCGCCAAGCTGCGGGATGAGTTTGCGATCTATGCGATCAGCGACAGCCGCATCAACATCGCTGGCCTCAGAGAGGATCGCATTGAGGAAGTCGCCGACGCGTTTGCGAGCGTTGGGATCTGAGTCTTTGCGTGGCGTCCCCAGCAGGGGACGCCGTTTGGATATTTATCGGACAAAGATGATCAGAGCTGGTCTGGGACGTTTGCCTCAAGTTCCGCAATCCAGGCTGCTGACGAGCTGTCTGAGGGCGCGCGCCAATCGCCGCGGGGGCTGAGGGAGCCGCCGGAGGCGACTTTGGGGCCGTTGGGGACGGCGGAGCGTTTGAACTGGCTCGTCTGGAAGAAGCGCCAAAGGAAACTGCGCAGCCATTTGCGGATCGTCGCAAGGTCGTATTCGTTTTGCTTGCCCGCATCCATGTGTGGGGGAAAGGCGCCGACCGTCCTGTCGCGCCAGGCGTGCCAGCTGAGGAACGCGACCTTGGATGGCTTCAGGCCAAATCGCGAGATGTGGAAGAGGTTGAAATCCTGCAATTCATAAGGGCCAACCACGTCTTCGGTTTTCTGATCTGGAGTCTCGCCGTCGCCCGGCACGAGTTCGGGTGAGATTTCGGTGGCGAGGATGCGCAAGCATACCTCGGACGCGTCCTCTCCGAACCGGTGGGATGCGGCGACCCAGCGGATGAGGTGCTGGATTAGGGTTTTGGAGACGGAGCCGTTCACGTTGTAATGGCTCATGTGGTCGCCGACGCCGTAAGTGCACCAGCCAAGGGCGAGCTCTGACAGGTCCCCGGTGCCCAGAACCAGCGCGCCCTGATGGTTGGCGAGGCGAAAAAGCGTCGCCGTGCGCGCGCCGGCCTGGACGTTTTCGAAGGTCACGTCGTAGTCGTTCACGCCTTCGGCATAGGGGTGGCCGATATCTTCGAGCGTCTGGCGGGACACGGCGTCGATGCTGATCTCATTCGCTGAGACGCCGAGCGCGGCCATCAGGTCGTGGGCGGCGGATTTGGTTGAGGTCGACGTCGCAAATCCCGGCATTGTGTAGGCGAGGATATTGGTGCGGGGATGGCCCAGCCTGTCCATCGCCTGCGCCGCGACCAGAAGCGCCTGCGTCGAATCCAGACCGCCAGACACGCCGATCACGATCTTTTCGATGCGGGACGCTTCCAGCCTTTGGACCAGGCCGGCGACCTGGATGTTGTACCCCTCAAAGCACAGCTCATCCAGCTTGGCGTCGTCATTCGGCACATAAGGAAACCGGTCAACCTGGCGGCGGAGGCCAAGGTCGCCCGTCGGCGCGTTCAGGGTAAACGGGATGACACGGAAATCCGACGCCTCCAACGCTGCGCAGTCATTGAAGCTACCATGACGCATACGGTCCTGACGCAGTACATCGAGGTCGATATCGGTTGTCAGCAGCTCTGGCTGGCTGGCGAACCGTTCGGATTCGGCCAGAAGCGCGCCATTTTCGTAGATCATCGCATGGCCGTCCCACGCGAGGTCGGTCGTGCTTTCGCCATGGCCTGTGGCAGAATAGATATAGGCGGCGAAACAGCGGGCCGACTGCACACGGCACAGCGCATGACGGAAATCTGATTTGCCGACCGTGACGTTGGACGCGGACAGATTTGCAATCACAGCGGCGCCCGCCATGGCGGCGGCTGAGGATGGCGGGGTGGGGACCCAGACATCTTCGCAGATTTCCACGGCCAGTGTCAGATCAGGCATGTCGGCGGCCTGAAAGATCAGATCGGTCCCGAAGGGCGCCTCATGGCCTGCAATCGTTGCATGATCGACGCGGGCGTCGGCACCCGATGCGAAATGGCGGCGTTCATAGAATTCGCGGTAATTCGGCAGATAGGTCTTTGGGACGATCCCCAAAAGAACACCACCGTGGATCACTGCGGCGACGTTGTAAAGCCTGCCCATCACGCGCACCGGCAGGCCGACCATCACCACCGGCGTCCAGTCGGCGGAGGCGTCGATCAGCGTGGCGACTGCAGTTTCGGCCCGGTCGAGCATTGCGTCCTGCATCAGAAGGTCGTCGATGGCGTAGCCGGACAGGCCAAGTTCCGGGCAGACAAGCAGCGCGGCGCCCTGGTCATGGGCCGCCTTGGCCATCTCCATCGTCGTGGCGAGGTTTGCATCAGGGTCGGCAACGGTGACGCGCGGCGTGGCGGTTGCGACACGCGCCATGCCCTGATGATAAATGTTTAGGAAATCGTCTTTGGAGACCATTTTGCCGTCCCTTCGTCGTCTACACTAAGGGATATGAGGGCTTGTCACGCCAAGGTAAAGCACCATATGAATAGCTTGAATATGCAACTAATTGCGAATCCATGGATGACAAGGCTCTGATCGCAACGGGATGTGTGGCGCTGAACCTGCGCCGCGCCGCCCGTGTGGTGACCCGAAAATACGAAGAAGCGATCCGACCGTGGAAGTTGACCAGCTTTCAGTTTTCGCTTTTAATGACCTTGGGGGATAGTCCCGGCGCACCGCAATCGGCGGTGGCCAAGGGGTTTGGCATGGATATTTCAACCATGAATCGGAACGTGCAGCCGATGGTGAAGCGTGGCCTGGTCGTGGTGACGCCGGACGCCAAGGACCAGAGATTAAAGCGAATGACGCTGACGGAGGATGGCGCGGCGCTGTTCGAAGAGGCTTTTCCGGCATGGGCGAAGGTGCAGCGTGACTTTCTGGATTTGCTGGGCGCAGATACATGGCCCGACATTTGGGCGAAGTTGAAAACGCTACAAGACTGAAATTTTCAGGCGCAAAAACTTGCATATACAATCAAAAGGAAGAGACTGTGGCTGGATACGAGATATCCATGATCTGCCTCACCGTCTTTGGCGTTGGTGCCATCGCGATGGGTGGGTTTCTGTGCTGTGTCTGGATTGCGCCCGGCATCTTGTCCGACGCCGCGGCGCGGATGCGGCGGCGGATCACTGTGGGATTGCCGATCTGGTTTGCGATCGCCTTTCTGACCGGGTGGTCGTTTGAGATGAATTTTTGCATTTTTGGACCGTTCGCGGCGATCACGATCCTGGCGGTTCTATGCCTGTTGTTTCGCGATGACATGGCCGAATTGCTGTCGCACATTCTAGCACACTGGATGGTCTATCTGTCGACCTATCGCACCGCTGGGGCGATCTTTCTGTTCATGTTCTACGCATCGGGATCTCTGTCCGAAGGCTTTGCGATGAATGCGGGCTGGGGCGATGTTCTGACGGGCGTGCTGGCGTTGCCGGTCGGGTTCATGGTGATGCGAAAGCTGCCCTATCACTTGCCCGCGCTGATCATCTGGAGCGTCATCGGCGTCGGCGCTCTGTTCCTCGCGCCCGCGTCGGCCATGATGTACGGCGCGGGAAGCCTCGTTGAATTTCCGATCAACCTGATACACTTGTGGCTTGGCCTAACATTCGGCATCTCACTTCATATCCTGACGCTGCGCGTATATTAACTGCGCCGGGAAAATGGGGCTTTTGCGGCGGCCTGACGAAACTGGATTGCACTGTCCGACGCGGCGGATATTGTCGGCCCAAATCAAAAGGATTTGTTATGGGCATTATCGCAATGCTACTGATCGGGATCGTCGCGGGCTGGCTGGCCGGGTGGATCGTGAAACGCGGCGGTTTCGGGATGATCGGCAACATGGTGGTCGGCGTTCTGGGCGCGGTGATCGCCGGGTTCATCCTGCCGCAGATTGGCGTTGTAGCTGGCGGCGGACTGATCACGTCGATCCTGTCCGCCACTTTTGGCGCTGTTGTCTTGCTGTTCGTGTTCAGTCTGATCAAAAAAGCCTGAAGCGTTGGGCGCGCAGTGATGAGTGCCCTTGAAGGATTAATCCTCCATTGCTTCCAATTCGTCGATCATGCCGGAAATGACGTTGAGGCCCTTGTCCCAGAACGCTGGATCTGAGGCGTCGAGGCCGAAGGGGACCAGCAGCTCCTTATGGTGCTTTGATCCGCCAGCGGCCAGCATATCGAAATACTTCTGCTGAAAGCCTTCGGGCGCTTCTTCGTAGACGGCGTAAAGCGCATTCACCAGCCCGTCACCGAACGCATAGGCGTAGACGTAGAAGGGCGAATGGATGAAGTGGGGAATGTAGGTCCAGTAGGTTTCGTACCCTTCGGCGAACTCGAACACGGGACCCAGGCTTTCGGCCTGCACCGACATCCAGACATCGCAGATCTGGTCAGGCGTCAGTTCGCCCTCGGCGCGGGCGGCGTGGAGACGACATTCGAATTCATAGAACGCAATCTGTCGGACGACCGTGTTGATCATGTCCTCAACCTTGCCCGCCAGCAGCGCCTTCCTTTTGGCCGGGTCGGTTTCGGCGTTCAGCATCCTCTTGAAGGTCAGCATCTCGCCAAAGACAGACGCCGTTTCCGCCAGCGTCAGCGGGGTGCGGGACAGCAATTCGCCCTGACCTGCCGCGAGCACCTGATGCACCCCGTGTCCAAGTTCGTGCGCGAGCGTCATCACATCGCGGGTTTTGCCAAGGTAGTTCAGCATCACATAAGGATGGACATCCGTCACGGTTGGGTGGGCGAAGGCGCCGGGTGATTTGCCCGGTTTCACCTCAGCGTCGATCCAGCCTTTGTTGAAGAACGGCTCGGCAATCTCAGCCATGCGAGGGTGGAAGCCTGCATACGCCTCCATCACCGTGTCGCGGGCGACGTCCCAGTGGATCGGGTCGTTGTCAGCGGTCGGTAGGGGCGCGTTGCGGTCCCAGTGCTGCATCGTCTCCAACCCCAGCCACTTGGTCTTCAGCTTGTAATAACGGTGCGAGATGTTGGGATAGGCGCCCACCACAGCGTCGCGCAGGGCCTGCACAACCTCAGGCTCTACCTGGTTGGAAAGGTGGCGGAAGGATTGCGGCGTTTCCAGCTTGCGCCAGCGGTCGTCGATTTCCTTTTCCTTGGCCAGCGTATTCGTGATGCGGGCGAACAGGCTGAGGTTCGCCTTGAACGTCTTCGACAGCGCCGCCGCGCCCGCCGCGCGCTTTTCGCGGTCAGGGTCCGACAGCAGGTTCAGAGTCTGCTCAGCGTTCATTTCCTCGCCGTCGACTTCGAACTTCAGGCTGGACATTGTTTCGTCAAACAGGCGGTTCCAGGCGGACGTGCCCACGACGCTGAGGTCATGCTGGTACTGTTCCAGTTCATCCGACAGCTGATGCGGGTGGAAGTTACGCAGGCGGTCAAACCAGGGTTGATAGCGGGCTAGATCTTCGTTTTCGGCCAGCATCGCCGCAAGCGCAGCGTCCTCGATGCGGTTCAGCTCCAGCGAGAAAAAGACGAGCGGAGTGGAGATGTCGTTCAGCTCGGCGTCTGTGTCGGCGTAGAATTTTGACCGGGCGGTGTCGGACATGTCCTGCTGGAACAGAAGGCCGGCGAAGGACATCACGCGGCCTGATTTGTTGCTGATCGCTTCGTACCTGCGAATGCAGGCGAGCATCGCCGCGGCGTTGAGGTCGGCCAGCTTGCCCTGATATTCTGCGGCAAAGCTGGTGATTTCAGTTTTCAACCAGTCCAGATCGGCGCTCAGTTCGGGGCTGTCCATCCCGGGGTAGAGATCCTCCAGCCGCCATTCGGGCAGATCGCCCAGCGATCCGCTGGCAGTGGCGTCGGCGTCAAAAACGGGAAGGGGCAGGTCGAGTGCGCGCATGTCAGCTCCGATATTATCTGTTTGCTCAGAGATAGGCGTTCCCGGGGATGGGGGAAAGGTCTGGAGTAAATTGGGCGAAGGGTGGCGGGCTTTACCGTAGTTTCAGCTGTCAGTCAGGCGCTGACGCTTACCCAGCCACCAGCCGCTTTCGGGCGGCCAGTGATCGAAACCGGCGCCCTTATCCAGCTACGCCTGTGCTTGCAGGAGCCAGTTGGGGTGATCCAGCAGCTCGCGCGCCATCGCGATCATGTCTGCATCGCCTCGGGCAAGCGCGGCCTCTGCTTCCGCCTCGTCCCAGATCATGCCAACGGTCATGGTGGGGGCGCCCGTGTCACGGCGCAGGTCAGCCGCGAAAGGGGTTTGAAAGCCATGGTTCAGCGTCATGCGCTGAGGCCGGGCGCGGGCGGCGCCGTCCCCGACGCCGCCGGTGGAACAGTTGATCATATCGACCCCTGCCGCCATTAGCTGGCGGGTCCGATAAGCGGTGTCTGCCGCCGTCCAGCCGCCGTTGATCCAATCAGTGCAGGACGGGCGCAAGATCAGGGGCAGGTCGTCCTGCCATTCCGCCCGGATGGCGTGGGCGACCTCCACCAGCATGCGGCAACGGTTGCCCAGGCATCCGTCCCAGCGGTCGGTCCGTTGGTTCGAAATCGGCGAATAGAACTGGTGGAGGAGGAAGCCGTGCGCAGCATAAATCTCAATCACCTTGAACCCTGCTTCACGCGACCGGCGGGCGGCGGCGGCGAAGGCGGCGATGCCGGACTGGATGTTGTCCTCCGACATCTCATGCGGCTCTGCCAGCCTTCGGCATAAGGCAGGGGGGAGGGGCCCATCGCCGCCATGACGCTTCGCCGCGCGCCGCCTCATTTTCCACATCCACAGGCGTTCCGCCATGCCAGGGGCGACGTTCAGATGACTTGCGCCTGGCGTGGCCCAGCTGAATGCAGGGGACAGCGCCCTCAGCTGCAAGGAACTCTGCAATACGGGCGAGCGGTGCAATTTGATTGTCGGACCAAAGGCCAAGATCGCCATGCTTCCGCCGTCCTTCCCGCGTAACAGCGGTGGCTTCTGCGAACACCAGACCGGCCCCACCCATGGCGAGACGGCCGAGGTGCACCAGATGCCAGTCATTCGCAACGCCTTCAACGGCGCGATACTGGCTCATCGGTGAGACGGCAACGCGATTGCGGAACGTGACGGACTTCAGTTTGTAGGGCGAGAACAGATGTGACATGCGCCCGGACTATCGCCGCAGGTAAATGCGGTAAAGGTGCATGCGGCTCAGATCACCTGATTGCGAAGAGGCCTATAGTGCGACCGAAGGGTTTTCGGGGTCTTCAACCGGCGTCTCGGGTTTGCGGCGAATGATGATGTCGCCATTCGGCAGCATTTCTGGCGCTTCATAGGCGTTCAAATCATCCACCATGTCGCGCAGTTGTTCGACCATTGGCGACATCTTTTCGGCAAAACCCCGCATCCAGCGTTGCGCCAGATCGCCAAGTTCTTGCAGTTCCTCTTCCGACGGAGGCGGCGAGGATGGCGCATCGTTCTGATCGGCGGAGGCAGGGGCGGCCGCCAGCATCAGCGTGGCGGCGAAAGGAATGATCTGTTTCATGATCATGCATCTAAGCGCTGGTTGGGGCGATTCTGCGGCCATCCGTTCACAGCACCGTGAGCGAGCCCAAATAGAAAACGGCCCCGAAGTTTCCTGCGGGGCCGTCTTTAGACTGTATCGGTCGACTTAGTTGCCAAGCTCGATAGTGACGCGGCGGTTGCGAGGCTCACGCACGCCGTCACCGGTGGCGACTGCATTCTGCGATTCGCCGCGAGCAGCGCGGGTCACGGAGGCCAGGTTCACACCCGAAGAACCAAGGGCGTTAGCAACGCGGTTGACGCGACGCTGGGACAGACCCTGGTTGTAAGATGCGGAACCCGACGTGTCGGTGTGCCCAACCAGCGAGATGACCGGGGTGGCGACGCCAGAGACTGCGGCGACAACGTCGGCGATCACGCCCTGAGCGGCGGAGGACAGGTCGGAGCGGTCAAAGCCAAAGTAGACGATGTAGTCGCCAGCCTTTGCACCACAAGCAGCCAGGGCTGCATCCATCTTCGCTTTGATTTCGTTGGCGTCGAGGCAGCCGCCTGGAGCCTGGTACTGTGCTTCCAGCCAGTGGTCCCACATTGCCTGCGCTTCGGCGCAAGCAGCTGGGCGTGCGGATGCGTTAGCAGAGATCGTGGAAACGACCGAGCCAGCCATCGAAGCTGCGTCACCACCAATGCCCAGATCAGCTGGGTTCCAAGGCGACACGCCGCCGGCACCAGCTGCGTTGGAGCGATCCATGTAACCGGCAGCGTCCATCCAGTTGCCTTCTTTGGAGGCGTTGACGGCTGCGAGGCCCTGATACTGTTTGGCCAGCTCGGCGTTGAAGTCGCCGCCTGGCAGATCTGCGGCGAGGAAGTCAGCGGCGCCAAAAGTGCCACCGAGGTTCGCGCCCGGAATATTCGTACAACCAGTGGCGACAACAGCAACGCCAGCCAGGATAGTGCGGGAAATGTTTTTCATCCCTCTCTCCGTCTTGTTTTGGGCGGCTGTGCGCGGCGCGCCCGTGTAAAATGACCCTCATGCTAAGCTCTAAAGCTCAGCGTTTTTTACTTTCGCATGGATCGGACGCGAAAACAACATTTTAACGCTGCAGGGCGCTGATGGTTAGCGACAATACCGAGACCGTTACAAATACACAACATCTTGCTGCGGCAGCTAACGGCATAAAATTGATAACACCATCTTTTCGCGCCATTTCTAGCTGTATTACTGTGCAATGGGGGGTGTTTCGGCGGTTACTCGCGCTCAGTTCGCCAGCCCGGAAAGCCGGTTTCAAGCCGATGTTTTTCGGCAACATCGTTGTGCGGTTGGGCCGCCTGAATGGGGACTGCTGGGGTCCCATGTAGGCGCTATGCTGCAGGCGGCGTGATGGCTTCAAGCGCCGCGACCATCGTTTCGGGAATCGGCGTCGGACGTCGCGTGGTCTGATCGACATAGACGTGGACAAACCGGCAGAGGGCTGCCGCCTCTTCCGCCCCGCTGGCGAACAGACCCATGCCGAAAATCACGCTGGACTTGCCAATGCGCAGGGTCGTCAGCCCGACTTCAAGGTCCTGAGGATAACTGACCGAGCTTAGAAACCGGCAGGCTGTTTCAGCAACCAGGCCGACGATCGGGCCGTTCGGCAAATCCAGTCCACTGTTCTGCATCAGCCACCTGTTGGCTGCGGTATCGAAGAATTCGTAGTAATAGGCGTTGTTGATATGCCCATAGACGTCGTTGTCCCGCCACCGTGTCGTCATCGGAAAGAACGCCTGAAAGGCGGTGCGGGCGGCTGAGGGAAAATCGTTCATCGGCTGTCTCGTCTTTTTTTGGGGCTGCGGCGTAGATCGGCTCTGATCAGGATCTGCGTCGTTTACACCTTGTAAGGCCCCCGTGCGACAAGGCAAAGAGACGCCAGCAAGGGAAGAGGCGATCATGACCGACATCAAGGGCATTTTGTTCGACAAGGACGGCACTCTGATCGATTTCACCGCCACATGGCGTGAGGCGGTCGAACAGATCGCAGACAAACTGGCTGACGGGGATCGTGATCTTACGCTGATCTTGTGCGATGCGGTGGGTTATGACGCCCGAACAAGGGTGTTTCTGCCAGGCTCTCCTGTTGTGGCCGGGTCGGTGGATATGGTGGCGGAGCTGATGGCGTCCATCCTGCCAAAATGGTCGGCCGCTGAGATTGAAAAACTGGCCAATCGCACGGCGTTGGAAATGGGGGCGGATGATCTGGCCCCGGCGCCACGGCTGGTCGAAACGGTGAAAGCCTTGCGCGAAATGGGGCTTTCCCTGGGCGTCGCCACGCATGACGCCGAAGCGACAGCGCACGCCAATTTGGCGGCGCTGGGCGTGACGGAACATTTCGACTTTGTCGCCGGTTATGACAGTGGCCATGGGCACAAGCCTGGCCCCGGCATGCCCAACGCTTTCGCCGCCGCAATTGGCGCGGCGCCCGGTCAGGTCGTGATGGTTGGCGACAGCGTTCACGACCTTGGCGCAGGGCGCGCGGCGGGTTGCGCGCTGAGCGTTGGCGTGCTGACCGGCCCGGCGACCGAGGCAGAACTGGCCTCTGAGTGCGACATCGTTCTGCCGTCCATCGCCGAATTGACGGATGTGATCGCGCGGCGTCAGCAGACTGGCTGACGCCCAAAGCCGACCTGATCTGTCGCCGGGGTGACAGAATCGGCGTGCCCCCTCCCTAGGCTTTCGGACAAACAAGCCCGAAAGAGCCAAAGCCATGACCACCGAAGTAGAAGATCGCCCCGCCCGTCGTCGTTCAGGGGGGCGTTCAGGCAACGCCCGCCGCGGATCGACCATAGCCATCAAGCAGTCGCCGTGGGAGCTGACGGTCAACACCGATCATCCCACAACTCCTCTGCGCCCGGACGGGGTTGAGGCGATCCACAACGCGGCGATGACGGTGCTGGAAGATATTGGGATCGAAATCCTGAACGAGGACGCCAAGGCGATTCTCAAGCAGGCGGGCTGCACGGTGACGGGCGACAATGTCTGCATGGGCCGTGATTTCGTGATGGAGATGATCGGCAAGGCCCCCAGCCAGTTCGACATGCATCCACGCAACCCGGACCGCCGCGTCACGATCGGCGGCGACCACATGGCCTTTGTCAACGTATCGTCCCCTCCCAATGCCATGGACCTGGACAATGGCCGCCGACCCGGCGCGCAGGAAGATTTCCGCAACTTCATGAAGCTGACGCAGTATTTCAACTGCATCCACATCGCTGGCGGGTATCCGGTGGAACCGATTGATATCCACGCTTCGGTCCGGCACCTCGACTGCCTCTATGACAAGCTGACGATGACGGACAAAGTCTGCCACGCCTATTCACTGGGGCCAGAGCGGGTTGAGGATGTGATGGAAATGGTGCGGATCGCAGGCGGCCTGAGCCACAGCGAGTTCGACAGCAAAGTCCACATGTACACCAACATCAACTCGTCCTCTCCGCTAAAGCACGACTGGCCGATGCTGGACGGCGCGATGCGGTTGGCGAGGCGCAATCAGATGGTGACGGTTACACCGTTCACGCTGTCAGGCGCCATGGCCCCCGTGACACTGGCGGGCGCGACGGTTCAGGCGGTGGCGGAAGGCCTCTGCGCCATTGCGCTGCTGCAATACATCACGCCGGGGCTGCCGGTGGTGATGGGGTCGTTCACGTCCAATGTCGACATGAAGACCGGCGCGCCTGCTTTCGGCACGCCCGAATATTCCCGCGCCACGCAAATGGCTGGCCAGATGGCGCGGCATTACGGGCTGCCCCTGCGCGCATCGAACGCCTGCGCCGCGAACGCGCCGGACGGGCAGGCGATGTGGGAAAGCTCCAACTCTCTCTGGGCCTGTGCGACGGCTGGTGTGAACCTCGTCTATCACGCCGCCGGCTGGCTGGAAGGCGGCCTGATCGCATCCTACGAGAAATTCGTGATGGACTGCGAAATCCTCCAACAGATGCAACACTACCTGCGCGAAGTGTCGGTGATGGAGGCTGATCTGGCGGTTGAGGCGATCCGTGAGGTCGGACCCGACGGCCATTTCTTTGGCGTCCAGCACACGCAGGACCGGTACGAGACCGCCTTCTATTCGCCGTTCCTGTCGGATTGGTCGAACTACGAGGCTTGGCAGGAAGCGGGCAGCGTTTGGACGTCGGAACGCGCCAACAAGATCGCCAAAGCGATTTTGGAGGAGTACACGCCCCCGCCGATGGACGAGGATATCCGGGCGGAGCTTGAGGCGTTTGTTGCGAAGCGCAAAGAAGAGGGCGGCGCGCCGACTGATTTCTGAACAGCTAATTTCTGGCCAAGCGCTTTGATCGAGGGCGCCGGGCGCTATTGTCAACGCCCGGCCCGTACCGGTAAGGACGGCCCAATCCAATCACAGATGGGCGCTTGTCGTGACGCAGACCCAATTCGACTATGACGTGACGATCATCGGCGCGGGCGCTGCGGGCATGATGTGCGCTGCGGAATGCGTGCGCCGCGGGCGGCGAACCTTGGTGATCGAGCATACCAGGAAGGCGGGGGAGAAGATCCGCATCTCTGGCGGGGGGCGGTGCAACTTCACCAATCTGGATGCGCGGCCAGAGGCGTTTTTGTCGGCAAACCGCCACTTCTGCAAATCCGCACTCAGCCGATATACCCAATGGGACTTCATCGCGCTGGTCGACGCCCATGGGATTGATTGGCACGAAAAGACGCTTGGCCAGCTGTTTTGCGACGACAGCGCATTGCAGATCATCGATATGCTCAAGGTGGAAATAAAGGGCGCTGAATTGCGACTGTCCTGCACTGTCGATGCGGTGGAGCCCGCGGATGGCGGCTATCGCTTGTCTACGGCCCAGGGCGCCGTGTCGACCGAGGCGGTGGTTATCGCGACGGGCGGCAAATCTATCCCCAAGATAGGTGCGACGGGCTTTGGCTATCAGATTGCGCGCCAGTTCGGGCTAAACGTGCTGGACACGCGCGCGGCGCTGGTGCCGTTCACCCTGCCGCCTGAACTACTTGAGGCGCATAAGCCGCTGGTCGGCGTCGCGGCCGAAGTGAACGCGACCACTGGCGGCGCCACGTTTGAAGAGGCGCTCTTGTTCACCCATCGCGGCCTCTCAGGCCCCGCCGCGCTGCAGGCTTCATCCTATTGGCGCGAAGGCGAGGATCTGACGCTGGCCTTTGGCGAAGCGGACGAAATTGTTGAAAATCTGAAAGAGGCCCGCCAGGAAAATGGCCGCCAGGCCTTGCAAACCGCGCTGGCTGAGGGCCTGCCTCGGGCGCTGGCAAAGCACCTGGCGGCCGGGATCGACGCGCCGGACCGGTTGGCCGACATGTCGAACGCCAAGCTTGAAGAAATTGCTGAAACCCTGACCAACTGGAAGGTCAAGCCGGTTGGCACTGAAGGTTATCGCACCGCAGAGGTTACCCTTGGTGGCGTCGATACGGATGAACTGAACAGCCAAACGATGGAGGCGAAGCGCGCCCCCGGCCTCTATTTCATTGGCGAGGTTGTCGATGTGACGGGTTGGCTTGGCGGCTATAACTTTCAATGGGCCTGGTCATCAGGCTGGGCCGCCGGGCAGGTCGCCTAATCGGCGCAAGACCTCGGTTGAGGTGGTTGCAATGGAAGTTCACGTGTGCATACCAAGGCCGAGCCACAACCTGCACCGATGGTTTTTCAGTCGTCGCGACGGGGGCCAAGGCGGATTTGATTGAGCATCTCGAAAAGCGGATACTGCGTCTGGTCGATTTGATATCTGTGGTGGGCGACAGGTCAGGCGCGGCCCAGGCGGTGATCTTCTTCCGTCAGCGCGGCGTCACGATCCGCTGGATCGCCATATCCCCCGCCGCCCGGCGTTTTGACCCGCACCCGGTCGCCCGCCTGCAGGGGGATATCCTGTTCCTTTGACAGGTGTTCGGGGATGTATTTTTCGCCGCCGCGCCAAACCTCGACTTCATTTGGCGCGCCATCGGCGCCGCCGAGCGCGCCTTGTGGGCCGAATCGCCCGTGATCCATCACGAAACTTGCACGCGCGGCGCCGCGGCGTAGCTCTAGCTCATAATCCAGACCCAGGCCGCCGCGATGCTTGCCCTCTCCGCCTGACCCTTCGCGCAGGGCGTAGCGGTGGTAGAGGACAGGAAAATTCTGTTCCATGATCTCAACCGGCGGCGCTTTTGAGATGCCAATGGTCGAACAGCCATTCGCCAGCCCGTCATGGTCGGCGTTCCCGCCATAGCCGCCGCCTGACAGCTGATACATCACGAAATCCCGTCCACGCGCCGGGTCATGGCCGCCAAGCGCAAAGTTGCCGGATGTGCCTGCGGGGGCAGCGGTGACGCGGCTGGGCAACGCCTCCACCAACGCTGCAAAGACCGCTTCGGCGATGCGCTGGCTGACCTCGGCCGCGCAGCCCGACACCGGGCGGGGGTAGTGGGCGTCGAGGAAAGTGCCTTCGGGGCGGATCACCTCCAACGGTTCAAACGCGCCTGCGCTGATCGGCACTTCGGAAAAGATGTGGCGCATGGCGAGGTAGACCGACGACAGCGTCGTCGCGAGGACCGAATTCATCGGGCCGAGGCAGGGCGGGCTGCTGTCCGAGAAGTCGAACCGCAAATGGCCGGGCGTCTTGTCAATGGTCAAGTTGATCGCCAGCGGTTCATTCACCACGCCGTCGCTGTCGACCCAGGCGGTGGAGGTATAGCGGCCATCCGCAATCTCATCGATATAGGCGCTCATCTGCGTTGCGGCGCGGGCGCGCAGTTCGGCGATGGCTTCGGCCACGGTGTCATCGCCATATCGGTCGAGAAGGGCGTTCAGGCGTTCCTCACCCACCATCAGCGCAGCGGCTTGCGCCTTCACGTCGCCGATCCGCTGTTCGGCGACGCGGATGTTGGAACAGATGATCGAATAAATCTCCTGATCCAGCACGCCTTCCTTGAAGAGACGTACGGGCGGCAGGCGCAGACCTTCCTGTTCCACGGCGGTGGCGGAGGCGGAAAACCCCCCCGGTACAGCCCCGCCCGTATCAGGCCAGTGGCCTGTGTTGGACAGCCAGCAGAAGATCTCTCCATTCCGATAGAATGGTCGGGCGAAGCGAACGTCCATCAGGTGTGTGCCGCCCAGATAGGGGTCGTTGACGATGTAGATATCGTCAGGTTTTGGGGTTGCGACCGTGCCTGCCGCAATCATCTCGATCAGCGTTTTAGTTGAATACTGCATCGTGCCGACGAACACCGGCAGCCCGCCCTTGCCCTGCGCGATCAAGGATCCATCGTCGGCGGCGTAGATGCCGTCTGACCTGTCATTCGCCTCTGCGATCACAGGTGAGAATGCGGCGCGAGAGAATGTGAGATCCATTTCATCGCAGACCTGTTCCAACCCGGCCTGAATGACGGACAGGGTAATGGTATCAAGCGCCATCGTCACCCCCGATCTTGATGAAGATATTGCCATCAGCGGCCCCTTCCGCCCTGTCGCCGGGTGGGATCAGGATGGTCGTGTCCATCTGTTCGATGATGGCGGGGCCTTTGATCACCGCGTTTAGCGGAAGGTGATCGCGCCAATAGATCGGTGTCTCGTGAATGGCGCCGTCGAAGGTGACAGCGCGGGTGGAGGTTGGCTTCGCCTCCGCCTCGCGGCCATCAGGGTCGATCAGCGTGCTCAAATCCAGTGGCGGGCGCTCGCCAATGATGGAACAGTTCACGTTGACGATTGTGGCGCGGATTTCCGCCAGTTCGACCTTGAACCGCGCCCAATAGGCGGCCTCGAACCGTTCTTTTAGCACTTCGCGGGACGGCGCACCATCATCCAGCGCGACGCGCACAACATGGCTTTGCCCCATGAACTGCATGTCGACGCTGAAGCTGCGTTCGATGTTTTTAATCGCCACGCTTTCCTGGGCCAACGCGGCCTCACCCTCCGCCACCTGCGCGCCGAAAAGGGCGTGCAGCGCGTCTATGTCGGCGCTATCGACCGGCTGGTTGATCGTCTGCACGAAGTCATGGCGCAGATCGGCGACGACGCATCCCAGCGCGTTGGTGATGCCGGGCCGGGCGGGGACCAGCACCTGCGGCACACTCAGTTCGCGCGCCAGCGCGGCTGCATGCAGCGGGCCGGCGCCGCCAAAAGCGAACAGCGCGAAATCGCGGGGGTCGGCCCCCAGCGACAGCGACACCATGCGGATCGCGCCGGCCATCTTGGCGTTGGCCATGCGGATCACGGCCTCCGCCGCTTCAACGCCGCTTACGCCCAGCTTGTCGCCCAGCTCAGCCTTGAAGTTCGTTTCGATGTCTTCCTTGCGGATGCCGCCTTTGACGTCGTTCAGCTTATCCGTGTTCAACCGCCCCAGCAGCAGGTTTGCGTCCGAGATCGTCGGCAGCACGCCCCCGCGCCCATAACATATCGGGCCGGGGTCGGCGCCGGCGCTTTCGGGTCCGACCGCCAGCAACCCGGCGGCGTTCACCTTGGCGACGGATCCACCGCCGGCGCCCACGGTCCGAACATCCACCATCGGGACATGGATCGGCATGGCGTATTCAACTTCGATCTCGTTCGAGACGGAGGGCCGTCCGTCGCGGATCAGCGCGACATCGGTCGACGTGCCGCCCATGTCGTAGGTCAGCAGGTTCAACGCCCCGGCGCGCCGCCCGGTATAGGCGGCGGCCATGACGCCGGATGCGGGGCCGGACATGACAGTTTTGGCGGCCTCTTTCGCCACCAGCCGCGACGATACCATGCCGCCATTGCCGTTCATCACCAGCACGTCGCCCGCATAGCCCTTGTTCGCCAACTCGCCCCGAAGACGGGCGACATAGCGTTCCAGCAACGGCTGGACCGACGCGTTGACGGCGGCGGTGACGCCCCTTTCGAATTCGCGGTTCTCGCTCAGCAGCGCGTGGCCCATTGTGATGTAGTCATTAGGCCAGATCTCAGCCGCGATTTCAGCGGCGCGACGTTCCTGCGCGGGGTTGGCGTAGGCGTGGAGGAAGTGGATCACCAGCGCCTCGCACCCTTCAGCCTTCAAAGCCTCGACGGCGGCGCGGACGGCGGCTTCGTCCAGTGGGGTCACAACCCCACCCTTGGCGTCCATCCGTTCAGGGACTTCAATTCGCAGGTCACGGGGGATGATCGGGCGGAAGACGCCCTTCATGCCATAGGCTTGCGGACGGGTGCGGCGGCCAAGCTCCAACACATCGCGGAACCCGGCTGTGGTGATCAGACCGGTTTTTGACAGTTTGCGTTCCAGCACCGCGTTGGTCGTTGTGGTGGTGCCATGAACGATCAGCGCCACATCGGGCAGCGAGGTTTCTGCAGCCTCCAAGGCCGCCAAAACGCCATAGGCCTGATTGTCCAACGTTGTCTGGGTTTTGGCCAACCGCATGGCGCCTGTGTGCGGATCCAGCATCACCAGATCGGTGAAAGTGCCGCCCACATCCACGCCGACAATGCCGCCCTTGTTCACGCCGAAATCCTCAACTTGTTTGTATACAAGTAGAACGGTGCGCGCCAGTGCTAGTCAACCACTATCGTTGCGGTGGCGGTGACTGGTTGGTCGTCGATGACATAGGCGCGGTGATCGTTGGTGTTCAGCGTCAGGCGCACAACATGTTCGCCCTTTGGCAGGGCGCCGATCCGCGCCTCGGGCTGATAGAGCCGTCCGATCTTCATGCCGCCAAGATAAATATGGCCGTGGCCCATGCCGGGCACGTGATACAGGCCGGTCAGCGCGTCCGAGAATTCAAACTGGTCGGTGACCACAGTGACTTTCCAACCCTCACCATCCGGTGCGACCGACAGCGATACCTTCGGGGCTGGTTCCCCCTCCCCGACGACGCAAATGCCGCCGAGGCCAAAAAGACCAACTTCAGACGCTTGGCCTTCGGCCTGCGGGTCGGCGATGCGGGCCTTGGTGGTCACCTCGCCCGCCTGTTCAAAGATCAGCGTCAGGGGAATTAGCCGTCCGCCCTCCGCCGGGCCGTTCAGCCCGCTCAGCCGGATGTGCGCGCCATCGGCGGCCAGCGCCGGACCCTGGCCCGACGGCATCGGGGGGCCAGCGGACGCCTCGGGGCTGTAGACTGTTGCGGTGGCTTCGGGGCTGGTTGCGCTGATCAGGCGATCGGGCGCGCCGCGGTTTTCAACGGTCATGAAGACGCCAAGGTCGCCATCGGGCAGGGGCGAGGCGGTCACGTCAGTCAACAACAAGTGATCGGCCTGTCCGCCGCGATTGACGAAGGTCAGGGTCAGCGCGACGACGACCGCAAGCGCCATTGCAGCTTTCGTGGCTTTCAAAGCGCGCCTCCGACATTACAACGATAGGATGAGGGTGCGTGACATTATCTGGGCGGTCAAGGCCGCTGTTCTAACGCCAGCGGTCGCCAAGGCGCACGTGGCGGAGCAGGGCTTTGTACTGTTGCTGCCAACCGGCGCTTACACAGCGGCGGGTGTCGCGGTCGTCATCTTTACAATTTTGGCGTTGGCGATGACGCCGGAACATGTGGCGCGAAAGATGTTGGCGCCGCGATTCTTTCACACCCGCGATATGGGTGCGTTAAGGACCGGGACCAGCCTGATCTCAACCGCAATCCTTGCTGGTCTGGTGCTGATTGGCCTTGATGGGCCGCGCAGCCCACTGACCAACCTGATGCCCCTGACGATCTGGACCGTATTCTGGATCGCACTGGTGACTGTCGCGGGGGTCGCCGGCGACCTTTGGCGGTGGATCAACCCGTGGTCTGGCGTCCTTCGCATCATTGGGCAGGAGGCACCTATCTTGCGCTTGCCTCAAGGTCTGGGCGTCTGGCCGGCGATGATCATCATGGCCAGCTTTTTCGCGTTTCTTTTGGCGGATGTCGCACCGGATGATCCCGCGCGGCTTGCGTGGTTGATCGGCAGTTACTGGGTTATGACCTTCGCGGCGTTGATCTTGTTCGGCGATGACTGGATGCAACGGGGCGAGGCGGCGTCGGTTCTGTTCCGCGTCTTTGGCGACCTGTCGGCCGTGCGGTTTGGGGACAGGCCGGGATCGGCGCCCCCGGGTGGCGGCTGGTTGAACGGCCTGCGGACATCAGCATCGCGATCTTTGTGCTGCTATTGCTGGGCGCTGGCAGTTTCGATGGGTTGAACGAGACGTTCTGGTGGTTGGCGCAGATCGATGTGAACCCGCTAGAGTTTCCGGGCCGTTCGGCCATCATTGGCGAGACGCTGGCGGGGCTCGCCGCGCTGATCATGGGCCTGATCATCATCTTTGCGCTGGTGGTTTGGGTTGGTTTGGAGCTTGTCGGGCAGACTGCGCATTTCGCGGCGGCATTCGCGATACTGGCCCTCAGCCTGCTCCCAATCGCCTTTGGCTATCACATCGCGCACTATCTGACGGCCTTTCTGGTCAGCAGCCAGTATGTCGCCGCCGCGCTCAGCGACCCCTGGGCCACGGGCGCTGACCTTTTGGGCATACAGCCCTTCTATGTCACGACAGGGTTCTTCAACCATCTCGAAACGGTGCGCGTGATCTGGCTGACCCAGGCGGGGGCGGTCGTCATTGGCCATGTGTGGTCGGTGATGTTGGCCCACCGGTTGGCGCTGGGTCTGTTTCCAACAGGCCGGCAGGCTGCTGTGGCGACAGCGCCGCTATCTGCGTTCATGATCGGCTATACGTTTCTGGGCCTCTGGCTGCTGGCCGCGCCGCGCGGGGCCTAAAGCGTTGTGAGTTCACGTTGAGGCATTTTGCATCGTCAACGCGTTTTCTGACGTGAGCGCCGCCCAAAGACGCAAATCGCTACGGTATTTTAACGTAAACGCAAAAAGCCATCTGCCGAAAAAACACCGGACAAACTGTATGTGTGCAAACAATCTTTATGCAGACTGGAGGCCGACGCAAGGCGCGGCGGCGCAATTGGGAGAAGCCAGATGCTGAATAAACCCACCAATCACCGTACATTGCTAAAGGGTGCAGCCGCAGGTGGCCTGATTGCCGCCACACCGCTGGCGGGGCGGTTCGCCTCGGCCCAGTCTGACGCGCCGATCAAGATCGGCTTTCAACAGCATTCCACGGGCATCGGGGCCGCCTATGGCCGCTGGTACGGCCGTGCGACCGAAGCGGCGGCGAAGAAGATCAATGACGAAGGCGGCATCAATGGAAGGCCCGTCGAAATGGTCGCCGAAGATGATGGCACTGACCCCAAGCGGGGCGCTGAAGTGTTGGAGAAGTTCGCCAACCAGCATGGCTGTGACATCGCGTTTGGCACGCTCTTCAGCCACGTTGTATACGGCTCCGCCCCCGCGGCGGGCGAACTGAAACTGCCGTATTTCGTTGTATCCGAAGGCCATCACGTTGCCTCGGGCGCCTTGAACCGTTGGACGCTGCAGCCCGGCATCACGGACGTGAAGTCTCAGGTTGCTGCGATGGCGCCTTTCGTAAGCCAGAACCTCGGCAAGAAGGTCACGATGATCTTCCCCGATTTCGCGTTCGGCCACGATCACCGCGACTTCTTCACCGCTGCGATCGAAGCGCAAGGTGGTGAGGTTCTGGAACATATCGCGATCCCGCCGACGGAGACGTCATTCACCAAGTACTTCCCGAAAATCCCACGTCAGATAGAGGTGATCTATCACGTCATGGTCGGCCCGGGCGTTTTGACCTTCGTCAAAGAGCTGGGTGAATTCTTTGGTCCGTCACGGCCTGAAATCTTCGGCTTTATCGACAGCCTTGAGGCCGTCGACATGTCCTCGCCCGGCCTCGAATATCTCGAAGGCACGTATTTCTGGGAAGGCATGCCGCGCTATGCGCAGGCCAACCAGTCGGCGCATGAAAAAGCCTATCGCGCGGCGGTCGGGGTTGACGACAACGGCACCTCCATTGCGGACAGCAAGGACGTGTCGACCTACGCCCACATGTTCGGCTGTTGGGAGACGCTGCATATCATCAAGGCGGGCATGGAATACGCCGACTACAAGGGCCCGCAGGATCGCCAGAAGCTGATTGAAGCGGTTGAGAGCATGTCGATCATGCCGGAAAGCGCGGCCCATCCGCAGGGGGCGAAGGTCTTTAATGGTCGGACGCACCAGACATTCGGCCACCAGTACATCTCGAAGGTTGAGAATAGTAGGCTGATGTTGGCGCACACCACGTCGATTGCCGACACGTTCTATGAGGATGAAGTCGACTATACCAAAATGTCGTTCTGATCTGGCGCGCCGCCCTTTTCACCGTGCGGGAAGGGCGGCCGCCTTTAGGGCCAGCGTCGTCCTAAGTGTGGGCCAACGCCTACCAACCCGTGGATAGACCACAATCCCCAACGCATTGAACGGACAGTTCACAAGACCATAGATTTCGGCCCCTACCTCCTCCTCGCCACGCTGGAAGGCGCTGTAGGCGCTGCTGTTCTGGCGCTGACTGCGGTGGGGCTCAGCCTCGTTTTCGGCGTGATGCGCGTGGTCAACGTCGCCCATGGCGAATTCTACATGCTGGGCGGCGTTGTCGCCTGGTTTGTCGCCACATCCGTCGGAACGCACCCGGCGCTGGGCTTTGTAGCCGCGCTGATCGTGGCCCCGCTGGTCGCCGCCATTATCGCTATTGCAGCGGACCGGCTGGTTCTGAAGCAGTTGAATTACGACCCGGAGGCGACGATTGTCGGCACGATCGGCATCCTGTACGTCATCCAGCACGCCGCGCTGATGGGCTATGGTCCCGAAGCGCGGCCGGTGGAGCCGCCCTTCAGCGACCGCATTGCGCTGCCCTGGTATGACTTTCAGGCCGGTGAGTGGTTCTATCCCTGGGGCTTCGGCACGACATCCTACAAGCTGTTCGTTATTGCAGCCGCGATTGCGTTGTTGCTGGCGTTCTGGGCGCTGATGACGCGCACGAAGGTCGGCCTGATCATGCGCGCAACCCAGCTGGACAGCGATATGGCGCTGGCCTTCGGCATTCCTGTCGGGCGGGTTTATTCACTGGTCTTTGGCTTTGGCGCTGCGCTGGCAGCACTGGCAGCTGTGCTGATCGTGCCCATTCAGCAGGCGCATTACCTGATGGGGGGCGATCCGCTGCTCCTCAGCTTCATCGTCGTCATCATCGGCGGGTTGGGATCGGTGCGCGGCACCGTCGTCGCCGCGCTGCTGATAGGCATGTCGGACGGGATCATGTCGATGTTCTTTGCGCCAACGCTGGCCAAGATCATCGCTACGATGGCGGTGGCGCTTGTTCTGGTGTTCCGCCCTCAGGGTCTGTTCGGGACCAAGGCGGCATGAGCGCGTCGCAAAAATCACTTTGGCTGCACCTGGGCCTGATCGGCGGGCTGTTTGCACTGGCGTTCCTGCTGCCGACCTATCACCACGGCAACATCGCCCGCATCATGGTGCTGGCGACCTACGCCATCGGGTACAACGTGCTGTTCGGCTATACCGGCCTTCTGTCGCTGGGCCATGCCATGTTCTTCGCCGCGGGAATGTATGGCATGGGGCTGGCGATGCAGCATGGCGGCGTTCCTGCGCTGCCGGCCCTGTTCCTTGGCATTCTCGCAGCCATCCTCCTCGCTGCTGTGGTGGCGGTGCTGGCGCTGCGCACGATTGGCGTCGCCTTCATGATCGTCACGCTGATGTTCGCGCAGGCGGGATTTCTGACCATCCTCTACTTTGGCGAATGGACGCGCGGGGACGAAGGGTTTGTCCTTCAGCAGAACGTCCGGCAAATCATGGGCTTGGACCTGTCTGATCCGATGACCCGCTATCTGGCGGCGTGGGCGCTGTTCTCAACGGCGCTGCTGGTGACAGCACGGATGATGCATGTTGCGTTTGGCGGCGTTCTGGTGGCGATCCGCGAGAATGAGGAACGCACGCGGATGCTGGGTTACAATGTCTTCGCGCACAAGTTCGCCGCGGTGGTGATCTCGGGCGCGATCGCCGGCGCCGCGAGGGCGGCCTATGGATTGTTGTTCGGTTATGTCGGGGCGACCTTTGCATCGGTGCAGTATTCGATCTTTCCGCTTCTATGGGTGCTGCTAGGCGGTGCGGGCACGACAATCGGGCCCTTTATTG
Organism: uncultured Pikeienuella sp.; assembly: GCA_965659735.1. GTDB lineage: Bacteria > Pseudomonadota > Alphaproteobacteria > Rhodobacterales > Rhodobacteraceae > Pikeienuella. The sequence continues at coordinate 81,578 of CBFHXH010000001.1, forward strand.
GCGCGCTCTTCATGTTTTATCTGATCGACTATTCCAGCGGCCTTACCAGCGCCTACATGCTGATTGTTGGCGTCACGCTTGTTTTGTTGACGCTGTTCGCCCGGGCCGGCATCGCGGGTGAGATACGGCGCAGATGGGCGCCGTGGCTGCCATGACGCTGCTGCAAACATCGGGCTTAACGCGTCGTTTCGGCGGTCTGACGGCGGTCGACACTGTCGATTTCGCGTTACCGGAGGGGCAGGTTCACGCTCTGATCGGCCCGAATGGCGCTGGGAAAAGCACCTTTGTCGGCATGGTGTCGGGCCGAATTGAGGCGTCGTCAGGAAGCGTAACCTTCGACGGTCGCGACGTGACCGGGTTGCCCGCGCATCGGCGCATTCAGGCCGGAATGGCTTATACATTTCAGATCACGTCGATTTACGCGCGCCTCAGCCTCTATAAGAACATCGCTCTCGCCGTTCGTCGCCGCGACCGCGCCGCGGGTCGCGCTGCGCTGGACCGCGTAGGGCTGGTGGATCGTGGCGGCCAGATCGCTGGCGATCTGTCCTATGGTCACCAAAGGCTGCTTGAGATTGCCATGGGCGTCGCCCAAGCGCCCCGCCTGTTGATCCTGGATGAGCCTACGCAAGGCCTGGCGGAAAGCGAGATCGAAGGTTTCAGCGCTATCATCAACGGCCTGCAGGGGGAGACGACGATTCTACTGATTGAGCACAATATGAACGTTGTCATGGCCCTTGCTGACGCCATCACCGTACTCGATCAGGGCGCGGTTTTGGCGACAGGGTCACCTGCGGACATTCGCGTGAACGCCGCCGTTCAGGCCGCTTATCTGGGCTCGGGTTGATATCGCGGATTGAAAGTTTATGCGCAGGATATGGCCCTGTCCAGGTTCTCTATGATTTGGATTTGGAGGCGAAACCGGGCGAGATCCTGTGCCTCTTGGGCCGCAATGGCGCCGGCAAAACGACGACGATGCGCGCGATCATGGGCCTCTGTGATGTGAGCGCGGGACGGGTTCTGCTGGATGGCGAGGACCTCAGCGCCCTCGCCCCCCACGAAACGCCCCGGCGCGGCGTTGGATATATTCCGCAGGGCCGCCGCCTCTTCACCGAAATGACAGTGGCTGAGAATATTGAGATTGGCCTGATGACGCGGGGCCGGGGCGCTGAGACGCGCGAAAAGGTGCTCGATATGTTTCCCCGCTTGCGGGAACGGCTGTCGCAGCGGGCCGAAACCCTTTCAGGCGGTGAACAGCAGATGCTTGCGACGGCGCGGGCGCTGTGCCTCGATCCTTCGGTTCTGTTGCTTGATGAGCCTACCGAGGGGCTGCAGCCTTCCATGATCCAACTGATCCGCGAGGCGGTCCTGAAGATGAAGGATCAAGGCGTGGCGGTGATTCTAGTGGAGCAGCGACTGGACGCCGTGCTGTCTGTCGCTGACCGCATCGCCTTTATCGAGAATGGCCGTGGACGAGAGGTTGTACCCGCCGAAACGCTTCGATCGGACCAAACGCTTTTGGAACGCTACGTAGGCGTATGAGCGCGAGGGAACGGTGGGGCCACATCGCCCTTTAGACCAGTTTGGCGATCAGAACTTCCAATTGAGCGGCTTCTTCTTCGCTGAGCGGGCCGAGAGTCTCCGCACGGGCCGCCAGCGCTTGTTCTGTTGCGATCAGCACCGCCTTTGAGCCAGCGGCCGTAAGGCTGACCAGTCTCAGCCGTTTGTCGTTAGGATCAGGGTTCAGCGCGACCAACCCTTTGTTGGTCAGACGCTCTACCACGCCTTTGATGGTCGCCGAATCCATCGCGGTCAGTCTGCCCAGTCGGTTCTGTGACAGCGGGCCAAGTTCATGTACCCGAGCCATCGCTGCGAACTGGGTTGGCGTCAAGTCGCTGACATGGCGTTGGAAAATCGCGACATGGCGTTGGTGAGCGCGGCGCAGGTTGAACCCGATTTGACCGCCCAGATCATAGTCGCGTTGCTTTGGGTCATCCGACATGTGAATTCATTGACAGGTCTGGCCCGGTCCCGCAACATACTGCTTGTACACTAACGTTCTCTGAGGCCCGCCGTGACCGCCCGTTATTTAAGGCCAGACAAGCTGGAGGATGCGCTGTCCGCCCTTGCGGACGGGGGGCTGCTGCGTGCGGCGGGGTGCACCGATCTGCTGGCGTCAACCGAACGAAAAGTGCTGCCCGGCGATATCCTAGACCTCACGAATATAGCGGATTTGCGTTGCATTGATGGTGGCACGGACGGCCTGCGCATTGGTGGCGGCGCAACGTGGACAGACATCCTGAGGGCTGATTTGCCGCCAGCCTGCGATGGTCTCAAGCTCGCCGCGCGTGAGGTGGGATCGATCCAGATCCAGAACCGGGGCACGATCGCGGGTAATCTTTGCAACGCCTCGCCCGCAGCTGACAGTGTTCCAGCGCTGTTGACGCTTGATGCGTCCGTTGAGCTGCGATCAGCGGGCGGACTGCGCCAGATGCCTTTGTCGGAATTCCTTCAAGGCCCGCGTCACACGGCGCTGGCTGCGGATGAACTACTGACTGCGGTGCTGATCCCCGAAGCAGCGCTCACCGGTGTTAGTTCCTTTCTCAAACTGGGCGCCCGCCGATACCTCGTCATCTCTATTGCGATGGTCGCGGCGCGGTTGGTTGTGCGTGATGGCGCGGTGACCGAGGCTGCGTTGGCGGTTGGTGCCTGCGGTCCTGTCGCGACCCGGCTGCCTGAAGTAGAAGCCGCCTTGATCGGCGCCCCGCTGGATCCGTTGCAGATCTGTGACGATGCTGTCACCTCAGCGCTCAGCCCGATTGACGATGTGCGGTCGGACGCTGCCTATCGCTGCGCCAGCGCTGCCGAGCTGGTGCGCCGCACGGTGGCGGCTGCGGTGCCCGAAGTGGTGGCTGCATGAACCGCCATGCGCCCATGATCGCCTTTACGATTGGCCTGGATGCGCGCAGCGTCGCCGCAGACCCGGCGCGCCGATTGTCAGAGGTGCTGCGTGATGATCTTGATCTGAAGAGTGTGAAGATTGGCTGTGATGCAGGTGATTGCGGTGCCTGCACTGTTCTGGTGGACGGCGAACAGCATTGCGCTTGCCTTACGATGGCGGGGCAAGTTGCTGGCCGGCGGATTGAGACGTTGGAGGCTTGCGGCGGAGACGAGCTTTCCCGACTGCAGCGGTCATTCCTTGCCCATGGCGCCGCCCAATGTGGGATCTGCACGCCGGGGATGTTGATGGCGGGGGCGGAACTCCTCCGCCGATTGCCTCAGCCTTCAGTTGCCGAGGTTGAGGACGCTTTGGGCGGCGTTTTGTGCCGTTGCACCGGATACGCCAAAATTATCGACGCCGTAGTGAACGCTCACCAAGCGAATGCGCCGACCGACGCGCCAGCCGCTGGCGCGTCGGTCGGCGCGCGCATCCCCCGGCTGGATGGGGCGCCCAAAGTTGCGGGGACTGAGCAGTTTGGCGCTGACATCCGCCCGGACGGATCACTGCTGGTGAGGGCGATAAGGTCGCCGCATTTCCATGCGTCTTTTGAATTCGGCGACATCACGTCCTGGCGTCCCGATGGCGTAACAGCAGTGATCACTGCAGACGATATCAAAGGCGAGAACAGGTTTGGCGTCATCCCGCCCCTTGCGGACCAACCCGCCTTGGCGGAAGGGTCAGCACGGTTCCTAGGGGAGGCCGTCGCGCTGATTGTTGGCGACCCGGCGGTGGTGGAGGCGCTGGATCTTGGTGAGTTCCCGATTACATGGGGCCCACTGCCTTACGAAATCACCCAAGCATCTGCGGGCGCGCCCGGCGCGCCGCAGCTGCATGATCATCGCCCGGACAACACGCTAATCAGAGGGCGTGTCGCCAGCGGAGATCCGGATGCGGCCCTTGCCGATGCGGTGCATGTCGTCAGTGGGTCAGTCGAAACATCCTATGTCGAGCATGCGTATATTGAGCCTGAGGCAGGAGCCGCCTGGCTGGATGGAAAAACGCTGGTCATACAAGCCTGCACCCAAGCCCCGATCATGGACCGCGATGATACAGCCAAAGTCCTGGGTCTGCCAGTGGACCGGGTTCGCATCATTCCCGCCGCGGCTGGTGGCGGGTTTGGCGCCAAGCTGGATCTGTCCGTGCAACCTCTTCTGGGCCTCGCCGTTCTGAAAACCGGTCAGCCCTGCCACATGGTGTGGAGCCGGTCTGAATCGATGCTCGCCAGCACAAAGCGCCACCCCGGCTCGCTGACCGCAATGATAGGCGCCGATGCTGAGGGCCGGATCACGGGCATGAAGGTGCACGGGGAATTTAACACAGGCGCGTATTCCAGTTGGGGCCCAACCGTCGCGACCCGCGTGCCTGTGCACGCCTCCGGTCCGTACCTGACGCCCAATTACCTCGCCACCAGCCGTGCCGTGCACTCGCATGGACCAAGCGCGGGGGCATTTCGTGGTTTTGGAGTTCCGCAGGCGGCGATTTCCCAGGAAACGCTCTACGACGAATTGGCCGAGGCGTGCGGGCAGGACCGGCTCGCGTTTCGTCGCTTGAACGCCCTTGCCGACGGCGATGCGACGCCCTGCGGTCAGGTGCTGCATGGCGCGGGCATTGCGGAATGTCTGGACGCCTTAAAGCCGGATTGGGACCGCGCGCTGCAACAGGCAGCCGCCCATAACGAAGCTGATCCGGTGAAACGGCGCGGTGTTGGCGTCGCCTCTTGTTGGTATGGGTGCGGGAATACAGCGCTGCCCAACCCGTCGACCATTCGCATGGGGCTGACGCCGGATGGCGTCTTGCGCATACATCAAGGCGCGACGGATATCGGGCAGGGGTCTAACACCGTGATCACACAGATCGCGGCGGACGCGCTGGGTCTGCCGGTCGATCAGTTTGAGCTGATAAGTCCGGATACGGCGTTGACGCCGGATTGCGGCAAAACCTCTGCCTCGCGCCAGACTTACATCACGGGGAAAGCGGCTGAACTGTCGGGCAAGGCGCTGCGCGCTGCAATCCTGCGTATGACCAATGCAGGCGACGACGCATGCTTGTCTCTGGCGGGAGGCAAAGTGGTGGTTGAGGATGGCGGTATCAGTGAAATTGACCTTGCCGCCCTGCCACCTGATCCGCTGGGCTACGCCATCAGCGCCGAGGAAACCTACGATCCGCCGACAACTGCGCTGGACGAAAACGGGCAGGGAACGCCCTACGCTGTCTATGGCTATGGCGCTCAGATTGCTGAGCTTGAGGTCGACACAAAACTGGGCACGACCAAAGTTTTGCGCATCACTGCGGCGCATGATCTGGGTCGGGTCATCAACCCGCTGCTCGCAGAAGGGCAGATAGAAGGCGGCATTGCGCAGGGCCTCGGCCTTGCATTGATGGAGGAGTTCTTGCCCGGGCGGACCAATAACCTCCACGACTATCTGATCCCAACGATCGGAGACATGCCCGAAATCAAGTCGCTTCTGATCGAAAAGCCCGATCCAGAGGGGCCGATGGGTGCCAAAGGGCTTGGTGAACACGTGCTGATTCCCACAGCGCCCGCGATCCTGAACGCGATCCGTCACGCGACCGGGGCCAAAGTGGCCAAAGTGCCCGCGCTGCCCCACCGGGTTTTGGCAGCGATCAAGGCGACCCAATGACCAAGCCGGAAAAAATCCGCTGCGACGCCTGCCCGGTGATGTGCTACATCGCCGATGGCAAGGTGGGCGCCTGTGACCGTTATGGCAACGAAGGCGGCAAGATCATCCGTTGCGATCCGCTGACGATCCTCGACCGACGCATAGCTGCGGGGGATGAGGTGAAACCTTTCCTATCTGCCGACTGGGACGGCACCACAGCGCCCGGCGACGATGTTTTTGTCACCGCCATTGGGTCAGGCACCACCTATCCAGACTACAAACCTGCGCCGTTTCTTGTTAGCCGGGAAATTGACGGTGCCGATTTCGTCACCGTCGTGACCGAAGCGATCTTCTCCTATTGCGGTGTGAAGGTGAAAATCGACACCGACCGCCATCTTGGCCCTGAAGCCGCAATTGTGCGGAGCGCAGGCGAGGCGGTAGGTCATGTGATGACCGCGGAATACGGGTCCCAGATGTTATCTCTGGGTGGCGTCGACCACCTGACGGGCGGGTCCAAGGATGAAGGTCGCAAAACCTGCGACGCGCTTCTGCGCCTTTGCAACAAGGAAGCGGTTGAACTGACGATCGATGGTGGATCAACAGTTATCGTGCAAGCTGGTAAGGTGCCGATCGTGGACGGCAAAGCCGAAGAACGCATGCGCGTTGGCTGCGGGTCGGCGACAATCGGCATGTTCGCGTCGCAATGGAAAGGACTGGTTGATGAGGTGGTTGTCGTTGACGATCACATCACCGGCGTCGTGTCTGAGCATCAGGCGGGTAAAGTCATCGACTGGCCGGATACTGGCATTCGCATCGTTGGCCGAAAATCCACGCCGGGGCGGTACTTCAAGGTGGCTGAGCCCGGGTTGGGCTGGGGCGGTACGGACATACAAGATCCGCTCACGATCCTCGGGCAATGGCGCGCCGCAAAGGGCGCCCGGCCCGGATTGTCGATGCTGATGGTCTCCACCACTGGCGAACACTATGGCTATTATGTGCTGAATGATGATCTGGAACCGGTTGAGCGGCCAATGCCAGATACGCTTCTCCCTTCGGTCGATCTGATTGCCGAGAATTGTGAGCCTGCGCTTTGCACGGTTCTGTTCATGGGCGGCGCGGGCGGATCGCTCAGGTCTGGGGTGACGAACAACCCGATCCATCTGACCCGGTCGGTGCATGAGGATAAAACTCGCGTCACCTGCGGCGGCGCGCCGGTTTATGTATGGCCCGGCGGGGGGATTACGGTGATGGTCGATGTGACCACGATGCCTGACAACGCATTTGGCTATGTGCCTACGCCCGCGTTGGTCGCGCCGCTGGAATTTACCGTGCAGCGACAGGAATACACCCGCCTCGGCGGCCATGATGCGTCGATCCGAGAGCTTTCTGATGTGCTGGAAGCCGGTGGCGAATATGGCGCCGACGCCCGCGTGATCGGCGGCTGAGGGTGGAGGCGCCGCAAGCCGCATTGCTGCCCGATGGGCGCAGGCTGCATCTTCACCATGGACCGATCGACCTGATCGTCGAGGTATTCGGTTCTGCGCGGGACGCTTGTTATAAGCGAGCGATTTCGAGATTTCAGACTATTCTGAATGAACTGGCTTCGGAGCTACCGTTACTTCGTCGCCAAACAGATCTGTATGACTTTAGCGGCGTCACCGCTCGGCGGATGGCGCAGGCGACGCGCAGGTTTAATCGGTTCGTCACGCCAATGGCGGCGGTAGCTGGTTCTGTTGCTGATGAGATGCTGGCATCTATGATTGCCGGCGAGGATGTGGAAAAAGCTTACGTGAACAATGGCGGCGACGTCGCCTTTCATTTGAACCCCGGTGAATGTGTTGAGGCAGCAGCAGCAGCTGGACCAATTGTCATCCGCTTCGAAGACGCCCCACGTGGCCTGGCGACATCTGGCTGGCGCGGGCGCAGCCATTCGCTGGGGATCGCTGACGCAGTCACTGTCGCTGCGCGAAACGCCGCCACTGCTGACGCCGCTGCAACGCTGATCGCGAACGAAGTTGATCTGCGAGGCCATCCCAAAGTCCGCCGGACCAAGGCAAGTATCCTCGCCCCCGACAGCGACCTAGGCGACTTGCTTGTGACGACCGACGTTGGTCAACTTTCGGAGGCTGAGGTGTATCAGGCGCTGTCAAAAGGCGCGGCCTATGCGGACCAGCTTATCGAAGCGTCAATCATTTCCGAAGTTTCCCTCACCTTGCAGGGACAAACGATCATCGCGACTTATCGCGCAAAGACAAAGGACCTGACCCATGCCTGATTTTATCGTTCGAAAGATGCAACTGATCGTCGAGGAAGTACGCCATGACGGCGGCCCGACGCCTGACACGCCGCGCATGCTCGGCGCGATCCTCGCTTGTGTGAAGAACCCGTTTGCAAGTCGGTACGAGGCTGACATCCAACCGGCGATGGAGGATCTGAAACCCTTAGGCAAGGAAATGTCCGAACGCCTGATCGCTGCGCTGGGCGGTCAGGATATGATCGACGGCTACGGCAAAGGCGCCATCGTGGGCGAAGCTGGCGAGTTGGAACATGGCGCGCTGTGGCACGTGCCGGGCGGCTACGCAATGCGCCAGCTATTGGGCGACAGCAACGCCATCGTGCCCAGTTGCATGAAGCGGGGTGGCATCGGTGCGCGGCTGGATATCCCGCTTGGTCACATCAACGCCGCCTATGTGCGTAGCCATTTCGACGGGATCGAGGTTGGCTTGCCAGATGGCCCCAAAGCGAATGAGATCGTCTATGGCCTCGCCATGTCGGTCGGCGGCCGTGTGCACAGCCGGATGGGTGGGCTTGAGGCCTGGGATGTGAAGGGCGAAGACGGTCTTAGGTAACTTTCATGGCGGTGGACAACCTGCGCGGCACCGCCTATCCACCCCCGCCATGACCTCGCGGCTGAAAAAAACGTGCGCCGATCATCGCAGCTGGCCTCGGTTCAGCAGCGCTGGGCGTGGCGATCTATCTGGCGGCGTTGTCTTACTTCCTGAGTGAAGAGCAAGACCGTCTCGCCAGCCGCAATACCGCGATTGGCGCAGCGACGCTGAAGGTCGTTGTGGACCTGCAGGCATGGTCTATCCGTCCCCGCCCTTAAGCCCAAAAGCCGCGGAACCATGCGGAAATACGCAGGGCGCTTGCAGCGACGCCTGCGGTTTCCCTCGTTGCAGGCTGCGAAAGTCCTACCTACAAGGGTACACACAAAATAATTCATCGAATTTTCTGGGAGGAAAACATGAAGTTCATCAAAACCGTCGCCCTGGCTGCGACGACCTTCGCCTTCGCTGGCGAAGCTCTCGCCGTTGAATGGAACGTCTCTGTCTGGGGCAAACGCCGGGCGTTCACTGAGCACATCGAAAAGCTGGCTGAATTGGTGTCGGAAAAGACCAGCGGCGATTTCACAATGAATATCTCGTATGGTGGTCTGTCAAAGAACAAAGAAAACCTCGATGGCATTTCCATCGGCGCGTTTGAAATGGCGCAGTTCTGCGCGGGCTATCACCGCGACAAGAACCCAACCATCACGGTGCTTGAACTGCCGTTCATCGGCGTCGCCAATCTTGAAGAAGAGGTCGCTGTCAGCCACGCCATCTACGATCACCCTGCCGTTCAGAAAGATCTGGCGCGCTGGAACGCCAAGCTGCTGATGACCTCGCCAATGCCGCAATACAACCTGGTTGGCACTGGTGATCCGCGAGACGCCCTGTCTAAATTCGATGGCATGCGCGTTCGCGCAACCGGCGGTCTGGGTAAGGCCTTCTCCGCAGTTGGCGCTGTTCCGACCTCGGTTACTGCCACCGAAGCCTACAACGCGATGGAAAGCGGCGTCGTCGACACCGTGGCCTTCGCTCAGCACGCGCATTTCGCTTACCGGACCATCGACATCGCTGACTGGTGGACGTCGAATCTGAATCCCGGCACCGTGAACTGCCCGGTTGTCGTGAACACCGACGCCTACAACGACCTGTCGGCCGAGCACAAAGCAGCCCTGGACGGCTCGATCGACGAAGCGATCGCGCATTACCTCGACAACTACAGCAAGGTTCTATCCAAGTGGGACAGCGTCCTAGCTGAAAAGAACGTCAAGAAAGTCGAACTTGCCGAAGCAGAATTGGCCGCTTTCCGGGAAGCTGCAGCCGATCCGATCCGCGAACAGTGGATCAAGGACATGGAAGCACAGGGCATTCCGGGTCAGGAACTTTATGACCTGGTCATGAAGACCCTCGAAGAACAGCGCAAATAAGCACTGACATTTCAGGGGCGGCCTCGACGTCGCCCCTGATCACATAAAAACACGACAATCTGGGGGATGGCATGGCGGGTTCTGCGTCAGTGCTGACAGACTGCTCATCCGTAAGCCGTTTGGATCAGAGACTTCTCACAATCGAAAAATGGCTGGCGCTGCTAAGTGGCCTTGCCGCCTTTTCCCTGATGATCATGGCGGTGGTGTCCGTGAGCGGGCGCAATGCGCTGAACATGCCGCTGCCAGGCTATGTCGACTGGATCGAACAAGCCATGCCGTTGATCGCATTCATGGGCATCTCTTACGTCCAGCGCGAAGGCGGGCATATCAGGATGGACATTCTGGTTGGTCAGCTGAAAGGGCGCCCCTTGTGGCTCGCCGAATTCATCACGGTTTTCTTCATGCTGGTGCTGATGATCCTGCTGGTCTGGGGCAGCTATTCCCATTTCGTGCGCAGCTTCTCGTTTGATGCGCCGCTTTGGTCGAACGACAGCTCCATCGATATTGGCATTCCGATCTGGCCTGCGAAACTACTGGTGCCTGTGGCTTTCAGCGTTCTGTGTCTGCGGCTGACACTGCAGCTTTACGCCTATGGCGGCGCGATCTGCCGCAATGACCCGGCGCCCGTGGGCGTGCCGTTGATCGAAAGCGCGGCGGACGTTGCGGCGCGTGAGGCGCGCACTGTTTCCGGCGCAGATGACTAAGGGGCTGAACAATGACTTCACTTGATATCGGCCTCGTCGTATCCGGCTTTCTTCTGCTCATGGTCGTCATGGGCATGCGCGTCGCTTTCGCTGCTGGGCTTGCAGGTCTGACTGGCCTGATCTGGATCTTCTGGGCCAAGAAAGGCTACGATCCTGAAGATCTCTTTTGGGCGCTGACGGTTGCGACCAAAACTGCTGGGCAGGTTCCGCATTCCAAAGTATCCAGCCAGGCGCTGAGCCTGATCCCGACCTTCATCCTGATTGGCTTCCTCGCATATCACGCGGGTCTGACCAAAGCGTTGTTTGAGGCGGCAAAGCGTTGGGTGGGCTGGCTGCCAGGCGGGTTGGCGGTGTCCACCGTCTTTGCAACCGCCGGCTTTGCTGCGGTGTCCGGCGCATCAGTGGCGACTTCGGCTGTTTTCGCCCGCATCGCGATCCCCGAGATGCTGAAAATCGGCTATGATAAACGCTTCGCGGCGGGTGTCGTTGCGGCGGGCGGCACGCTCGCCTCTCTGATCCCGCCATCGGCGATCCTCGTGATCTACGCCATCATTGTTGAACAAGACGTCGGCAGGCTGCTTTTGGCGGGCTTCCTGCCGGGCATCTTCTCAGCCGTCATCTATGCGGCGCTGATTGTCGGCATGGCGCTGACCATCAAGAATTTTGGCCCTCCGGTCGGTGGTTTCACGTGGAAGGAAAGGCTGGTTTCCCTGCCGCCGACTGCGCCGATCATCTTTGTCGTCGTGATCATCATCTGCTTTATCTACAACCCGTTCGGCGGCGACGCCTGGGGCACGCCGACCGAAGGCGGGGCGCTGGGCGCATTTGTTGTCTTCTGCATGGCGATGATCAAGGGCATGCGCTGGCCGCAGTTGAAAGAGGCGCTGCTGGAAACCGCCAAACTGTCGGTGATGATATTCACCATTATCTGGGGCGTGCTGATCTATGTTCGGTTCCTCGGCTTCGCCGACTTGCCAGGCGCGTTTTCCGACTGGATCACATCGCTTGATCAAAGCCCCATGCTGACGCTGGTCTTTATCTTGCTGGCCTATGCGGCTTTGGGCATGTTCATGGACGCCATCGGCATGTTGCTGTTGACACTGCCGGTTGTCTATCCGGCGGTCATGGCGCTGAACGGGGGCGAGGATGTCGCCGCCGCTGACGCCGCGTTCGGCATGTCCGGCCCCATGTGCGCAATCTGGTTCGGGATATTGGTAGTCAAGATGGCGGAGCTTTGTCTGATCACCCCGCCCATTGGGCTGAACTGTTTCGTGGTTGCGGGCGTGCGCCCGGACATCAGCGTGCAAGACGTGTTCAAAGGCGCGTCGCCCTTCTTCGTGGCCGACGCGCTGACCATAGCAGGCCTGATCGCCTTCCCGGGGATCGTGCTCTATCTGCCGCGGTTGCTGCTCGGCTAGGGGGTGTCCAACCAGAGCAAAGCAGTCTGGTTGGCTCTTGAGCCAGACCTCAGGCGAAGATGAAATCGGCGGCGGCGAAATCTGCCGCCGTGAAATCTGCGGCGCCGTCGCCGTCCAGCAATGTGATGACTTCGCCGCTGGCGATGATCTCGGCGTCAACTTTGCCTGCTGCGATGTCGATCAGGTTCAAATCACCAAGATAGGCCGCACCGGTTGCGCGAACATGCAGTCGGTCTTCGCCGCCAATGACAAAATTGGTCACGGTGTCGCCATCACCAAAGATTAAGATATCCCGATCCGCGCAGCCGGTCAGTTCATCAAATCCGCGGCCGCCGTTCAGGCGGTCATTGCCAGCCCCGCCCAACATGGTGTCGGACCCATTGCCGCCGGCGATGGTGTCGTTTCCATCGCCGCCGTCAGCGATATCGGCGCCGCCATTCGCGATCAGGCGGTCATTGTCACCATCGCCTGAGAGCTCATCCGCACCGCCGCGACCACGCAAGGTGTCGGCGCCGCCGCCTCCCATAAGCGTGTCCTGCTGTCTGCCAGCGTCCAGGCTGTCATCGCCCAGGCCGCCTGCCATGAAGTCCTCGCCACTGTTACCGATCAAGGTGTCGGCGGCGTCCGAGCCAAGGAAGTCTTCGTTCAGATAGGTGCCTTCCAGAAGACCGCCTGCGGATGATGCGACCAGCGCGTTGCGGCCAATGTCATCCGCATTGACGCCAAGCGCCTGAAGCTGAACGGCCAGGTCGGCGTACACATCGCCGATCGGATCGGCGGCGAAGCGGAACTCCGTCGGGTCTTGGCGAACATAGGGGCCGACCAGCAGCGCAGCCGCATACCATGTCGGCGTTCCGTTGATATCCAACTGCTGGTACAGACCGGCGCCGCCCGAGATGATGATTTCAGCCGCTGGGTCGAAGTCGATCAGCCAGACATCGTCGGTTGAGGTGCGGTTTTTCAATGTGGTCGTCGCATGGGCGCCCTGCGCCAATGTGAAATCATAGGCCCGGGCGTTCGCGGCGTCGTCTGACCGGCCGTAGCCTGTCATCGTTAGGGCACCTGCCGCCTCATTCGGGTCGGCGTAGACAACTATGCCCATGAACGGCCCAGATGCGTCAGATGTTGTGACCAGAGCGATTTCCGTCAGATCCATGGGCGATGTCAGCTCTACGATTGAGTCTGCCGTGACAACGGGTCCTTCAGCGCCGACGATTGTGGCGTCGCGCGCCACGGTTAGATCAGCGGGGGCTGTCGGGCCGCCATTGCTTGCAGTCAGAAATCGGGAATCCGTCAGCACAAGCCCATCGCCCAACGAGATACCGGATTGCTCTTTCAGTTGGTTTAGACTAGCGGCCGACCCAGTAGGGTTATTGCAAATCCGAAGGACTCAGTTGCTGTGATGATTTCATTCGCCATACCCAAACTCCCTTAACCATTTAGCGAAATGGTAACCAAAGATTGTGGCGAAAGAAGTCTGAACCCAAGGCGGCTGGCGGTGATCTGCATCACACCGCCAGCGGCAAGTTGGTTATGCGGCGCCGAATCCGCCGCCAGATGGCGTCTGCATGACAAAGATATCGCCTGGATAGATCTCGTTCTGATCATTTCCGGCGTGATTGACAATCGCGCCATCGGTGCGCTCGATCCACTCTTTGCCAACCTCACCGGGATCGCCGCCCTGGGCGCCAAAGGGCGCTACCCGGCGATGCGAACATAGGGTCGTCACAGTCATCTGCTCCAGGAACCGCATCCGCCGCGTGATCCCGTCACCGCCCGTATGCGCGCCCTTGCCGCCCGATCCGCGGCGGATGGAGTATTCCTCCAGCCGGACAGGAAAGCGGAATTCCAGCATCTCTGGGTCCGTGCCGCGGGTGTTGGTCATGTGGGTCTGGATGGCGGAACAACCGTGGAAATCAGGCCCGGCGCCGGTACCGCCGCAGATCGTCTCGTAGTTCTGGATGCGCTCATTCCCCCAGACATAGTTGTTCATCGTGGCCTGAGATCCCGCCATCGCCCCCAGCGCGCCCATCAGAGCGTTGCAGGTAAGCTGGCTGACCTCGGTGTTCCCCGCGATCACGGCGGCAGGGTACTGCGCATTGATCATCGACCCTTCGGGTGCGATGATTTTCAACGGCTTGAAGCAGCCTTCATTAAGCGGAATCGGCGAGCCGACGAGTGTGCGGAACACATACAGCACCACCGCATGACAGACCGCCAACGGGGCGTTGTAGTTGTAGGGGTTCTTGTCGGCGGTGCCGGTAAAGTCGATTTCCGCCTGCCGGTTTTCCTGATCGACCCGGATCGCGACGCGGATGAACTCGCCATTGTCGAGCTCATAGTCGTAATAGCCGTCCTTCAGCGCGGTGATCACACGGCGAACGCATTCTTCGGCGTTGTCCTGCACGTGGCGCATATAAGCGTGGACGACCGGCAGACCGAACTGGCGGATCATCTTCTGCACTTCGCGCACGCCGGTCTCATTCGCTGCGACCTGCGCGGCGAGGTCGGCCATGTTCTCATCGATGTTGCGGCAGGGGTACTTGCCCGATGCGAGCAGCGCCCGCGTCTCAGCCTCCTTCAGCACGCCGCCATCGACCATCTTGAAGTTGTCGATCAGGACGCCCTCTTCCTCGATATGCGCGCTGTCCGGCGGGGCCGACCCCGGCGTCTTGCCGCCGATATCCGCGTGGTGACCGCGCGAGGCGACGTAGAACAGAACCTCTGACCCGTCCTCGGCGAAGACCGGCGTGATGACGGTGACGTCAGGCAGGTGGGTGCCGCCATTGAACGGCGCGTTCAGGACGAACACGTCGCCCATCTTCATGTCCGGGTTCAGCCGGATGACCGTGCGGATTGATTCCGACATCGAGCCCAGATGCACCGGCACGTGCGGCGCATTGGCGACGAGGCCGCCGGTCGGATCGAAGAGGGCGCAGGAGAAATCCAGACGTTCTTTGATGTTTACCGAGTAGGCTGTGTTAGCGAGGGTCGCACCCATCTGTTCGGCGATCGACATGAAGAGGTTGTTGAAAACCTCCAGCATCACCGGGTCCGCGTTGGCGCCGACCGCCTCCGCCCGTTCCAGCGGGACGGTGCGGGTCAGGATCAGGTGGCCGTATTCGTTCAGCGCGGCGCGCCAGCCGGGTTCAATTATGTTGGTGCCCGTCGGCTCCTTGATGATCGCGGGGCCGTCGATGGCCTGACCGGGCAGCACCTTGTCCCGGTCGTAAAGGGCGATCTGGCGGACTTCGCCCTCCATCACCGTCTGGACCGTATCGACGGGGTCGGGGGCGCCTGTCGCCAGCGCAAAGGTCTGGTCGGCGACGTCTGAGGCGCCGCCGATGGCTTCGACGGACAAGGCTTCTATGATGATATCCTTGTCGCCATGGCTGAACCCGTAGCGCGCCTTGTGGGCGGCGTCGAAACGCTCCCGCAGTTCTTCGGGCGTGCCAAAGTCGGTCTCAAGCGACTGGTGCGATCCGGAATAGCGCAGATGTGCGCGGTGTTCGGTGGTGATGTCCGCACTGTCGACGCCCTGGCTGACCACCTCGGCGACCGCTTCTTCGGCTAGGCCATCCAGTGCAGTGACCGCGTTGTCATAGGCGCTCAGCGAGTTCTCAAACTGCCTCTCCCGCATCGCGCGGATTTCAGCGAGGCCCATGCCGTATGCGGACAGGACGCCTGCGTAGGGGTGAACAAAAACTGTCTCCATCCCCAGCGCGTCGGCCACGAGGCAGGCGTGCTGCCCGCCAGCGCCGCCAAAGCACTGAAGCGTATAGGCGGTGACGTCGTAACCGCGCTGGACGGAGATTTTCTTGATTGCGTTCGCCATGTTCTCAACGGCGATGCGGAGGAAGCCTTCTGCGAGGTCTTCGGCCGAGCGGGGCGCTTCGCCGGTCGCTTCCGAGATCTCTCCAGCCAGCGCGGTGAACTTCTTACGCACGACGTCGACGTCCAGCAGCTCATCAGCATTCGGACCGAAGACCGAAGGGAAGTGATGCGGCTGCAGCTTGCCGAGCATCACGTTGCAATCCGTCACCGTCAGCGGCCCGCCCCGGCGATAACAGGCGGGGCCGGGGTTGGCGCCGGCGCTTTCCGGGCCGACTTGGAAACGACCGTCGCGGTAGAAGAGGATCGAGCCGCCGCCCGCAGCGACGGTGTGAATATTCATCATCGGTGCGCGCATGCGGACGCCTGCGACTTCGGTCTCGAACGACCGCTCATACGTGCCCGCATAGTGGCAAACGTCGGTTGAGGTGCCGCCCATATCAAAACCGATCAGGCGGTCATGGCCCGCCAGTTCTCCGGTCTTCACCATGCCGACGACGCCGCCCGCAGGGCCGGACAGGATCGCATCCTTGCCCTGGAACAGCCGCGCGTCGGTCAAGCCGCCATTGGATTGCATGAACATCAGCCGCGCGCCATCTTCGCCGCCCAGTTCGTCTGAAACCTGGTTCACATAGCGGCGGAGGATCGGTGACAGATACGCATCGACCACCGTCGTGTCGCCCCGGCTGACGAGTTTCATCAGGGGCGAGGTCTGGTGAGAGGTCGAGACCTGAGTGAACCCTTCCTCAACCGCAATCGCGGCGATGCGGGCTTCGTGATCGGGGTTTAGATAGCCGTGCATGAAGGCGATGGCAACGCCTTCGATGCCATCAGCCTTCGCAGCCTTCAACGCAGCGCGAGCGGCGTCTTCGTCCAGCGGCGTGACGACCTCACCCGCTGCATCGAGCCGTTCTTCGACCTCTGCGACGCGCTCATACAGCAACTCAGGCAGCTTGATTTTCAGATCAAACAGCGAGGGGCGGGCCTGATAGCCGATGCGCAACAGATCGCTGAAACCCTTGGTGATTAGCAGCAAAGTGCGGTCGCCCTTCCGCTCCAACAGCGCGTTGGTGGCGACGGTCGTGCCCATCTTGACTGCTTCGATCGCCCCGGCGGGGATCGGCGCGCCTTTTTCTAGGCCCAGCAGGTCGCGGATGCCCTGAACGGCGGCGTCGCGATACTGTTCGGGGTTCTCGGACAGCAGCTTGTGCGTGACGATCCCGCCATCAGGCTGGCGCCCGACGATGTCGGTGAAGGTGCCGCCGCGGTCGACCCAGAATTGCCACATGTCACATCTCTCCTATTTGCGCGTCTGCGCGGTCGTTAGCGTTCAAGAATTATGATGGCTCAGTAGACGAGGCTAGGGAGCCAGAGCGCGATGTCCGGGAACGCCAGAAGCACCCCTATCATCGCTATCATGGTCAACACAAAGGGCGCCGCGCCGATCATGACGTCAGTCAGTTCCCCACGTTCGCGCACCCCCTGCACGACGTAGAGGTTGATGCCGATTGGCGGGGTGATCAAAGCTGTTTCCAACAGGACCATCAACAGGATGCCGAACCAAACCGGGTCGAACCCCAGCGCCACGACGATGGGCGTCACCAGCGGTGCGATGGTCAGCAGCAGCATCTTCTGCATCGGCGTGAAGCCGAGGCCGGTGACGAAATCGGCCAGCGCCTGCGTCAACCCGATAATGCTGAGCACAATGTTCAGGAAAACCGCCGCCAGAATGATCAGCATGATCATCGAGGTCGTCCGCATTGTGTCTTCGAGGGCCTGACGCAGCATGTCGATGGTTAGCGTCTTGTTTGACGCGGCGAGGATCAGCGCCGCGACGACGCCCAGCGCGGCGGCTTTGGTTGGGGTTGCGAGGCCAGCGTAGATCGACCCGACCACGACGAGGAAAATGCCAAGCGGAGGGAGCAGTGATGGCAACGCCCCAATCCGTTCCGCCCAGGTCACGCTCAGCTTCGTTCCGCCCCAGCCGGGCCGCAGGATGCAGAGGATGACGACCGTAATCATGAAGAAGGCGGCCAGCATGAAGCCGGGGAGGAAGCCCGCCAGATAAAGCTCCGGCACCGACGTATCTGTCAAAAGCCCATAGAGTATCAGGTTGATTGAGGGCGGGATCAGGATGCCTAACGTGCCGCCCGCCGCGATGGTGCCGAGGAAGAGGCGCTCATTATACTTCCGCTTTTCGATCGGAGGGATGGCGACCGTGCCGATGGTCGCCGCCGTCGCGACAGATGAGCCGGAGGTCGCCGCAAACAGCGCGCAGGACCCGGTGTTGGCGTGCATCAGCCCGCCGGGCAGCCAGCCGAGCCATTTGACCATGCCGTCATACATCCGCTCTGCAATGCCCGACCGCAGGAGGATTTCGCCCAGCAGGATGAACATCGGAATCGCGACCAGCAGGAAATCGGTGCCCGTCTGCCAGACCATGTCGCCCAGCGCGGTGCAGCGGCATTGGGCTTTCAAGGTATTGCAGGCTGAGACCCAGCCAGCCCAGTGCGGCGGCGACGGGGACCGCCAGCGCGATCAGACCGAGGAGGATGGCAAGTCTCTTGGTAAGCATCAAAGCATCTCACAGCGAGAGGAATTCATGTCTCGGGGCGAACGTGTTATGCTGTGTAAACCCTGCTTCGCCCCGAGACATGAATGCTGAGATTTTTTGAGCTGTTACATGCTTATGCTGTCTCGTCTTCGATCTGTTCATCCAGCGTTTTCACGCCAATCATCTGGTCCACCTTGGCTGTATCGCCCTTGATCACGGCCCAGAGCGCGCCTGCGAACAGCAGCACCCCGGCGGCGACGAACAGGAGCCAGCCAATCAGCCAGGGGATCTGCGGCCAAGCGAGTGGCGTGCGCATGGGCGTGATGGAGCGGGAGCCGAATTTGAGCGTATCCGCCACCATGTCCCAAGCCATCAACGTCACGATTCCGGCGAAACCGATCATCAGCGCGAGGCCGAAGAAATTCAGCACGATGCGCAGGATGCGGGGGAGGAGTATGAAGAGGGCATCGACCCAGATATGCGCCCGTTCAAATAGCGCAAAGGCCAGGCCCAGCGTGGTGGCGACGCCAAAGGTGTAGCCCGAAATCTCGTCCGCGCCGCCGATGCTGTAGTTGAACAGCTTGCGCGCGAAAACTTCGAAAGTGACCAGAAAAGCCGAGCCGAGGATCATGACGCCGCCGATCCAGACAAGGATGCGGCTGAAACCGTGCGCTATTTCGATCAGGCGGAACTTGGGGGAAATCCTTGGCGGTGGTGGGGTTGACCGCCCCAGCCTTGCGCCGGGGCCTCTTGTCGCCGGGTGATCGCCTGGCTGAGGGAGGTCCCGGGGCAATCCTGGGACGGTGTTAGCTTCGTCGTCTTACTTCGCAGCAGCCGTCAGGCCGAGGATCGACCCGACCGTGCTGTTCCAGTTCGCGGCACACTCTTCGCCGCAACGCTCAGCCCAGCGGGCCAGCACGACGTCGTTGGCGACCTTGTCGCGGAGGGCGAGGTCTTCCGCCGTCGGCTCCACCAGCACCATCGCGCCCGGCTTGCCGATGTCGCATTTGCCGCCGGTAATGCAGCTGATCGCAACTTCGTCTTCCGTCGCGGTTTCGGCCCACATCTCATCGGTCAGCGCTGGGATTTCCTTGGTCAGAACTGCCTGCTGATCAGCAGACATGGTGTTCCATTTGTCCATGTTCATTGCGCCAAACGCCAGGCCCCAGCCAACGCGCAGGGTGTAGGCGTGGGTCGCAACCTGATGCCATTTCGCCTTGTAGGCCGACATGGTGCCGGTGATGCCGCAATCGACCACGCCTTTTTCCAGCGCCGGGATCACCTCAGCAAAAGGGACGGTCACGGACGTGCCGCCAACGCCTTCGACGAAATCACCCAGCGTGGTCGTGTAGATGCGGATCTTTTTGCCTTTGAGGTCGGCGATGCCGTTCACTTCACCGTTGCACCACAGTGTCTGCGATGGGAACGGGTACAATGTCAGCAGTTTGGCGTTGTAGATTTCCTCGAACGATTTCTTGAGCGTTGGGAAGTACGCCTCCGCCACTTTGCGCTGGGTGTCGATGTCCTGCGTAACAGACGAAAGATCGCCGCCTTCAAAGATTGCGTTTTCCGCGGCGACATAGCCCGGCAGGCCGAAGGCGAAGTCGAAAACGCCGTTCTTTACCAGACGCATAATCTCAAAACCCTTCAGAACCAGTTCGGTCTGTGGTTTGATCTCGCCGATGATTGAACCGCCAGAAGCTGCCGCAATCCCTTCGTTCCAGAACGAGCCTTCATGTTTCTGATAGTTGGTCAGGCTGCCCCAGGTGCCGACGGCCGGCTGGCGTGGCTTGCCGCCATGGTGCCCGTGCCGATCGCTGCGGCGACGGTCAGCGCCGCTGCGAATGTGGTGAGCTTCTTCATCGATAGTCTCCCGATTGGTTATTTGATGAAACTGTCTGCCCGGTCCTCGATGTCGGTGATCAACATCCGGCCGGGGGTGTGCGTGATGCAGAGGGGCGGGCGCGCCGCCGCCAATGCGTTTTGCGGGGTGACGCCGCAGGCCCAAAAGACCGGCACGCCATCCGAAGGGACCGGGGTGTCGCCCCAGTTGGGTTTGTTGAGATCGGCGACGCCGATCCTGTCGGGGTCGCCGACATGGATCGGCGCGCCGTGGGCCCAGGGAAAGCCCTTGGTCACCTCAACCGCCAGATCGACCTGGTCCTCAGGGATCTGACGCATGGATACGACCATGCTGCCGCCAAACGGGCCGGCGGGGGTCAGTTCGATATTCGTGCGGTACATCGGGACGGTCAGATCCTGTTCGATATGCAGCATTCGCACGCCTGCCTTCAGCAAGGCGTTTTCGAAGGTAAAGGAACATCCGATGGCGAAGGCGACATGATCGTCGCGCCAGAGGCCCATGATATCATCGACCGTTTCAGTCAGCTCGCCATGTCGATAGACATTGTAGATGGGGATGTCCGTGCGCACGTCAATATCGCCCAGATCCGTCCAGTTCGCGTCGCCAACGCTGGTCATGCCAACCAGTGGGCAGGGGCGTTCGTTCTGGCGACAGAAGGTTTCGAAATCAGCGGCGTAATCCGCAGTCAGGATCGCTAGGTTCGCCTGCAACTTACCTTCGGCCAGACCCGCAGTGTGGCCTTGATATCCACCCGACCGGATCGTCGACCGGACCGTGGCGACATCTGCGCCAGCCAGCGGATTTTCAGGATTGGTCGTTGTCAGCATGTGCCGCCTCCCTCGTTCTGAAAACGGTAGGCGGGGCGCCGAGTTAAACGCAAATCAGCAATTTAGATCGTTTTTGATAAAAGGGATTTATCGAAATCAATCGCCGTTTCCAACGCGATCTGTGCCGCTTGAGCGCCGATCGCGCTTTCCGGTGTGGCGACAAAGGTCGCTGTGAATTCAAGCGCTTCGGGCGTCCAGCCCATCTCAAACGCCTCGATCGCACCGGCGGTCATGTGTGGTTCTGCGAGCGCCAATGGCAACGCGCCGACCCCCAGGTCCGCTGCCACCAGCCGAAAACAGGCTGAGAGCGAGGAGGAAGGGAACAGCACTGCGTCAGGCCCGTACGATTCCAAAAGCTGTTCCTTCAGCAATCGGTAAGGGCGCGTGTCGCGGGCGAAAGTGATCACGGGGCTGTCCGCTGGGCCTGTGCTGCGCCCGCCTTTGGCGCGGAACCATCCCATTGGAAAGGCGGGCAGGGCGACGTTTTCGACCCTATAGTCTGAAACCGGCCCCATCATCAGTGCAAAGTCGATTTCGTTTCCTAACAGTCGCTCGCGCAGTGTTTTTGAGACGTCGACGTCAATCTCAACCGTCACCTTTGGAAACGCCGTGCGCAGTCGCCTGACAAAGTTGGGCAGCCAAGATTGCACGATCGTCTCCGACACCCCGATGCGGAAGAGAAGCTCTACCCCTTCAGCCTGCGCCACGTCCCTCAGGATCAGGTCGTTCAGCTTGAGATACTGTTCGGCGTAATTCACCAGCGACCGGCCTGGCTTGGTCAACCGCATCGCCTGTTTGCGATCAAACAGCTCAACCCCCAGTGACTGTTCCAGGTTGCGGATGCGGGCCGTGATTGCCGGTTGTGTAAGGTGCAGTTCCTGCGCCGCCTTGTGCACGCCACCTGTGCGGGCCACGGCAAGAAGGGTGCGGAGCTGATCGAGGGTAAAGCGCATGGGTGCAGATTAGGCGAGCAAGCCATTCGCCGCCAGACATGGCGTGAAATGGTCGCCCTATGACGAGAGTCACACCGAATTCCCAAATACCCCAACATCGCAGAATCTGACGTTATTCTGCGTAAACATTGAACGGTCGGGCGGTGGGGTTCCGGTATTGGAATGTCGGTATTAGTGTTCAAAACCTTCGGGGGTCTGTTTCGTCTGACAAGCCACCCCATTCTCTCGCTGACGCGTCATGGCTGGCGCGGCACCAACATGACCTGAGCGATATTAAACGGATCCGTCTGCCCGCTGCATGACGGTGAAATTCGAGGGAATGAAAAATGGCGACTTTTGATGAATTGAGGGAAAGCGCACGGGCAGGTTTGCAGATAACGGTGTTTTTGGATCCCCTGATTCTCCCGTCGATCGAACCGTTTCTATCCGGATCAACTGTAGCTGAGTTTACCCAGTTGGCCGCAGATGTGCGCGCCTCTGCGACGGGTTTCATTCCGGTCGATTTCTTTGCGACAGTTCGTCAGGCACCGAACCTGTCCCAGTTGGAAATTGACATCGCGACTGACTTGTCGAACGGGAACCCCACGTCCCTGTTTGTGGTGCTGGAAACCCCGGCCGCGTTGGTTGCCGGTGCGGGCGCAGGCGCAAACTTCCTTGAATCGCTTGAGGCCGCCGCCGATGGGGAAGAATCATCTGGGCCCACGAACCCGACTGACCCGATCGATCCAACTGACCCGGTGGACCCAACTGATCCGGTTGATCCGGTCATTCCGACAGATCCGAATGCGCCCCTGGATGAAAAGGGCGGGGGCGGCGCGGACAGCCTGAAAGGCGGCGGCGGCGAAGATACACTGAAGGGCGGCGGCGGTTCGGACGTGCTGAAAGGTGGCGGCAAAAACGACCTTTTGGTCGGTGGCGGCGGCTTAGACCTGCTCAATGGGGGCGGGGGAAATGACGCCCTAATCGGCGGTGGTGGCGACGACGTGATCTTTGGCAAAGGCGGCAGCGATTCGATCCGGGGCGGAGGTGGAGACGATGTCCTCGATGGTGGCAAAGGGAGCGACACCATGCGCGGGGATGCGGGCGTCGACGTGTTCCACTTCGCCAAGAAAGACGGAGCCAACACCATTCTGGATTTCAAGGTTGGCGAAGACATTCTGAACCGGAAGAATGTAACGTTCGATGAAGAAGGGCGCGCAGATGTCTCGATCAGGCCGCGCGGCTCTGAAGATGCGATTCTCGAGTTCGAGTTCACAACCATCTTCTTCGCTGGCGTGACTGCGGACGAACTGCGGGACCTCGTCATCACCAACGCAGCGGATCCGAGGAACGTTGCGAAATTCGCATTCACGTCTTTAGATGATGTTTCCACCGATCTAGATGAGGCGCTCCTGATCAAGACTGGACCTGGCGATGATAGCGTGGATGCCTCAGGGGGAGATGATGAGCTTCTCTTGGATCTTGGCAACGACTTCGGCGATGGAGGGGAAGGCAATGACATGCTCGCCGGCGGAGCAGGAAACGACGATCTGAGCGGTGGGCCTGGCGGCGACGGGTATGTCTTTGACTTCGTGAATATCTTTGCGAACGGCAGAGGGACAACGCCAGTTAACACGATCCGCGATTTTGAAACGGGGGAGGATAAGATCGTCATCCCAAAAACACTTCCAACGTCGGGTGTGAAAGAGGCGTTTCTGCGCATCTTCTTCCCGGATGCTGTTAAGGAATTGAACACTCAGGGCTACACGTTCAACGGGGCTGGCAATGTTGCCACCAAAGAGTCGATTTCCAGCATATTGGGCGATATCGACGCGTCATCGATTGATGGGCCCTCTGTTGAAATCAGGCTGCCGGGCGTCGATCCCAGAAATTTCTCTATCGACGAATTCGAAATCAAGACGTTTGGGCTGCAGGATGGAGATTCAGTTCTCTGATAGCTAAGCAGCGGCGCGAGGCCGTTTGGCGTAGATTGGGTTGGGGCGGGTCCCAATGCGTCCACTAAGCCGTCGTTTTTGGACGCGCTATCACATGACCTTGCAGCTTAGCTAATGGCCATGCTGATTAGTCCAGATGTTCTGCCACAGGCCCGCCCCCGCCGCCGGGGCGCGCCCAAGCCCATGGCGTATCAGCCGCCGCCTAAGACCTCCTAACACCCAATTTCACGCGTGAAACTTCAGGAGGAGTCATCATGACCCGACCCAACATCGTTCTTATCATGGCCGACCAGCTGGCCCCCCAATTCACCGGCGCTTACGGCCACCCTATCGTCAAGACCCCGCACATGGACGCGTTGGCGAAACGCGGCATGCGGTTTGACGCGGCTTACTGCAATTCCCCTCTCTGCGCGCCCAGCCGGGCCAGTTTTATGGCGGGCCAGTTCGTCACCAATATTGGTGCCTATGACAACGCGGCGGAGTTTGGCGCCAGCATCCCGACCTGGGCGCATTATCTCCGCGTCAAGGGGTATATGACGTGCCTGTCCG
Source organism: uncultured Pikeienuella sp. (assembly GCA_965659735.1). Lineage (GTDB taxonomy): Bacteria > Pseudomonadota > Alphaproteobacteria > Rhodobacterales > Rhodobacteraceae > Pikeienuella. The sequence continues at coordinate 106,083 of CBFHXH010000001.1, forward strand.
GCAAAATGCACTTTGTCGGGCCTGACCAGCTCCATGGGTTTGAAGAACGTCTGACGACCGACATCTATCCCTCCGACCACGCCTGGTCGCCGGATTGGGAAAACCCGGGGGAACGGATCGACAAGTGGTATCACAACATGGGTTCGGTGAAGGAGGCTGGACCCGCCGCGACCACTTTCCAGATCGAATTTGACGAAGAGACAACCTTCATGGCCCGTCGCCAGATCATGGAGTACGCGATGAAAAAGACGACGCCCTTCGCGATGGTCGTCTCATTGATCCACCCCCATGACCCTTACGTTCCCCGGCCCGAATTCTGGGACTTGTACGAGGATGATGAGATCGACATGCCTGTCGTCACCAACGCCTCGGACCCGCATTCAGAGCGTCTGAAAACTGGGATCGAGGCGGATGTCGACCCAGCGAACGAAGACGAAGTGCGCGCTGCGCGGCGGGCCTACTACGCCAACACGTCCTATTTTGACAGTAAGGTTGGCGAGGTCGTCAAAGCGTTGAAGGAAGCCGGCCAGATCGACAACACGATCGTCATCGTCACAGCAGATCATGGCGATCTGCTGGGGGAACGGGGCCTTTGGTACAAGATGAGCTTCCTTGAGCATTCGTCCCGCATCCCGCTGATCATGGCGGGGCCGGGGGTGGCGCAGGGAACCTGCGCCTCGCCCGTCTCGCTGGTCGACATTGCGCCGACCTTTATCGAAATCGCTGGCGGCGTTGAACTGGGCGCCCCGATGGATGGGCGGTCGCTGACGGCCCTGATGGCGGGCGGCGAGGATGAAGGCGAGGCGGTGTGCGAACACTGCGCCGAATGCGCGCCGGGTTGGCCGATGTTCATGATCCGGCGCGGCAAGTTCAAGTACAACGCCTGTGAGGTTGACCCGCCCCAGCTGTTCGATCTTGAGGTTGACCCGAACGAGCTGGTGAACCTGGCGGATGACCCGGACCACGCCGACATCGCCGCCGCCTTCGCCGCCGAAGTGGCAAAACGGTGGGACGCCAAAGCGATCCGCGATGACGTCATCGCCAACCAGAAACGCCGCCGGGCCGTTCACGCGGCGATGGATGCGGGGGCGCTGACCAGTTGGGATTATCAGCCCCCGCGGGATGCATCGCAGGAATTTGTCCGCAACCATCAGGATTGGACCGTGGTGGCGGAAACGACGCGCTTTCCGCCGTACAAACGGCCAGACCCATGACCCTAGGGGAGTGAAACGCAGCTATGGTTTCACGCGTAAAACCGTGACTAAGATATTGAAATATAGAAAAATAGAGATTCTGCGATATGTGAAACCCCAGCGCGTTGCGCACTGCGCGCGCAAGCCCGGGCGAAGGAGTGGGCGCAGGGGTTTCGCTGGTTAAATTTCGAGATGCTTCGATGAAACAGCTTCACAGTCTCTGCAAAGCGCACCTTGCCGCCCGGCCCGACTGCGCCGCCTATCTTCGCGCCTTCGCCGGGAATTCGACGGGCATATCAGGCCCTTCACCGCTAAAGCGGGCCGGCAGCGGGGGGCTGGAGGCTGGCGTCGCTGACTTGGCGGACGCCGCAACGGATGAAACCCGCCCGTTGGTCGATGGCGTCGCGCATAACCGTTCCAATCTGGATTGGTGGAGCACCTATACCGAGGCGGACATGGCCGGACGGGGCATGGCGACCGGCATGTCGGCCTGCCAGTTCTGCGGCCCTGGCGCGCCTTTTGACGCCCCGGATGGTCGTGCCGGGTTCTTCTATGTGAAAGACGACGTGGAATACGCCGCCCACCGGCATGAACCGGATGAAATCTACGCCATCCTCGCCGGCCGCGCCCGGTTCTGGAACGAGGCGACCGGATGGGCCGAGGCGTGCGCCGGGGACATTATCCACATGCCATCGTGGTCGTGGCATGGCATGACAACCGATCAGGGCCCCGTCCTGATCATGTGGGTGTGGATCGGCGCGGACTACGACGTCTATCCAGAGATGCGGGATGCAACCGGCGCGCTGCCGCCAGGCTGACAGGCCCGGTTCAGAAGATAAAGTCGTCCTCGTCAAACGCGCGGGCGTTGTCCGTGACGACCCTGACCGATCCGGTCCCAAAGCCGATCAACAACTCGGCACCGTTCTGCGTGATGACGAGGTCGGCGAAGGAATTCGCCCCTGACAGGATCTCGATCTGATCCTGACCCTGGCGAAAGTCGAGGATCGTGTCGTTGCGGTCAGGGGCAGTGAACTGAAAGACGTCGGCGCCATTGTTCCCCTTCAACGTATCATCGCCGCCCTTACCGGCGATCATGTCTTCGCCGCCGCCGCCTGCCTTGATGACGTCATTGCCGCCGCCACCCTTGATGTTGTCCGCGCCGCCGCCGCCTTTCAGCATGTCGGCGCCAGCGTTGCCTCGCAACCGGTCGGCCCCTGCGTTTCCTGAAGTCTTGTCATTCCCGCCGCCGCCGATGATCAGGTCATCACCGCCAAAGCCCTTGATCGTATCATTCCCTCCAAGGCCTCGATCGTATCATTCTGGGCGGCGCCGCTGACATTATCCGGGCCCTCGCTGGTTCCGAATTCAGGGTCCGTGTCCGATGGGCCGACCGTGTCCGGCGGCGTATCGCCAAAGAAGGCTTGGGACGCGATCGCGTCGGCGGCCGTTCCGGGCTTTGGCCCCGAATAGATGACGACGTCGTTCCCCTCATTCGGCGTAGGCAGTCCACTGCCGATTTCGGCGACCTCGATCACCGCGTAGACTTCGCTCGCGGATCGCCAGTTGGCCAGAAGGTCGGATTTGAACGAAGGGATCAGATCGTCCCCCATCACCAGGCCTTCGTATTCATAGATGTATTCGGGCGAAAACGGGAACGGCTTTACCCCAAACTCAACCGTTTCTTCGCGGTTCGGAAATGCGCTGACCAATGAAAAGAACGGCAGATCGCCCCCTGGCGCGCCTTCAAACAGGAAGAAGAAATCGATCGGTTGCCGGATATCGGAGTTGGGAATGCGCAGTGTATCGCCGTCGAAATCAAAGACGGAGACTGTTGGCAGGGCGTACACGCCTTGCTGCACCAGTTCGACATTGACCTTGATGAGGATCTTTTCCCCTGCGGGGGCGATCTCGAAACCTAGGCTGTTTCCCCGGAATTGAAGGTGGTGACCGTGGCGGTCGTTACGCCAAAGTCCTCAAGCAGACTATCGCGGGACGCTCTGACCCCCGCCAAGACCTGCGCGTGCGTATCGATTTCCGCTTGTGTCGCCATACCCCAGGCTCCCCTTAGCAATCAAAACAATGATGGGAGCCATGTTGGGCAGGTGCCGGTTGCAAGTGCCCACAAAGCAACCGTCTGCACATTAGACGGGCAATTTGATCTTTGTGCAACCTGCGCTGAATGGATCAAGGCGGACGCAGGGGTCTGCCTTGTTTTTTCTTGCAGGCGCCCGTTGTTTCGCCAGAAACAACGGGCGCGATGGAGTGTGTAGGCTTCGGACGCTTAACCTTTGCCCTTCCAAGGGATCAGCCGGTCTTCAGCTTTCCGCATCAGGATGTCGATTGCGTACCCGATGATGCCGATGATGATGATGCCGACGATGACGATATCGGTCAGCTGGAACTTTGACGCTGCGATGATCATCTTGCCGGCGCCCTTTTCAGCCGCGACAAGTTCCGCCGCAACCACCGTGCCCCAGCAGACCCCCATCGCGACGCGTGCGCCGGTGAAGATTTCCGGTAGGGAGTTTGGCAGGATCACCTTGGTCAACAACTGCCTCTTCGACGCGCCCAGCGAATAGGCCGCGTGAACCTTCGAGATGTTCACGCCAGACACGCCCGCCCTGGCCGCAATCGTCATGATCCAAAGCGAAGCGAGGAACAACAGCGAGATTTTGCCCTGCTCCCAAATCCCGAACCAGATGATGATCAGTGGGATCAGCGCCAAGGGTGGGACGGGCCGCATGAATTCGACCAGCGGGTCGAACCAGCCGCGCAGCCAGCCGTTCAGGCCCATCGCAAAGCCCAGCGGGATGCCGAACAAGGCGCCCAAGGCAAAGCCGATGACAACACGGGCGAGCGACCAGAAGACGTTCTCCCACAGGCCGACGTTCTGATAGCCGTTGGCGTTCAGGTCCAGAAAGGTCGTCCAGACCTGTTCCGGTGGGGGCAGATACAGCGCCTCCATCGTCATGCCGGGATAGGGCGCGATGGAGAGCGAGCCCTTCTGGGTCATCTTGATCGAGCCGTCCGAATAATCGACTGTCTGGTCCGGCGCAATCGGCTGGCCATCGATATGCGTGATGCGATATCCGTCTTGCTTGCCGCCTTCGTCGTTGTTCTGCGCCTTAAGCAGTTTCGATCGGCGGATTTTTACCTGCACGACATCGTCAACGGCAAAGCCGTCCGCAGCGCCGATCTCGGTCAGCGTGGGTTCCTCACCTTCTGCATGGGTGTGGACATAGACGATGCCGGTGTCGGTCTGGCCCGCGGCGTTGACGGCGGTGTATTCAAACGTCGCCACGCCCTGATGCGGGCCGGGCAGCAAAGGCGGCGCCAGCTTTGACCCCGTCGCGATGCCCCAAAGCAGGAAGATCGCAACGACGCCCAAAACGGATGCAAGCCGGTTCGCGGTGACCGAGCTTTCGTCGCCAAAAGTCACGGTTTTTAGGGCGTTAAACCCTTCCGGCCCTTTGCCGCCGCGCGGGATGATGTTCGCGACGAATGAGCAGATGCCCGCAATCGCGACGTAGAGTGCGAAGATGGCGGCGATGCCGACGGCCATCCACAGGGTTGTTACGATCAGGTCGCCAATTTCTTCCAACATGATCAGCCCTCCTTCCGGCCCATAATTTCTTCTTCCATGTCCCAAATCATGTTGAGGATCTCATCACGTTTGGGACCGAAATCGGGGTGTTTCTTCACTTCGCGCAGGTCGGCGCCGACGCCAAGCTCGGCGAAGGGCAGGCCATATTCGGTGTGAACGCGGCCGGGGCGCGGCGCCATGACCAGAAGGCGTTCGCCCAGCAGCAACGCCTCTTCAACCGAATGGGTGATCAGGATGATGGTCTTGCCGGTTTCCTTCCAAAGCTTCAGGACCAGCGACTGCATCTTTTCGCGGGTCAGCGCGTCCAGCGCGCCGAGGGGTTCGTCCATCAGAACGACGTCCGGTTCGTTGGCCAGACACCGCGCCAGCGCAACGCGCTGCTGCATGCCGCCGGACAGCTCGTAAATCATCTTCTGGCCAAATTCCTGCAGGCCGACGATGTCGAGCAGTTCCTGCACGGTCTTGTCGATCTGCGCCTGCGGGGTGCCTTTCATCTTGGGGCCAAAACCGATGTTGTCAGACACGCTCATCCACTCGAACAGCGCGCCTTTCTGAAACACCATGCCGCGCGCCGGGTCGGGGCCGGTGACAACGTCGCCGCCCAGGGTGCTTTTGCCCGCGGTGGGGGCGAGGAAACCGGCAAGGATGTTGAGCAGCGTCGTCTTTCCACAGCCCGACGGGCCCAGAACCGACATCAGCTCCCCTTCCTTAATCTCCAGATTGATGTTTTTCAGCGCCTCGATCGACCCGCCGTTCGGCAGCTGGAAGGTCATTGAAACGTCGTCAATGATTAGACCTGACATTCGCCCCGTCCCTGTTGAATGAGTGCCTCTTCACGGAAAAGGCGCGACTGTCTTCCGACAGCCGCGCCCAATGTGCTGTGAACATCGCCAGTGAGCGACGGTTTTTGCTGCGGTGCAACTAAAGCCGTCCTGGCGAAGGCCGCTTACATTTTGGAAGCGGCTTCCAGGTAGCTGGAATCGATGACCGTGTTGTAGTCAGCCAGCGCCTTGATCTGGCCAGCTTCTTCCAGTGCGGCTGCGCTGCCTGCCAGCGAACCGGCGAGGTATGCGCCGAACCATTCGTCGCTCAGCTGATCAGCAACCGTCGGGAAGCCGAAGACGTCGATGATTGCCGTCGTGGTTTCCAGATCCATGCCTGCCTCTTTCGAGATGGCCGCCATCATTGGCGAACGGTCAGCCGCGTAAGCTGCGTTCATCTCAGCGGTGACTTTCAGGAACTTCGCCAGGGTTTCGGCGTTCTCTTCCGCCCATTGGGTTGGAACCGAAGTGACGTCAAACACTTTGCCAACGACTTTTTCTTTTTCAGCGCCGGAAATCAGCACGTTGCCATGCTCTTTCATGCGGCGCAGCGCGCCACCCCAGCCGCAAACCATGTCGAGGTTGCCTGAAGCGAATGCAGCAGCTGAATCGACTGGCGCCATGTCGACGATTTTCATCGAGTTCACGTCAACGTCGAAGTACTTCATCTGTGCGAGAAAGCCGGAATGCGCGGCGGTGCCGAGAGGCACGCCAACTTCTTTGCCTTCAAGCTCTTTCGCGTTCTCTTTCGAGATTTCCAGCTCTTCGCGAACAACGCAGTTGTCGTTGTCGGAATAGGTCACAGCGATGTCGACGAGCTTCAGGTCCTGACCAGCAGCGGTCGCAACCAGGAACGGCGTGACGCCCTGCGAGAAGGAAATCTGCACGTCGCCCGAAGCCATTGCTGCGGACATGGCGGTGCCGGCGTCGAAGCTGACCCAGTTGACCTTCATGCCAAGCGCTTCTTCGTAAGCGCCGGTGTTCTGTGCGAACTGGTTTGGCGTTGGCCATTCCAGGAAGTAAGCGACGGTCAGTTCGTGGCCGTCAGCCAGCGCTGCGGTCGCTGAGGTCGCCATTGCGGCGCCAGCGAGCAGTGTCGCGAGTGTCTTTTTCATGTGTCTCTCCTCTCGAGGTCGTTTTTTGAGGCGTCGTGATGACGCGTGAATGTCCTACAAATGTCAAACGATACCACATGCCGTTTGCGGCATTTTGTGCGCAGACAGAGACTCGAATGACGATTTATGGGACAATTGATACCAAATTTTGCTCCAAAGTCCTCAATAAAGGCCAAAGTGCCGGTTTTTCATTCATAACTGGACCCATGCGACCGCGCTTTACGCAGCTCGGATGGCCGCTAATGTTCCGAAAAGGCAACAAGAGGTGTTCCGTGATCCAGCCTAAACCAAATATCGCCGCCATGCACTCATTCGCCTTGGCCGATCTGTCCGCTGACCCGTCGATCAAGATCGTCTCGCTGGCGCAGAACGAAAGCCTGGCACCGCCAAGCCCGCTTGCCTTGGTGGCGGCGGAGCAGGCGCTGGTTGAGGTGCAGATGTATCCCGACCCCGACTGGGCGGATTTGCGGGCCGCGATTGCTGCGCGCCACGGCCTTGACCCGGCGAACATCCTCTGCAGCGCGGGGTCGATGGACCTGATTTCTGCGCTGATTATGGCTTTTGCAGGTCCGGGAGATCGGGTGCTTTCGACGGCGCATGGGTATGGGTATTTCCGCACCTCCGCCCAATTCGTGCAGGCCGACTACGACGCCGCGCCTGAACGAGATCTGACTGTGGATGTCGATGCATTGCTCGATATGGTGCAGCTGACGACCCGCATCGTCTGCGTCGCCAATCCGGGCAATCCGACTGGTACGCGTATTTCGCGGGCGGATCTGATCCGCCTTCGCGATGGCCTGCCTGGCGATGTGATCCTGCTGATCGATGAGGCTTATGCAGAGTTTACCGATCATTTGGGCGAACAGATGTTTGATCTGGTTGACCGGGGTGACACTGTTGTCACCCGCAGCTTTTCCAAGGCGCACGCTCTGGCCGGCCAGCGTATAGGCTGGGGCCTGTTCCCGCCTGCCATCGGCAAGCACGCGCGCAAGCTGATCACTGCGGGCGGGGTGACTGCGGTGTCCTGCGCGGCCGCGGCGGCGTCGATGGAGGATGCGGATTACGTCGCCGGCGTGGTCGCCCGCACCGCCGCCATTCGGGATGAATTCATTACAGGGCTGAACCGGCTGAGCATCAAGACAGCGCCCAGCCATACGAATTTCGCCCTTTTGCAGTTCACGGATGAGGCGGAACGCGCACGCGCTGACGCCGCCTTGCGCGCCGCCGGGTACATCATGCGCCCGATGGGCGGCTATGGCCTGCCGCAAACCCTGCGCGCCACTATTGCTGAAAAAGACGTGATGGCGGCTGTGCTGGCCGTGTTGTCGAAATGGCGCGCAGGCGACGCGGATTAGGTCAGCGTGCCCTGATCGTTGCTTACGATCCGCCCGCTGCAAGTTCCTGCGCGATATCCTCCGCCAACCGGTTGAGAGCAAGGCTGTGACCGGCCACAAGCGCCGCATAGGTTGGCGCGTCCAGCGTTTCGGTGTAGTCAAACGTCGTGATCGCGGCGGCTGAGGGGGTCGTCGCCTCCACCAGTTGGTACTGACCGCCGAGGCGCAGATCGCCGCCAAGCGAGCCGATGAAGTAATCCACGTCGATATCGACCCGCCGTGTGGGCGTCACGCCGCGCGGCCAGGGTTCGATTACAATGTGGCGTTGCAGCCATGTCAGCGGCGGCGTCCGCTTCGTCTGTTTGGGCGTTTGCCGGCATCTGGCGCAATCCTTTCCCACGTTTTCAATGGTGTTCAGCCCTGCGAGAAGGGGTATTATCAAGACAGGCCGGACAAAGGTTAAGGGAACGCCCGCGCCCGGTCCGGCCAGAAAATCTGGACTTTCGCGGGCCGCGTCCCCACCATTCGTGCGAGGGAGGCGATGATATGGATGATATGACAGACACGCTCGACACCAATTACGCCAAGGCTGGTTACCATGCGGCCCAGACGCGAGGCGCCCGGCCTGCGCTGGTGCTGGTGGACTTCGCCCACGCCTATTTCGACCCTGACGCACCGCTATACGGGGGCGAAGGGTGCGTCGCCGCTCGCGATCATGCGATCCGTCTGGCGGACGCCGCGCGCGCTGCGGACGCGCCTGTGATCTTTACAGAGGTGAAATACCAGCCCGGCGGCGGCGATGGCGGCGCCTTCTACGCCAAGGTGCCGGCCTTGTCGTGCTTTGACGCCGGAACAGACACTCAGAAACTGGTCGAAGGTCTTTCGGTTGAGCCGGGCGACCTGATGATCACGAAGCAATATCCCAGCGCCTTCTTCGGCACTTCGCTGGCGGCGACATTGCAGTTCATGAAAATCGACACGCTGATCATTGGCGGTCTGACCACGTCTGGCTGCGTGCGCGCGACCTGTATCGACAGCATCTCTTCAGGCTTTGTCACGCTGATCGCGGAACAGGCCTGCGGCGACCGCGCCGAAGGTCCGCATCAGGCCAACCTGTTTGATATGAGCGCGAAATACGCCGACCTGATCTCAACGGATGATGCGGTGGCGTATATGCAGGCGACCGACGCTAGATAATGGCGGGCGGTTCGCCCTGATCGACGCGGGCTTCGCCTGGACCATCCTCGCCCCAAAGCCGCGCAATGAAACGCCCGCCCGTGACGCCGTCGGCGGCGGGTGACGCCAGCCAGACGATGGGCGCGCGCATGATCGAGGGCGGAAACAGGTTGCCGTCCGCCCCCTTCTTTTTCGGCGAAGGCGGCAGCAGGTCCGTATCCGTCGCGCCGCCCGGCAGCAGCACATTCACATCGACGCCGCTTCCGACCAGATCGGCGGCCCAGACCCGGCTCGCCGCCTCAAGATGTGCCTTGCTGGGGCCGTAAGGGGCATAGCCCGTGCGCACCATCGTCATGTCAGAAGTTGAGATGTTGATGATCTTGCCAAAACCCTGCGCCACCATGTGCGGTGTCGCGGCGCGGGCCATCAGGAAGGGGCCGGTGACATTGGCGTCCACGATGGCGGCGTGGCCCTCTGGTGGCGCTTCCCAAAACTTGGTGGGGACGGTGTTGAAGGTTTCCGATATTGCGCGCATCCCGACGCCAGCATTATTCACCAGAACGTCGATGCGGCCAAAGGTGCCAATAGTGGCGTCCACCGCAGTTTCAGCGGCGGTAGGGTCAGTGACGTCAGCGACCAGCGTCAGCACATTCTCAGGACTGGCGATCGCCGTTAGGTCTGCACCGGTGGCGTCCAGCTGATCCGATGGTTTTGCGCCCGTGATCGCGACCCGCGCGCCGGCTTCCGCCAGGGCCAGCGCCATTTCCCGGCCGAGACCGCGCGATCCGCCTGTGATCAGGATGGTGCGGGCGTTCAGAGAGGTGCTCATGGCATAAAGCTCCCGCCGTTGATCCACAGAACCTGGCCCGTCACGAAGGCGGCGCGGGGGGACAGAAGGAAGAGGATGGGACCGGCGACATCTTCTGGCGTGGCGACGCGGCCCAGCGGGGTCAACAGGGCGATCTTGTTCAGATCGACCGGGGCTTCGATGGTCTTGTCGCGCCCGGCGCCGCCGGTCAGAAAATCCGTGTCAATGGCGCTGGGCCCGACTGCGTTGACGCGGATATCGGGCGCCAATTCCAGCGCAAGGGTCTTGGTCAGGCTGATGATGCCCGCCTTTGCGGCTGCATAGGGGCCAAATCCGGGGCGGGACAACGCCCCGAGGCCAGAGGCGACATTCACCATCGCGCCACGTCGTTCGCGCAGCAGGGGCGCTGCAGCGGTGGCGGCCAGAAAGGCGCCGCGCAGGTTGCCAATCATCACCTCGTCAAAGTCGTCAACCGGCGTGTCCGCCAGCGGCTGATGGGGCGACATAAACCCTGCGAGGTTCACAAACCCATCAAGCGTGCCGAGATCGGCGAAGGCCGCCCCAACCGACGCCGCGTCGGCGATGTCGACATGGATCTGCGGAATGTCCGCGCCCGGCGGATGCGCCGCCAGCGTGCGCGGCAGGTCCAGCGCGATCACGTCCCAGCCGTCATCACGCGCCTGCTGGGTCAGCACCCGGCCAATGCCCCCTGCGGCCCCCAGTATCGCCAGTTTCCCTATCATGATCCGAATTGTTCTCTTTGCTGGAAATTTGTCCAGACAAATCTTACATTGGAGCGGGGTGAAGGGAAGCTAGGGGGTGATATGGCGTATGCGCCTAACCGAGTTTTGATCGCAGGCGCCGGGCCGGTTGGCCTGGTCGCTGCAGTATCGCTGTTGAAAGAGGGGATACCGATTACGTTGTTGGAGGCGTCGGCCGATCTGGCCGTCGATTTGCGCGCCTCGACCTTTCATCCGCCGACGCTCGATTACCTTGATAACCTTGGGTTGGCTGACGGGCTGATCGCGCGCGGCATCAAGTGTCCATACTGGCAGTTCCGCGATAGGGCCGAAGGGGAAATCGCTACCTTTGATCTGGGCCTTCTGGCCGATGAAACCGAACACCCGTACCGGCTGCAAGCTGAACAATGGAAACTGACCGAGGTGGCCCGCGCCCGCATCACCGCTGACCCGAACGCCGACCTGATCACGAATATTGTTGTGGAAAGCGTTACGCAGGATGGCGATCAGGTCATCGTAAGGGCCCGCCGGACCACGGGCGAAGAAGAGGTGTTCACCGCCCCTTATCTGATCGGCGCCGACGGCGCGCGGTCGACGGTGCGCAAGGCGACGGGTGTGAACTTTCCCGGCCTGACGATCCCGGAAATCTTCCTCTCCCTATCCACCCCATTTCGATATGATCAGGCGATCCCAAGGTTGGCGGATATCAGCTATATCTCTGATCCCGAAGAATGGTTCGTGCTGCTGCGCACGCCGACCTTGTGGCGGGTTTTGTTCCCCACCGACCCCACGCTGAGTGATGAAGAGATTCTTGATTCCGCCCGGATCGAGGCCAAGATGCAAGACGTTCTGCCGGGCCCGCCTTACGAGATTGCGCACAAGACGGCCTATCGCGTGCATGAACGGGTTGCCGACGCCTATGTTCACGGGCGGATCTTTCTGGCGGGCGACGCGGCGCATCTGAACAACCCCTTGGGTGGCATGGGGATGAATGGCGGCATCCACGATGCTGTGAACTTGACTGCGAAACTGGCTGACGTGTGGCGCGGCGCGCCGATCGATCTGATGGGCCGTTACGAACGCCAGCGGCGCAAGGTGGCAATTGAAACGGTGCAGGCGCAGGCGCTGCGAAACCGATCAATCCTGAACGAAACCGATCCGGCCAAACGTGCCGCATATCACGACGAATTGCGGGCGACGGTTGACGACCCAGCCAAACATCTCGCCTATGTCATGCGGTCGTCCATGATCCAGTCGCTGAGGGATCTAGAGGACGTCGCCTGACCCGGGATTGATCATGACCGCGCAGACCGCCGCCAAGCAGCCGCGTTATGCAGAAATATTGACGACCCTGCGGTCCGAAATCGCTGCGGGCACGCTGCAGGTCGGGGACGCCCTGCCAACCGAGGCGGCCTTGTGCGTTCGCTTCGGCGTCAGCCGGTTCACGGTACGCGAGGCGCTGCGCCGCTTGCAGGCCGACGGCATGGTCGAACGCGTGCAGGGTGCCGGCACCCGTATTCTGCGCGACGCGCCTGCGACGGTCTTTGTCCAGAACTATCGGTCCGTGTCTGAGCTGTCGCAATACGCGGCGGAGACGCGGCTTAACCTTCTGAAGGCGGAGCCAACCCAGCTGGACGTCGATCTGGCCGAACGCATCGGCGGCGACGTTGGCGAGACGTGGCTGTTGCTGCGTGGTCAGCGCGAAACGGTCGATGGCGAGGTGATCGCCTTTGTCGAAAGCTTTGTGCCAAAGCGTTTCGTCGACCTTGCGCCCGACCTCGCACGGGGCGGAGGCCCGATCTATGCCGGCCTCGCGGAAGCTGACGGCGCCGCAGTCGACCGCGTGGTCCAGGAAACCCAGGCCTTGCCCGCGCCCTACAACGTCGCCGCTGCGCTGGACATCCCACCGGGCGCGCCAGTCCTGCGCCTGCTGCGCCGCTATTTCAGCGCAAACGGTCCCCTAATCGCGTCGTTCAACTGGCACCACGGCGGCGACAGATACGTGCAGCGGATGGATATTGATCCGGGGCTGGGGTGATCCGGTTACCCCAGAGGCTGCTCAACCGTCTACGAGAACTGCGCCTTCGCGAGACGGCGTTGCGTCAGATCAGCTTCGTAGTTCAATGGTCAGCTTCAGGATTTCGAAACGCTGGCATCCGTCGCTCCACAACCTGACTTCCTGGTCATCCTTGTTGGCGGACATGAGGTTAGGCGAATAGTCAAAATTTACGGTGAGTCTTTTTCGGACAAACGGGATCTTCAGGAGATGTTTTCCTGAAGAAGAGTGTCTGACCCGTTCATGGCGACTTCGAAAACCAGCGGTTCAGTCGGCCCCATTTTCATGTCCTGGCGTGTCAGATCGAGTATGATCTGGTATTCGCCCGTTGGCGGCTTGAAATAGGGGCCGTAAATCACGTGCCCAGCGTCGCCCTTGCCAACCGTGATCCGGTCGCCAGATCGCGTGGCGTTGCCGCCAAGCTGTATCAGGTTGATCGGGGATTCCTACGGCTTTGTCGCTGCCAAAAGCTGTGCTTGCCGGATCGCCTTTTGCGCCTCTGCAAGACGATCAACGGGGTAGCGCCTTTGCAGCTCTCTCAGATCATTGCCGCCGATTTGATGAGGCTTCGCTGCTTGGGGCGATTTGCGCAGGTCTTCGAAAAGATCCGTATATTTCTGTCCAACAAGCTTGGGATCATGTGGTTCAATACGAACGCGTGACACGCTTCTACTCGCTTATCTTCTCTGCTCAGAACCCGCTGAACAATTTCGGCCAAACCTATGATGTCGCCCAGATCGGCGGCGCTGCCCCGGTCGCCTTGCGCCATTTCGGGGATCGCGCCCGTTTTGAAACCGGCGACCGTTGTTCCGCAAGAGAGCGATTCATGCACTGTATTGGAGAATGTCTTGGCAAGAGATGGGGCCAGAGTGACGTCACTGGCTGAAAAGAACTGAGCGAGCTTTCGCCGATCCTCAATGTATCCGGCGTTGACCACCTTCATCGGCAGGTCGCCTAGGTCGACATCCACGCCGGCAGCAAGAACTTCAATCGGTTTGCCGTAGATTGTGCGGGGCAGTTTGCGAAGCAGGTCGATGGCCTCTTGCCCGCCTTTGATGCTGCTGTTGAACGAGGGCAGACAGGTGATCACTTTGGCGTCTGGATCAACGCCAAATTTGCACCGCGCCACCGCAACCGATGTGGGTTGAAACACGTCGGCGTCGACTGGGTTCGGAAGGACCTCAATCCGCCAGCCTCCAGCAACTTGCGCTTTAGGTATAGCGAGACAGCTGTGAAGTTAGCGTTGGGTGATCTGGAGGCTCCATCGACAAAAAAATTCGGTACGGCCCTTCGTCAACGAGGCTGCGACACCTATGCCTTGCGTCATGTAAAGAGCCGGG
>CBFHXH010000002.1:0-89636 GCA_965659735.1 uncultured Pikeienuella sp.
CGGTGTCCAGCGGCGGCTTAATCCTCCACCATCTTCTCAGCATTGTTTGGCGATATGGGCGGTTCTGCCGCGCAGGCCGGGTCCGCGCCTCAGTTTGTGATTCTAGTGACAAATACAGTGACAAACCAAAATTGATACCCTCAGATATTCTGGCAGTATTCTATTAAGTATCTAATTTATATGCTTTTTTATAGCGCCAGCTGAGGGATTCGAACCCCTGATATACTGACCTATGATCTTGAGGATCGCACCCCCCGCATCATCGATCTGGACGATGACGGCGCGAACGAATTGGTCGCGATCCGCGCCGCCCAGCGTCAGGGTGGCGGCGTAGCGATCTATGGGCCGCGAGACGGCAGGCTGGTCGAGATCGCGGTGAACGAGTTTATCGGGCGCGGCAACCGTTGGCTGAACATCGCAGCGCTGGCTGACATCACCGGCGACGGCAAGCGTGACGTCGCCTATGTCCGCACGCCGCATATCGGCGGGGCGCTGCGGCTTTTCTCCTATAAAGAAGATCTGAATTACGTGGACGAGATACAGGGCTTTTCGAACCACGCCATCGGCGCCCGCGAACAGCGGCTCAGTGCCGTCGCAGATATCGATGGCGACGGGGATATGGAAATCGCTGTTCAATCAGACAACCTTCAGACGCTGCGCTTGATCGACTATCAGGGCGGGTTGGTTGAGGTCGCCTCGGTTGATCTGCCGGGCCGCATCGACGGCCCTGTTCTGGCTGAGGGCGCAGGCATCGAAGCGCGCTTAATGATCAGGCTGATTGGCGGTCAGATCATCGCAATCAGTCGCTGATCGCGCCCGCCTTCCGCCGCGCCCATAATTGCCGCCTGAAGACGCCGCGCCTAGGATCATCCTACGAACCTAGGGAAGGGGCTGTGATGGATGGGATCAAAGGCGCAGTCGCTGTCGTAACAGGCGCGGCGCAGGGCAACGGCGCGGCGATAGCGCGGGGACTGGCCCGATCCGGCGCCAGCGTGATGCTGGCCGATCTGCAAAGCGACGCCGCTGAAAAGGTCGCCGGGGACATCCGCACCGCGGGGGGCGATGCGCAAGCGACCCATGTCGACGTTGCTGACCGCGCCTCCGCCAGGGATCTTGCGGCGGCGGTCGCCGACCGCTTTGGGGCCGTTGAGATATTGGTGAACAACGCGGGCGTCATCCTCCGCACGCCCATCGGGTCAGAGACCTTCGACGAGGATTTCGAGGCGGTGATGGTGGTGAACACCAGCAGTGTCGCCATTGTCACCCGTGCCTTTCTGGATCAGCTGAAGCAGACCAAAGGGCGCGTGATCAACCTCGGCTCCATCATGTCGTTCACCGCAGGGCCGGGGATGACGGCCTATGCCGGGTCAAAGGGCGCGGTGGCGCAGATGACCAAGGCGTTGGCCCATGACCTTGCCCCTGACGGGGTGCGGGTGAACGCCCTTGCGCCGGGCGTGATCGAAACCCCGATGACCGAGGCGACCCGCGCTAACCCCGAAGCCATTGGCCGCTTCATGGCCCACACCCCGATGGGTCGCCCCGGATTGGCCGAAGAACTGGTCGGCCCGACGCTGTTCCTCGCCTCACACATGTCGAGCTATGTCACCGGCGCCGTGCTGCCTGTTGATGGCGGGTATCTGGCGTCATGAGCGGGGCGATAAAAACGCATGACTGCGACGTGCTGGTCGTGGGATCAGGCGCCGGGGGCCTGGCGACGGCAGTCTCATCGGCTCATCGTTGGCTGAACGTGCTGGTCGTGGAAAAAGAGCCGGTCTTTGGCGGCACCTCCGCCCGGTCAGGCGGGTGGATGTGGATCCCCTGCAACGCCCCTGCGATGCGCGCTGGCGTGGAAGACAGCGCCAACGCGGCCCGCACCTACCTGGAACACGAAGCAGGCGAACATTTCGACGCCCCCCGCGTCGACGCTTTTCTTGAGGCTGGGCCAAAGGCGGTGAAGTTCTACGAAGAAAACACCTCGCTGCAATTCGACCTCGGCCCGACCTTCGCTGACTATCACCCCAAGGCGCCGGGCGGCGTGGATGGCGGCCGATCCATCGTCGCGCGGCCTTTCGACGGGCGCGAACTGGGCGATGAAATCCAACGCCTGCGCCCACCGCTGGCGGAGATTACGTTTCTCGGCATGATGATCGGTACGGGGAAGGAATTGCTGCATTTCTTCAACGTTAAACGGTCCCCGATCTCCATGTGGTTCGTCGCCAAGCTGTTGGTGAGATTTGGCCGGGACAAGCTGTTCCATGGCCGGTCGATGCGTTTGATGAACGGCAATGCGCTGGTCGCGCGGCTGGCGAAATCCTGTTTTGACAAGGATGTGCCGATCTGGACGAGCGCGCCTGTCAGGAACCTTCTGACCGACGATGCGGGCCGCGCCATCGGCGCCATCGTCGACACGCCCACGGGCGCGGTTGAGGTGCGGGCGGCCAAAGGCGTCGTGCTGGCGGCAGGCGGGTTCCCGCAGGATGCGATCCGGCGCAAGGGCCTGATGCCCCATGATGATACGGGCCATAAACACGTCTCACCCGCGCCGCCGGGTAACACCGGTGACGGGCTGCGGCTGGCGGAAGGTGTTGGCGGATCTGTCGACACCAGCCTGCCAAACGCCGCCGCATGGGTCCCGATTTCGCGGCCACGCCGCGCTGATGGGACGCTGGGCACGTTCCCGCATTTTGTGGATCGGTCGAAACCGGGCGTCATCGCCGTGACCAGATCAGGCAGGCGTTTCGTGAACGAGGCGCAAAGCTATCACGATTTCTGCCAGGCCATGGTCACCCGCTGCGCTGAAGAAGGCGATCAAAACGCCGCATGGTTCATCATCGACCACCGAGCATTTCGCAAATACGGCATCGGCTACGCCAAACCGGCGCCGGTGCCCTATGGCGGGCTGATCAAGGACGGTTACCTGACCCGGGGACAGACGCTGACTGATCTGGCGGACCAGATCGGCGCTGATGGCGCGCAGCTTGAAAAGACAGTGGCTGAGTTCAATGTGCATGCCGCCAAGGGTGAGGACCCAGAGTTTGGGAAGGGCGACACGTCCTACAACCGGTCACTTGGCGATCCTGATCATCAGCCAAATCCCTGCGTCGCGCCGCTGAAAGATGGACCGTTCTATGCAGTGCGCCTTTATGTCGGTGATCTCGGCACCTTTGCGGGTATCAGGGCGAATGAGAATGCAGAGGTTCTGGGTCCCGACGACCGCCCTATCGGTGGGCTTTACGCGGTGGGCAATGACGCGGCCAGCATCATGGGCGGGAATTACCCCGGTGGTGGGATCACGCTGGGGCCGGCTGTCACCTTTGGGTACATCGCCGCGCGGCATATGTCGGGTGCAAACGATTAGCGAGACTTGGAGTCGAAAGGGGGCTTGCTGCAATTGGTGCTGAGCGGTCGTTCGGGATTTGCGTAACCGCATCGGGATCAAGCCAAAGGCTACCGCTGCCCGGCAGTTGGCGGTCTGACGCTTTTGGAGCGGTGCGCTAAGCGGGCAGTTTGGATGGACTTTGCATAGATAAATCAAAGAGATCAGAATTTCTAGCGTCAGCCCACGGCCTGACAATCTCATCTGCTTGCGTGAGTGACATTTGAGAAGGCGGATGGTGGGCATGAATGCCCACCGTACACCAGCGCCCAGCGGCAGGCTTACCCCATGTACCACCTCACAATCCTCTTTGGCACCCAAGTCTCGCCTAGCGTCCGTCAGCGTACGCGCGTCATGCGCCTCGTCCATTGGTTCAATGGCGTTTCAACCCACCGCCAGACGACCCATGAGGCGGCCAGCGACAAGGGAACGATAGCGACCCGCAGACCTTCCGCCGCCGCGTCGCTCAACCCCGTTGCCCCGGTCAGATCGCGGCTGACAGCGACAACAAACCAGTGCACGAGGTAAATGGTGAACGACATGTCGCCAAGCCTTGTCACCCAGTTTGCCCGCCGAAACGCCGTCCCCCGCCGTTCAGCATCGACCCACCAGATCAAAAGCGCCGCGAAACCCGCGCCGCTGATCAGCACAAAAACTACCCATGGCGTCAGGATCACCTGATAGAGCGCCAGTGTCGACAGCGTCGCACACAAGACAAAGACTAAGGGCGCGAGGCGCAGCGCGCCGCCTGGCAGGCGAACCAAAGCCTCACGCGCTGACAAGCGCCATGACGATCAGCGCCGCCATCCGCCTGCCGATTAACCAGGCGGCGCCGAACAAGAGGTAGAAGACAAGCTCGTATTCCAGGCTCCATCCCACCATCAGGATCGGCCAGTTGTCCTGTGGGATGATCAGTAGGCTTTTGATCAGGTAGAACAGCGCATTGGCGTCGAATGCCGCGCCGCTGTCCGTTTCGGCTGAGGTGAAATCGCCCACCCCCACCCCAGCGCGCAGGGCGACGGCGGCGAGTGTGACCAACAGATACAGGGGAAAGATCCGTAAAAAAGCGTTTCAGCGCATAGCGGCTGAAGGAGCTTTCGTGGTTGATGCGCTCGGCGATGATGAAACCGCTGATCACAAAGAACAGTCGGACGCCCAGCCAGCCAAAGTTAGACAGGAATGGGATCTGCGTGACGGCCTATTGCACCGCCAGATGAGAGTGCAGCGCCAGCACCATCTTCACCGCGATGCAGCGCAGCGCCTGAATGGAATTGTATCTCACCTGCCTGTCACACCCGGCCCGTCACACCCGCCCTTTCAACAGACGTTAGCAGGCTTGCCAGCTCGGCGCGATGTGTCAGTCGGCGGGCGCGGCGTCGGGGCCGGTTTGCGTGGGCAGTCCGTCGGCCAGCGTCATCCAGCACAAACGTTCCTCGATGGAGACATGGCGTTCCGGCGGAAAGGCTTCGGGGTCGTCCAGCGCGGCGACGTAGAAATGCTTCAGCCCGGTCATCTTGTCCGACCGGAAGGTCAGCGGCGATCCACATTCGCCGCAAAATTCCTGGGTCACGCCGGGGGACGAAAGGTGGGTCTTGGGCGCGCCGGCGTTCCATCGCCATTGGCCGTCAGGCAGACCGACATAGACCGTCATCGGGGCGGCGCACTGGCGGCGGCAACTGCCGCAGTGGCAGGCGACGGACCAGGTTACGGGCGGGTCGATTTCGAACTGGATCGCACCGCAAAAACAGCGCCCTTTGACTGGTTCGGTCATGGCAGCGGAATCAACATGTTTCGAACTCGACAAACCCTCGCGCCCAACGCGCGGTCATCGACGATATGACCCCAAACCATTCCAGTGCAATTCCAAGATCTTCGGCCAGGTAATCATGGTAGGCGTCGCGATGCGCGCGGCAGGTGATCTTTGTGCGTTTGCTGACCGTGTCGATTGGTAAACCCCCATCGCCCTCGTAGGCTTGGGGGATCAGGCTGTGCAGCGTTTCACCGTTGATCCTAACGTCATAGGTGTTCTGACCGCGGTCAGGGCTGCGACCGCAGGCCTGATAGTTGATAATCTCTATGAACTGATCCGTGCCTTCGATGCCAAAGACGCGGAAGCTGACCTCAACCCCTGCCGGAAATTCGATCTGCTCTGTTGTTGATGATTACCCGCCAAAGGTGAAATCGACCACGCCCAGATCGACATTTGCAGCTAGCTCGCTGCCGATCGTTTGTGTCTGCGTGTTTGTCCCTGCGCAGGCGGAGTTGTAGTTGCGGAACTGTCCGTTGTTTTTCAGCGGGAACACCCGTTGGAGGGTTTGGAAGCGAGATTTGCCAGCTGCGAAATCCGGTGACGACGTCGCGATCCGGGTCAGCGCTGAACGGCGAATGAAGGTCCAGTGCCCGTTGTCCGCCACGGCGAGGATATTTTGCGGCCGACCGCGTTCAATGATCTTGGGATAGGCGGCGAAAAGGTCGCCCTTCTAAAACACGATAGCGCGCCCGTTCAGTTTGGTTTCATCAAACGGGTTGGCCAGAAAAGCGGCGACTGCGTTGTTGATGGTGAACATCTGGGCCAGGTATTTCGGCTCGCTCACCCGTCTTTGGGGTCCGCCTGACCGGTCGCCCTGCCAGACGATCTTGGCGGTTTGCGCCGTTGCTGTAGGTGGCTGGCTGACACACGGCGCCGTGATTGCAGCGAAAAGCAGAAACCTTATCCCATTCCCCCCAATCCCGGGCGCTGCGGTGGGGCGGCACCTCTGGGCTGAGACTATTCAGGCCATGCGATAGCTTGCAAGAACCAGATCAACCGGTGGCGGATTTGTTTGCGCCGCACAGCCGCCGTCAGATCGTCGCCAGATCCACGTTCGACCCGCAGACCAGCACGCCGACATGGCTGCCGGGTTCGGGGGTGACGGCGCCGCTCATCACCGCGGCGAGCGAGGCTGAGGCGCCCAGTTCCGCCGCCACGCCGCATGTGCGCCACAAGGCGGCCTGCGCCTCGCGGATCGCGTCATCTTCGACCAGCGCGATGTCATCTACGTGACTGTTGATGGCCTCCATATTCATCTGCCCAATTGATGGCGCGCCCAGACTATCGCGCGCGATGGAGGTTGGGATCATCTCAACCGGCGCGCCGGCCTTGCGCGCCTCAAAGGCGCAGCGGGCGTCCTTGGGTTCCACGCCAATGACGGCGGGGCCCATCTGCATGGCGTAGGCGACGCCTGAAATCAGCCCGCCGCCGCCGATCGCGATCAGCACGGCGTCCATATCCGGGCACTGATCGGCCCATTCCAGACCCAGCGTGCCCTGACCGGTGATGGTGCCGACGGCCTCATACGGGTGAACGTCGGCGACGTCGTTTTCCTGGCAGAAGGCGCTGTACGCCTCCATTGTGTCAGCGATCTTGTCGCCGACCAGCCGCACTTCGGCGCCGTAAGACTTGATCTTGTCGACTTTCGCGGTGGGGGCGAAGTTCGGGACAAAGATCGTCGCGTTCAGCCCCAACGCCTGTGCGGCGTATCCGACCGCCGCGCCATGGTTGCCGCCAGACACCGCCACCAGATCGCGGGTTTCGCGCCCGCGGGTCAGCAGCGTCGTGAAGGCACCGCGCGGTTTGAAGCTGCCTGCATGCTGAAACCCTTCCAGTTTCAGCGTCAGGCGCCCGCCCCAATCAACGCCAAAATCCTTCGGGTTCACCTCCATCACTGGGGTCCGGCGAACATAAGGCCGGATTGCGCGGTCAGCTTCTACGATGGACTGGATAGAGATGGACATCTTTGGCGGCTCCTCAACTTTTGGCGGAGCGTGGCGTATGCGACTGGGTGGGGCAAGCGTTTCCCCTTGGGCGCCAATCCTTTTCTAATTTGGTGGATTATCAAGCGAGATTTCAGGTTTATGTGTCCGATATCGAAACAATAGAAGAGGGGATTACCCATGCAAGCACTACAACCCATCGCCGCGCCTTTCGGGCGCTTTCTGCTGTCACTGATCTTTATCGTCGCTGGTCTGCAAAAGATCGGAACCTACGCAGATACCGCCGGGTATATGGAAAACCAGGGCGTGCCGGGCATCCTGTTGCCGTTGGTCATTCTGGTCGAGGTGAGCGGCGGTTTGATGATCCTGCTGGGCTGGAAAACCCGGATCGCGGCGTTTCTTGTCGGCGGCTTTTCGGTTGTTTCGGGCTTTCTTTTCCACTTTCTCCCAGCGCAGGGCATGGAAGGGTTCGAACAGCAGATGCAGATGATCATGTTCATGAAGAACCTCGCCATCGCGGGCGGCATGGCGATGCTGTTTCACGCTGGGGCAGGCGCCTATGCGCTAGATAACCGCGACTGATCCGGCTAGGCAGGGCCGGTAAAGGAGGCCCCGTCCATGCCCATAGATATCGAATATCTCGGCGGTCCACAGATCGCCGAGCTTGCCCTGTCAGACGCCGAAATCCTTGGCGCAGTCGAAGGCGGCCTGATCGCCGCTGGCCATGGCGACACGGTGATTGAGCCGCGAATGCATCTTAAACCGGGCCGATCAGATGGCCACTTCAATGTCCTGCGCGGCGTCGTCGGCGATTATGCCGGGGTGAAGGTGGTTGGTGATTTTGTCGACAACTACAAATCCGGTCTGCCGTCCGAAATGGCGCTGCTGAACCTGTTTGATCCCGTGAACGGCACGCCCAAGGCAGTGATCGACGCTGCAGGCATCACCGACATGCGCACCGGCGCGGTCACCGCGATCGGAGCCAAATACCTGGCGCCGGAAAAGCCGCGCGTGCTGGGGCATATCGGGGCGCGGGGCACGGCGTACTGGAATGTGCGCCTGCTGGATCACCTGTTCGATTTTGAGGAGATCCGCGTGCATTCCCGCCGCCCTGAATCGCGGGAACCTTTCGGCGAACGGCTTAGCCGTGATCTCGGCAAGAAGGTCATTGTCACCGAAGACTGGGAAAGCTGCCTGAAAGACGCCGACATCATGGTCGAAGCGTCCCGCCTGCGAGAGCCGACGCCGATGTTCAACCCGGACTGGGTGCGCCCCGGCGCGCTGGTCGTGCCCTATGGCACTATGAGCTCGCTGCCTTTGGATTTTGTTGACGGGATCGACGCCTTCTTTATGGACGACCTTGGCCAGATGGACGCCGGCGAATTCGGCGCGCTCAGGCCGCACATCCGCGCTGGCAAAGTCACGCGCGACAGTTTCCGCGCCGAAATCGGCGAAGTCGCCGCCGGGGTGAAAACCGGCCGCAAGTCGGCGGACGAGACGATCCTGTTCTGGCATCGCGGGCTGGCGACGTCCGATATCGCGCTGGGCGTTCGCATGCTGGAACTGGCGCGAGATCGCGGGCTGGTCATGCGTCTGCCTTATGCCTGATCTCGACATGTGATCTGGGCCTGCTTCTGGCCGGGCCCAGACGATTCAGGCGCTGAAATTGGGACGGCGTGGCGCCGGAACTGAGCGAACCCGCCATATTTGGCGTCGTCCAAATCGTTGCGCTGTCTTGGGTCGTGCAGTGTTAAATTCCGCTAAAAGCCCTGATTTTTCGGGTGATCTGGCCGTTGGGCGCGTGATTTGTTGCACAAATAACACGCGAAACCACCGTCATCGCGGTCGCTGGAAATCAATCTTGACCGGAAGGGGGCAAAAGCGAGATGAAATTACTTCTCATCAAAGAGCAAACAGCTCTTTTCAAATATTGTGAGGGACACAATGAAAAAAGTACTCATCGCGACGACCGCGATCGTCGCTGCCGGCCTCGGCACCACCGCAACTGCAGCTGAGTGGGACACCCGGGTCACCGGTTACTACTTCCTCGGTCTTGGTGTTTCCGACAATGGTGCCCAGGACGGCGTTGCTGTTCTGCGTGACGGTGAAGCACACGTTCGCGCCAAAATGGTTGCAGACAACGGCATCACCTTCCAGGCTCGTATCGAGCTTGAAGCTTTCACGACTGGTGACCAGATCGACGAAAACTACGGCACCATCTCTGGTTCTTTCGGTACGATCCTGATCGGTTCAAATGATAACGCTGCATATAACAATCACGTCGGCACCATCTATGCACCCGGCGCGCGCATCGGGTACTACGACGCGTTCTCGTTGACGACACAAGCTGGCACTGCATTCTCCGGCCCACTGGTCGGCGCTGATGATATTGGTATTCACTACACTTCGCCGTCAATGTCAGGGTTTAAAGTCTACGGTTCGTACCACCCAACTACAGCATCGGATGGTGCTAACGATGGTAATGCGCCATTCTTTGAGAATGGTGACTACTTCACAGTTGGCGCCTCGTACAATGGCGACTTTGGTGACATTGGTTTTGGCCTCTCCGCCGGCTATGTCGACGATCGTAATGGCCAGGATATCATCTCTGTCGGCGCAAACATGTCTGCCTCTGGCTTCACGGTTGCTGGCACCTACGAAACCACCGACACCGCAGGGGCCGACGCCGACGAATTTGCAATCGGTGCACAGTACTCCACCGGTCCTTGGACTGTTGGCGGTGGCTTCAAAGACGCGGAAGGTGTCGGCGAAGTTGCCGCAGCTTGGGCCACCTACGGCCTGGCACCAGGCGTGCTGTTCACCGCTGGTGTCGAGTACGGCGACGCGACCGGCGTTGCTGGCTCCGACTTTGGTGGTCTGGCCTACCTGACCATGCGCTTCTGATCTAACGATCAGTTGAGTTGAGTAGGGAGAGCGGGCTTCTGGCCCGCTCTTTCTTTTTGTGCGACGACCTTTGGCGAATAAATGTCACTGACAGAAACAAAATCACGGATCGAACAAGCCCTTGCCGATGCAGGCCGCCCCGCCGACGCCGCGCGTCTGGTTGCGGTTTCCAAAGTGCAACCGCTGGAACGGATCATCGCAGTGCTGGATCAGGGCCAACGCGTGTTTGGCGAGAACCGCGTGCAGGAAGCTGCGGGCCGGTGGCCTGATCTGCGCGAGACATATGAAGGCCTCGAAATCCACCTGATCGGTCCGCTGCAGACGAACAAGGTCAATCAGGCGTTGGATCAGTTTGACGTCATTCAATCCGTTGATCGGCCCAAGCTGGCGAAGAAACTGGCCGACGCGGCCCAGACCCGCGGCGCCTGCCCGCCACTGTTCATTCAGGTCAACACGGGGGAAGAGCCGCAAAAGGCCGGCGTTCTGCCTGCTGACGCTGACGCATTTATTGCTGAATGCCGTGCGATGGATCTGCCCGTCACGGGCCTAATGGTCATTCCGCCCGTCGATGAAGAAGCTGCGATGCATTTCACCCTCCTGAAAAAGATCGCTGAGCGGAATGATCTGCCAGAACTTTCCATGGGGATGAGTGCCGATTTCGAAAGTGCGATCCGCTTTGGCGCGACATGCGTGCGCGTGGGTTCGGGCGTTTTTGGTCAGCGCGTTTACGCCTGACTATAGGTCGTTTTCCGGTCAATCTGGTTTGTCAGGTCGACTGGAAAGTGCACTCTGCGCTGACGCTTCCAGTCCCGTTTTTTGTCCAGACTGTGTCAGTCAGATCAGAATGCATCCACCTCAGGGCCGAACGATCAGGCGGCTATGCGGCCGCCATCTGCGCATGATCCACAGCAGATCCTGCCTGTCGAACGCTACACAGCCTGCGGTGGGGTGGCGCGGTCGTTTCCAGACATGAACAAAGATTGCGCTGCCCTCGCCTGGCGTGGCGTCGGGCCAATTGTGGTCTGTGATGATAAACAGATCATACATGCGATCCGCCCGGCGCAGCGCTTCGTGGCTGAACGGATAATCGCGCCCGGCGCCCGGTTGGTTGTAACGTGGGTCCTTTGGGTCGTCGGACCAGATGTCGGATGGCCCAATGGGGCGGATGTGCATGGTGCCGCGCCCCGGCCAGGGGCGGGTGATGCGGTCGGCGCGGTATCCTGCGCCCATCAGGCGAAAGGCGCCGGTGGGGGTGCCGCCATCACCTTCGACCTTGCGCTGGACAATTCCGCCCCGACCGATTGAACAGGGAAATGCGCGGCTCAAAAACCGAGCGCCCCAGCGATTGACGACTAGGTCGCCCACTCGTGGCGTCACAGCAGGTGCCCGCTTTTGGACGCCTTTGTCTTCAGATAGGCGACATTATGCGTATTCTCACCCACGATCAGCGGCGCCCGCGCAGCGACGCGCACGCCTGCCGCCTCCATCCCCGCAACTTTGCCGGGGTTGTTGGTCATAAGCGTCACGGATGAAAACCCGAGCGCCATCAGGATGCGGGCGCCGATGCGGAAATCGCGCTCGTCATCCTCAAAACCCAGCCGGTGGTTCGCCTCAACCGTGTCATAGCCCTGATCCTGCAGCGAATAGGCCCGCATCTTGTTGGCGAGGCCAATGCCGCGGCCTTCTTGGTTCAAGTACAACAGAACCCCGGCGCCACTGTCGCCAATCTGGCCAAGCGCGGCCTGCAGTTGGGGGCCGCAATCGCATTTCAGGCTGCCGATCAGGTCGCCCGTGAAACAGGCGGAATGCAGCCGCGAAAGCACGGGTTCAGCCCGGTCAGGCCGTCCGATTTCGATGGCGTAATGTTCTTCATCGCCGTTGGCCGGCCGGAAGACATGGACGCGTGCGGTCTCAGCCACGTCCAGCGGCACGCGGGCTGAGCTGACGCAGGTCAGATCGACGGCGGCATCGTCCGCCGTCGCCATGATTGCATCGTCGATCACCGTCAGGTTGGAAGCGGCGGCCAGTGCGCGAGCCTCATCCTCATTCATCCGTGCGAAGATGACAGCGGGCAGCAGGCGGGCGGATTTCGCCACGCGGATCGCCAGGCTATGGGCGGCGGCGCTGTGGTCGCGGCGGCTGGTGAAAGGCCCCATCAGGGGGCGGCTCAGCGCCAGCGCGGGGTCGGTGATGCTGTGGATCACGTCCAGTGTCATGTCGGCGTCGACGACCAGCCGTGCGATGTCGCCGTCATAGGCGCGGGCTTTCAGCGTTTCAGCCCGCCGGGCCGTGATCGCAATATCCAGATCCGGGCTTACCCCCAGCATCTGCGCCAGCCGATCCGCGCTGAGCATTTCGGCAGAGGCGGCAACCCCCGCCGCACCTTCCGACACAACAACCACAGGCGCGCCAATACGCAGGTCGGCGCGCGCGCGAGCGGTCATTTCTTTGGCGGTCAGCTTCAACATTGGATCCGGTTCATGTCTGGTGCTCTCTATATCAGTATGCTGAGGATTTGAAACAATCCCATCGTACGGCTGACAGCTGCGTGATGTGCTGACGCAAATTCTTGCACCAGCGCCATTGATCGCGACATGACAGGCCAGATACGCAAGATTGCAAGAAAATGAGGAACGCCATGTCAGCGCTGAAAAAGATTCTTTTGATCGACGATGATCCCTATCTTCGTGAGGCGTTGGCCGATCAGCTGGTGCTCACGGAAGAGTTTGACGTGTTCGAAGCGGACAACGGCGCCGATGGCGTGATCCGGGCGAAAGAACAGCTGCACGATCTGGTCATCCTTGATGTCGGCCTGCCCGACATGGATGGTCGCGAAGTGTGTCGCCTGCTGCGCAAAGGCGGCGTGCGTTGCCCGATCATCATGCTGACCGGCCATGACAGCGACAGCGACACGATCCTTGGTCTGGATGCGGGTGCCAACGATTACATCACCAAGCCGTTCAAATTCCCGGTTCTTCTGGCCCGTGTGCGTGCGCAGCTTCGCCAGCACGAACAATCGGAAGACGCTGTATTCTCAATCGGCCCGTACACGTTCCGCCCCTCGGTCAAAATGCTGACGGACGAGGAAGGTAAGAAAATCCGCCTGACGGAAAAGGAAACGAATATCCTGAAGTTCCTCTACCGGGCGAATGATCAGGTCGTGGCGCGCGATGTGCTGCTGCATGAGGTTTGGGGCTATAACGCAGGGGTCACCACCCACACGCTGGAGACACACATCTATCGCCTGCGCCAAAAGATCGAGCCCGATCCGTCGAATGCGCGGCTGCTGGTGACCGAAAGCGGCGGGTATCGGTTGGCGTCGTAAGCGCTGATTGACCTACCAGGAGTGGGGTCTGGTTCGATTGGGCAAATCTTATCAGATTCCCTTCTAACAAAATCGTGGGCGGCCTTATCATTGGCCAGGCCGATCCCCATTTCCCGTGTATCACAGCGCCTGTCCCCTAGCGTTTGGCGCTGTATCTCCACGACTGACCCTCGGTCTTAGGAGAATGCCTTCTTGCAAGGCTGAGCGCCCGGCGGCCCCCCCTCTCGCCGGGCGCTTTTTTGTGTCTTGTGACCTGCTATTGCGACCAGAAGCAGCTGGTCAGACATCGCCTCAGATTTCAAGCCGCCTACACCCGTTTCCTGCGCCAGCGCCTTGCCGCCGCCCACCGAAACCGCCATTGTCATATTGAAGGAGCCCGCCATGCCAGTCACCGTCTGCACCTGGAACATCAACTCTGTGCGTCTGCGCGAGCCTATCGTGTTGAAATTGCTGGAAGAAGAGGCGCCAGATATCCTTTGCCTCCAGGAAACGAAATCGCCGGTCGAAAAGATCCCGACCGAGAATTTTGCGGCGCTTGGCTACACCACGATGATTGCGCGTGGGGACAAGGGGTATAACGGGGTCGCCATCCTGTCCCGCCTGCCGATGGAAGAGGTCGAGCATCAGAATTTCGGCGGCAAAGGCGATGCGCGCCACGCTGTTGGGCGGTTGGCATCCGGCGTTGAAATCCACAATGTCTATCTGCCCGCAGGCGGTGACACGCCGGACCGGGTTGAGAATGAAAAGTTCGACCACAAGCTGAACTTTACCGCCGATATACAGGCGTGGGGCGCGTCTGCTGACGGGCCGGCCATTTTGGTTGGCGATCTGAACATCGCCCCGTTGGAAGATGACGTATGGTCCCACAAGCAGCTGTTGAAGGTCGTCAGCCACACGCCGATCGAGGTTGAGGTGTTCGAAGCGGCCCGCGCCGCGCGGGGCTGGGTCGATGTCACCCGCGGCGACCTGCCGGACGGCAAGCTTTACAGCTGGTGGTCCTATCGCGCCAAGGATTGGAGCGCGGCTGATAAGGGTCGCCGGCTTGATCATATCTGGGCGACGCCTGATATCGCGCCCAAGCCGGGGGCGGGCG
Organism: uncultured Pikeienuella sp.; assembly: GCA_965659735.1. Lineage (GTDB taxonomy): Bacteria > Pseudomonadota > Alphaproteobacteria > Rhodobacterales > Rhodobacteraceae > Pikeienuella. The sequence continues at coordinate 14,452 of CBFHXH010000002.1, forward strand.
GGTCGCGCATTCTTCGTGAGGCGCGTGGATGGGAAAAGCCATCCGACCACGCGCCCGTCTTCGCCACTTTTGATATCTGAGGCGGACTTCCAACATGGATGCCTTGTTGCTGACCACGGCGGACGACGTCGCAACGATCACCTTGAACCGGCCCGAAAAAGGCAATGCGATTGGTCTTGGTGCGCTGGATGAAGCAGGGCGGATGCTGTCTGATCTAGCGACATCCTCTATCCGCGCCTTGGTGATCACTGGGGCGGGCGATCGGGTGTTTTCTGCGGGCATGGACCTTTCGGACGTGTCCGTGCCGGGCGCATGGGATGAAAACCCGCTGACGGCGTTTTGCGAGCAACTACAATGCTTTCCCCGACCCACCATCGCGCGGATCAACGGTGCGGTGATCGGCGGTGCGACCGAGGTTGCGTTGTCATGCGATCTGCGTGTCGGCGTCGACACCACGAGGCTGCGGGTGCCCGCGATTGATCTCGGCGTGCATTACGAACATGCGGGCCTTGCCCGTGCGATTGCACAATTGGGCGTCGCTGCTGCGCGCCGGATCTACATGCTGGGCGACAAACTGGACGCCGCCGCGATGGCGGAGATCGGCTTTCTGGACCGGATTGTCCCAGCATCGGATCTCGACAGTACAATTGCTGCCATGCTCGACCAGATCCGTGCTGGCGCGCCGCTGGCCGTGGATGGTGTGAAACAGTCGATTGTTGAGTTGATGACCGGCGCTGATGGTTCCACCGCCCGCGCCCGCATCGCCGCTGCGTGGAAATCAGATGACCTGCAAGAGGGGCTTGCGGCCGTGCGCGACAAACGCAAACCCATCTTCAAGGGGCGGTAGAACCGTCAGTGTGGATTGCGTATTCCAATCAATCTGGTGATCCAGAATGATCGGAAACGCTTTAGCGTTCGGATTCGTCATTCAGGCGTGCGCCTTCAGGAATGACGAAATTTTCAGCCCGCGCCGGAATGTTCGCCCGCGTACTGCTCAGCGCCACGGTGGTTGCGCCGCCTTCATTGTCATCGACAATCCACTGACGCAGCTCCAACGGGTTATCAGCGAACACCATGGTGATGGATCCGCGATCTTCCTGCCCTGGTTCGATCGCAACAATGCGCATTTGGCCCTCGGACCGTTCGATCCGCCGCACGGCGCCTTCGTCAGCCAGATTGATGTCCGACTTCAGGATCAGGTTCAGCGGCGTTTGATCCAGTGGGAACCGGTTGACCTGATCATATCGTTTGTCGACCACGCCGACCCACAAGCCGTCAGAAATCACCAAAGCCGGATTGGGCTGTCGGTACTCAAACCGGATGCGTCCGGGCCGGGAAATATAGAATTCCCCCTCGGACAACACGCCGTCAGGATCAACCTGCACAAATTCGCCCTCTAGCGTAGAGATGGAGTTCAGATAGGCGGAGATACGCGCCAGATCACGACCGTCCTGCGCCAGCGAAGGGGCGGGAACGGAAAGCGCCGCAAAGACGGCGAGGGTGCAAAATGCTCGACGGTTCATATTTGGCGATATAGGCGCTCTTCATGGCGAAATACAGACCGATGTGTCACAGCTTCGTGTCCCGCGATTGCAAGAGGAAGGGTGGCCATGCCTGATTTCAGCTTTGAAACCGCCGCCCCCGCGACCCCAGTCTGCGGGGTGGACGAAGCGGGCCGTGGCCCTTGGGCGGGCCCCGTTGTGGCAGGCGCCGCGATCCTGAACCCTGCGACGGCGCCGGTGCGTTTGGACGATTCCAAACGCTTGAACGCCGCCCGCCGCGATGTGCTGTTTCTGGAACTGCAGGATCACGCCGTCGGCGTTGGCATCGCGAGTGTGGAGGAGATTGACCGCTTCAACATACTCAACGCCACATATCTAGCGATGCAAAGGGCGATTGCCGCGCTGCCCATCGCACCGGGGCACCTGCTGATTGACGGCAATCGTATCCCGCCTGGGCTGACTGCGTCGGCCGAGGCGGTGGTCAAGGGTGACAGCCGGTCGATGTCCATCGCTGCGGCGTCGATCGTTGCGAAAGTCACCCGCGATCGGATCATGCAGCGCCTAGCCAAAGATTACCCCGGCTATGGCTGGGAACGGAACGCCGGTTATGGAGTCAAGGCCCACGAAAAGGCGCTGCGCCGTTTGGGGGTGACCCCACATCATAGACGTTCATTCAAACCGATACACAAGATGTTGTGTGAAGACATTTCCACAAGTCATTGATTAAAAAAGAATTATTGACCTCGCGAATCGGTTGAATCATTTATGGTCCAACAAGTGATTCGAACGTGGGTTAAGTCGATGGCGAAAACAGCGAACAAAGCGGTCCTGCCGCTGGACAAGATCATCAAGGGCGATTGCATCGAGGCGATGAATGCGCTGCCCGAGAATTCGGTGGATCTGATCTTTGCGGATCCGCCCTATAACCTGCAGCTCAAGAACGAACTGCATCGGCCCGACAATTCCCGCGTTGATGCGGTGGATGACGCCTGGGATCAGTTTTCCAGCTTTGCCGCCTATGACCGGTTCACCCGCGAATGGTTGGCTGCGGCCCGCCGTTTGCTGAAACCCGATGGCGCGATCTGGGTGATCGGATCGTATCACAACATTTTCCGCGTTGGCGCGGCTGTTCAGGACCTTGGTTATTGGATCCTGAACGACGTCGTCTGGCGCAAATCGAACCCGATGCCAAACTTCCGCGGCAAACGTCTGACCAACGCGCATGAGACGCTGATCTGGGCCGCGAAGGAAGAAGCATCGAAATACTGCTTCAACTACGACGCGCTCAAGGCCCTGAACGAAGGTACGCAGATGCGGTCGGATTGGGAAATGCCCATCTGTTCCGGCCATGAGCGGCTGAAAACGCAGGATGGCGACAAAGCCCATCCAACCCAGAAACCAGAAGCACTGCTGCATCGCGTGCTGGTTGGCACGACGCAGCCGGGCGATGTGGTGCTCGACCCGTTCTTCGGCACGGGCACGACCGGCGCCGCAGCGAAACGTCTGAGCCGCCACTTTATCGGGATTGAGCGGGAAGACGCCTATATCGAGGCCGCGCAGAAGCGCATCGCGAAGGTCGTCAAAGGCTCAATCGACGCGATCCAGGTGACGAAATCCAAACGCAAAGAAAAGCGTATTCCCTTTGGCCAGCTGGTCGAACGCCGGATGCTGGAACCCGGCGAGGTGTTGATCAGCCCGAATGGTCGCCATACGGCCAAGGTGCGCGCAGATGGCTCTCTCATCAGCGCAGACTCAACCGGATCAATCCACCAGGTCGGCGCCGCAGTCGAAGGTGCGCCCAGCTGCAATGGGTGGACGTATTGGCACTTTAAGCGTGACGGTCGGCCGGTCGCCATTGACGTCCTGCGCCAGCAGATCAGGTCTGAGCTTGAAGTCTGACCGGGGTGGTTTTCGGACAAATCGGGATGGTTTGTTCGAAAGCCAAGATCCGAACTGAAAGCGCTGACCGCGTATTCTGATCAATCAGGTGGTGCGGATTGATTGGTAAACGCTACAGATTTTCTGCCCGAAGCCCATCGCCTGTGGCTTCCACCTGCCCCGCCAATGACTGGCGGGGCATTTTCTTTTCGCACACAGCGGCCGTGTTGCGACTATGGCGACTCTGCAAAACCCGTCTCGCTGGTGAAATACTTAATCAGACGTGCGATTGATCTGTTTTGGGGACGAAGATGTCTGATCATATCTACAACCTGCACCCGGTGGACCTGTCGATTGACACTAAAGAGGCGCGCGCAGCCGCTGAACCTTACGCCAGCGCCTATCAGGGCGCGGAGCCATATAACCACATATGCATCGACAATTTTCTGCCCGTGGACGTGCTCCACAAAGTGCGCGCCGACATAGATTTGCTGCCAAAGGCGGAAGCTTCGCTCAGTCGCGCTCAGGAAAACCTGAAATCTTCCTACGTGCCGGAACGACTTCCAACCTATACGCGCAACTTGTTCTACGCGTTCAATTCGCGTCCATTCCTTCTCTTCTTGGAGGATCTGACAGATATCAAAAACTTTATCCCTGATCCGTATTATCTGGGTGCAGGCATCCACAGCACCTCAAACGGTGGCCATTTGGACATATATGCTGACTTCAACCTCCACTCTCACATGGTGGTTGAGCGACACCTAAACTACTGATTTATCTTAACAAAAACTGGCAGGAAGAGTGGGGCGGCTCGTTTAAGGTGTGGAACAAGGAAATGACGGTCAAAATGGCCCGAATTGTAGCGAATTTTAATAGAATAGTATGTTTTTCAGCGGCTCAGGATACGTTCCATGGTAATCTGGAATCGGTGAACCATCCCAGTGGCGAACCGCGCCAGTCTATTGCGCTCTATTATTACACCGCGACGTGGGACGATACGCGTAAATCGCACACCACGCTTTTCAAACCACGGCTTGGATCTAAAGGTCAGGAAGATAAAGTCGTTGCGCGACGGGCGTTAGTGAAGGATTTGCTGCCGCCATTAGTTTACCGAAAGATAGCTGCCCAGCTAAGAAAAGTTGGCCTTTGATGGCCTGTCAGCGGCGGTTAGATCCACGTCTGGCCGCCGTCGTCATTTGTGATCAGGCGGTGCCCACCCGTGTCTGAGTGCGAATCAAATAGTCGCCCGCGGCAGGGGAGCGGTCGAATACCAGCCTCAGACCATAATCTGGCAGTTTGATCGCAAAAGCGACGCGCCGCCCCAGTGCGTTGATCACGGAAAAGCACTGCGCCGCCCGATTCGTCGCGTGCAGGGGAAAGCCGTTGCGCAGCGGGATCATCACAACCGGATCCGCCGCCGGCTGGTTCAGCCTGATTCGCACGTACCGCCCTTCGTGAAAGACCTCTGCATCCGGGCGTGCGCCCATTTCAGATTTATGGATCACTGCAGGTCCCCCAACACCGCTGTGATCTGACCATGCCGCTTGATAACCCATGACTTCCCCTTAACCTGTGCAAACAGCTCTGCACAGGCCGCCTGCTCTTAAAACCTCTAATTTGTGGTGTTTTTTACCCTAGATTGCAAGGTATTTTCATCATATAGTCGTTTTACGCAATGAGAGGACCGTCCAACCGATGAAGTGGGCAGACGTTGAAACGCGGTTTTTCGACAACCTACGCGCGCGGATGCGTGACAAGGGGCTGTCGTCACGCGCGCTGTCGCTGAAGATGGGCTGGAACGAGTTCTACATTTCCACCCTCCTGAAGGGTGGGTCGCGACTGCGGGTTGATACGCTACTGACCTTGGCCGAGGCTTTGGAAGTCGATCCAATGGCGCTGCTGTGGGGCGAAGAGAGGGACGGCGGCAACGCCGTCCCTCACCTTCCCGCATATGCCAATCATCAAGCTACTGCGTTGTTAAAGCAGGCCTTAGAGCTGTTGGGCGCCCCGGTTATGAACCCTGCGCAGCCCCGTTTTGAAGAAGTGCTCAGCTGGTGGCGCGACACGGGCGGGCAGCTTGTGAACTGCGATCACATCATCGAACATTGTGACCTTCATCAGGTCCCTGACGGGGCCACGCCGCGCACCATGGTGCGGCGTCTTGGGTCCAGCAGCCTAGCGACCAAGATCATCGGATCGCCCAGTATTGATCGTCTGCATGAAGAGATGGACAAGGCGATTCCCGAAGATAGCCGCCGCGTGACCGAGGCTTATCTGGCCGCGCAGAACAGCGGCCCGATGCTGCCCTGCGAATCACTTCGTGGTAAACTTACCAGTGAAGCCCCCCCTCATTCTCGACTACGACCGACTGCTCCTGCCGGTTGTGGACGAGAATGGGGAACCTCTGGTTCTTAACTACTCAAAAGAAGTCAGCGCGCTCTAACGCCGTTTCAACCATGTAGTGCGCGTCTTCGCCATTCATGCAGATCATCCAGTCGGTGTCCGTGCGTTGTGGCTTGGGTTCTTCCCAGTAGTGAACAAAGGGGTAAGAACTGGCCATCATGTATTGCGACTGGATGCCTTGGCGGATGTGCTTGTCCTTGGCAAAGGCGTAGAACCAGTCGACTTTCCACTGCAGCAGCGCAAGTGAATAGGCCATAACGCTGAACGCCCGCAGTGGAAAACGCGCCTGCCCGCGCTCATTCGATTTGACGAAGAGATCGCCAAAATAGACGACATTACCTGTAATTTTCTTGGTGATTGGGGGGGAAATGTCTCACATTGATCGGCGATTTTTTCCCGTCGCCATAGAATCGCATCAACTGACGTAGCCAGTAATCAGATAGCGGTTCATCCGCAAGTTGATCCAGCCGCACGCCAATTGCGGCGAGTGCGTCGCCGGCGTTGTCTTCAGCGACTAGCCAGAATGCGTTCTTCTTGGTGAATTCCTGCCAGTTGGGCGACAGCTGCGGCGTCAGATAGGGTTTGCCAAGCGTCTCGACCAAAGGAACTACGGAATTGAAATCATTAGATTGCCTGACCGTCAGGCCAAGCTCGCGGAATCGGCTAACGCACAGACCGATGACCACAGAAATATCCAGTGCCGTCGCCAAAAGCCTTGCGCCCTACCCAAACAAATCACGCCGCGCGCGGTTGTAGCACAGAGATTTCGTGTGACTATAGGCACAAGGATGGCGTAAATACCCAACTCTGCGCTGGTCGGTCGAACGCTGAACTCCGAATTCCATCGACATACCGCCCCCCGATTGAGATGATCGCGCCAAACGCGAAGAACAATACTGGGGAACGCGCCATGCCCGCTACACTGAAACGGATGCAGCATTTTGCGGTTGAGGTAAGCGACACTGACCACTCGATTGAATTCTATCGCACGATGCTGGGCTTTAAACTGACCGAACGCCACGCGGCTTACGAAGTTGACGGCATCCCGGTTGAACTGACTTTCATGCGATTGGGTGACGTACACCACGAACTCGTGCTGGTTCATAATCCACAGAAAACCTATCGCCAGCGGCCCGAGAAATTCGAAGACGATATGGATGGTCCGCCATCCTTTCATCACTTCGCCCTCGAATGTGACAGCCGGGCAGATTGGGTTGAGATCTGCGAGCGGGTGAAAGCGGCGGGCGCAAAGGTGGTGCGGGGGCCGGTCCTGCACAGCTTTGTTGATCCGCGCGGCGATGGGTCGTGGGGGGAAAACGAAGCGATGTACATCCTCGACCCCGACGGTCACCGGATTGAACTGTTCTGCAACCTGTCCACCATCGACCCCGACGGCGTGCACCGCAATGGCGAGGGTGAGCGAATGGAAGGGACCACAACGGCGGAGCTGTGATGCGTTGCGATGTCGCCATCATCGGCGGCGGGCCGGTTGGCCTGCTGTTGGGCAACCTTCTGGGCCGTCGCGGCCTGTCGGTGCGTATTTTCGAAAAACAGCCCAATCCCTACCCCTTGCCCCGCGCGATCCACTTTGATGGCGAGGCGATGCGCGTGTTTCAGGCCGCAGGACTGGCCGGTCAGGTCCTTGTGCACACCCATGTCGGCGTCGGCATGCTTTTCCAGAACAGCTTGGGCGAGACACTGATTGATTGGTCCCGCGCACAGGATATCGGGCCGATGGGCTGGCATGAAAGCTATCGGTTCTTTCAGCCGGGGTTGGAAGACGTTTTGCGCCAGGGCCTCGACCGGTTCCCCGATGAAACACTGACCATGGGCGCCGAGGTCGCAGCGCTGACCACAGACGGCGTACTAACGCTGGCGGATGGATCGCAGGTCGAGGCGACGTATGTTGTCGGCTGCGACGGCGCAGACAGCGTCACGCGGCAGGCGGCGGGGCTCGTGTTGGATGATCTCGGCTTCAACGAACGCTGGGTGGTCGTTGATGCGCTGTTGAAACGCCCGCGGCCCGACTTGGGGGATCATTCGATCCAGCATTGCGATCCGGATGCGCCTGCAACCTATGTGCGGGGCACGAACAACTGGCGACGGTGGGAACTTCGCCTGAACGAATGTGAACCCGATCCGGATGACGCTGAAATCTGGCGTCGTCTCGCAAAATGGATCACGCCGGATGACGCAACGGTCGAACGGGCCGCTGTTTACACCTTCCGGTCCATGGTCGCGCAGCGCTGGCGCAAAGGCCGCGTGTTCATCGCTGGCGACGCCGCCCACCAGATGCCGCCATTCATGGGGCAGGGGATGTGCGCAGGCGTGCGGGATGTCGCCAATCTGGCTTGGAAACTGTCGTATGCGGTGCAGTTGGGTGAGGATGCGATCCTCGACACTTATGAAAGCGAACGAAAGCCGCATGTGACGGAGTTTATCGACCTGACAATGCGCCTTGGCCGGCTGATCAACCAGACCGCGGCTGGCGAAGCGCCGTCGGGGCGGATGAAGTCGATCTGGCCCAAACTGGGCGCGGGTCTGGGCGACCGCGATGGCGTTGCCGGTGGATTGGCGCCGCAGGTCAGGCTGGCGGATGGGCGGCTCTCGGATGATGTGGCAAAGGGCGGGTTCTACGCCATTGCAAGGCGCGCAATATCGGGGGATTTTCCCGTGTTCCAGGCCCCTGCCGAATGGCTGGACGAGACGGGGATCTACGGCGCTGTCGTGCGCCCCGACGGTTATGTGCTGACAGCCTGTGCTGACCGGCAGTTCTTGAACGAAACCATCGCTGAGCTTAGTTCATTCACAACTGTGCGACCGCCAGTTTAGGAGACGGCGCTATGACCGACGCCGCCCAGCGGATCGAGCGGGCCTTCGACAAGGAAGAACGCGCACGTTAGCGCACCATCACGATCGCCCGCACAACGGCGATGGTGGCGATCAGCTGCCTTTTGCTGATCGTCGCGCCGTTGGAAGTCTTCCCCTACCTCGCATTGGTTTCGACCATCTTCTGCGTTCTTGGCTGGGCGTGCTATTGGTTGGGCGGTACGCGTTGGTGGCGTGATTGGCACGCCTATGCGTTCATTCTGGCGAATTTCGTATTCATGACCCGGGCGGTGACGAACGAGAACCCGTTTCAGGAGCCAGACTTTCCGCCCCAGATGTTCCTGCAGTTTGAAAACTTCGTCTATCTCTACGTGCTGCTCGCCTCGCTGGCGATTTCGTTCCGACCCCGGCACCAGTTTTGGGGTGGCGTCTGTGGCGCGGGGTTCTGGGGCGTGCATATCTATTGGCTGACGACCCTGCCGGACACGGTGCTTGAGCTGGATGAGGATGCGCGGATCCAGGACATGATGGTCAATCCTTACTCTGTCGATCTGGGCGTCCAGTTGCAGCACATCGTCGTCTTTCTGATTGTCGCCGTCCTTTTGGCGTTATCGACAGAAGCGTCCTTGCGGCTTGCCCGGAGGCAGGTCCGGGCGGAACGGCGGTTCGCCAATCTTTCCCGCTATGTCGCCGCTGAAACGGTGGAAGATCTCGCCACACGCGATGATCTTTTTGGGGCTGAAACGGAGCGGCGCGCTGCGATTCTGTTCACGGATATTGTGGGCTTTTCCACCCTGTCGGAGGCCCGCCCTCCGCGTGAGGTGATTGGCCTTTTGCGCGATACTCATGCGCTGATCGAACAGTCGATATTCGCCCATCGGGGCGTACTGGATAAGTTCATCGGCGACGGCGCGATGGCGACCTTTGGCGTGGCCCAGACGACCGGCACCGAAGCCCGCGACGCGGTTGCCTGCGCGCAGGATATTCTGGCGAAGATCGACGCCTGAAAAGAAGGCCGTGCTGATCCGCCAATCCGTGTTGTTATCGGGGTGCACTATGGCCCGGTTCTGGTCGGCGATGTCGGGTCTGAAAGGCGGATGGAGCTTGCGGTGATCGGCGACACGGTCAATGTCGCTGCGCGGCTGGAGGCGATGACGCGCGCGATCGACGCCCGTGTTGCGATCAACGGTGAGACGTAAAAAGCCGCCGGATCACCCGACGGCTTTTAATGTCTTGGTCCCAGCGCTGTCGATGGGCGCGAGGAGCCGGTTGAGATTTGGAAAGCCTGAAGGCTTATCCAGCGTTGCGGAATTCCGGCAGGATATAGCTGATCTCTTCCAACTTCTGACGCAGATGCAGTTTTGAGATTTTGCCAGTGGCTGTATGCGGCAGTTCATCCATGAACACTACGTCGTCGGGCCGTTGCCATTTGGCCAGGCCTTCCGAAGCGAGCTCAATGATCTCAGCCGGATCAGGATTGGCGCCTGGCGCTTTCACCACGACCAGGATCGGCCGCTCGTCCCATTTCGGATGGGCGATGCCGATGGCTGCAGCCTCAGCCACGCCTGCATGCGCGACAGCAGCGTTTTCCATGTCGATGGAGCTGATCCACTCGCCGCCGGACTTGATGACGTCCTTCGATCGGTCGGTGATGCGGACATAGGCGTTATCGTCCATTGTCGCGACGTCGCCGGTGTCGAACCAGTTCGCATCCTCGGTCGCGTCTTCACCCTTCTTCAGGTACTGCTTCACGACACCCGGACCACGGATCCAGAGACGACCCTGCGTCTGACCATCCCATGGCAGTTCGTTGCCTTCATCATCCGTGATCCGCAGATCAACAGTGAAGGGCGGATGGCCGACTGATGTTTGCACATCGACCTTTTCCTTGTCGGACAGAACATCAACCTCAGGCTTGAACGATGACGTAGTGCCCAGCGGCGAAGTTTCGGTCATGCCCCAGGCGTGGAAGACGCGCACGCCGTAATTGTCCTGGAACGCCTCGATCACGGCGCGGGGGCAGGACGACCCGCCAATGACCACGCGGTCGAGGGTTGAGAATTTGTTCCCGGTTTCTTTCAGGTACTGAAGCATGCCCAGCCAGATGGTTGGTACAGCGGCGGTCAGGGTCACGCCATGTTCCAGCATTTCGTAGATGCCAGCCGGGGTCATGTCGCGGCCCGGCATGACCATCGCCGCGCCGTTCATTGGCGCGGTATAGGCGATGGACCAGCCGTTGGCGTGGAACAGCGGTACAACCGGCATTAGCGTATCGCGCGAGGTCAGGTTCAGCACATCCGGGCTGGATGCGGCCAAGGCGTGGAGTGTGTTTGAGCGGTGGGTATAGACCACGCCCTTGGGGTTGCCGGTTGTGCCCGAAGTATAGCAAATGCCGCAGGCGTCGCGTTCTGACCCATCAACCCAGTCGAAATCGCCATCCTGTTCTGCAATCCACTCCTCGAAGCAGATCGCGCCGGGAATGACGTCGGGCATATGGTCCCGATCGGTCATGATGATGAACTTTTTCACCGTCTCCAACCTATCAACGATTGGCGCGATCACAGCGGCGAGGTCGAAGTCGACCATCAGCATCGTGTCTTCGGCGTGGTTGATGATGTAGACGAGCTGTTCCCCTGAAAGACGCGGGTTTAGGGTGTGAAGGACGCAGCCCGCGCCCGATACGCCATACCAGACCTTAAGGTGGCGGGCGGTGTTCCACGCCATCACGCCAATCGCTTCGCCGGGTTTGGCGCCTATGGCGACCAGCCCCTGGCTGACTTTCAGCGCGCCATCGCGCACTTCACGCCAGTTGGTCGTTTCAATTGGGCCTTCAACGGTTCGCGTCGTAATCGGACGGTTGCCGTGATATTTGGCTGCGTGGTCGATGATGCGAGAGACGCGCATCTCCCAATCTTGCATGAGGTCGCGCATTGGCGTTCTCCCTGATTTATATCGTTGGGGCTGACATTACACGCGAGAACGGCGAAGCAAAGAGGTGAAGGACGGCTGACGACCAATTTTGACCTGACGTTACGCCTGAGAGGGTTCATGAGCACCACACAGACTGCTGGAAGGCCGCTTTACGGCGCGTCGATGATTGTTGGTGGCATGATCTTCATCGGCTTCATCGACAACTTCGTTCAGGTCTTCGCTGAATACGCCGGGCTTTGGCAGTTTCACTTGATGCGCAGTTGTGTCGCTGTCCCCGTGATTTTTCTGATGTGCCAGATCGGCGGCATCCGCCTGATGCCGCGCAACTGGGGCGGCGCGATGCTGCGCACGGTGCTTATCGCAGCGTCGATGCTGCTGTATTTCGGGTCGTTGCCGATGATGCCAATTGCGCAGGTTGGCGCGGGTCTTTTCACCTCGCCCATCTGGGTTCTGGTCTTTTCCGCCCTGATTTTTCGCGCCCCGATTGGGCCTCGACGCATCATCGCAGTGGCCATCGGGTTTTCCGGCGCGATGCTGATCCTGCGACCGTGGGAAGCTGGCTTTACCATCTGGTCGGTCGTGCCCATCGGCGCGGGCATGTTCTATGCGCTGGGCATGCTGGCGACACGCCGCTATTGCGCGGATGAGCCGACGCTGGGGCTGAACCTCTTGTTCTTTCTGACCCTTGGCGCCGCGGGTGTCGCCGGGATTGGCGCGCTGAGCGCCTATCCCCAGCCAGAGCTGAGCGCTGAGGCGTCATTCTTCTTCCAGAGCTGGGTCTGGCCCCTGCCCTGGGAGGCGTGGGGATTGCTGATCATGCAGGCGCTTGGGTCGATCGTCTGCGTGGTAATGCTAACCCGCGGCTATCAAAGCGCGGATACGTCCTTCTTGATCCTTTTTGACTACACGTTCCTGATCTCAGCCTCGGTGACTGCATGGGCCATCTTTGGTGAACGAATAGATACGATCACCGTCGCCGGCATGGTGCTGATCGTTGCGGCGGGGGCGTTCATAGCGTTGAGGTCTACGCAAGTTGAATGAGGCGCTGCGCGCCGTTTGATCACCTCGGGCCTTGCGGCCCTCAGTCGTTCGCTCCGCTGGGGATATTTTGAGGACAAAGATGGCGGTCAGAGCCGCGCCTTGGCCAGATAGCGCGCGACAAAAGCGAAGCGGATCAGGAACTCCGTGCCGCGATGGCCGATCATGGCGACGCCGACGCCGATCAGGCCGAGGTCGTTGATCGTCAGCGCGATGATCAGGCCAAAGACCGCCCAGGCGGCGATGACGCTCCATAAGGTTTGTTTGGCTTTGCTGAGAGACAGCAGCGTCGGCTCCAACGTGAAACCCCAGACCAGAAGTGCGGATGATATGCCGACGAGGATGAGGAGGGTGTGGCCTTCTTTGGCTTCGGGGCCGAACGCCATGCCCAGGAACCAGCCGCCTGCAAGCGTCAGGAAAGCGATGACGCCGGTCAGGATGATCCCAGACCAGATCATCGCGCGTTTGACGAGGCGGCGCATGGCTCGGCGGTCCTCGCGCGCCTCCAACAGTGCGAATTCGGAGAAGAACAGAGGGCCGAGCATGTCGCCGGGGCGCGCCATTGCTTCGGTGATCTGGCGCACGATGGCGAACAGGCCGGCTGCGCCGCCGCCCAGAAAAGCGTTCACCATCAGCGTGGCGACGCTGGGCAGGATCGTGTTGAGGGTTGAGATCAGATTGGTCGCGCCTGCAAAGCGCCAAAACCCCTGATGGGCCGCCGCGCCTTCGCGTTTTGCCACGGCGATGCGTGGTTTAATGGACTGGCGCTTCAGTTCAGCCCACGCGAACCAGTACATGGTGAGGCCCGCAATCACAGCGGCGATGGTCCATACCAGCGCCAGTTCAAAGAACCCGCCGCCCCAATACCAGATCGCGCCGACGCCAATCAGGCGTATCGTCGCCGTGATCGCGTGTTGGGCGGCGATGGGCGCGACCTTGTCGTAGAGGCGCAGAACGCCCGTAGGCGTCATGTGGATGATGAAGGCGATGATCACGCAGAACCACGGCGCATTGGTGATCATGTCATCCGACCAGCCCATAAAGCCGCCCAATGTCCAGGCGATGGCCCATGCGGCGGCAAGCGAAGCGATCAGCGCGGCAATGTCGAGGAAGGTCGTCAGGCCAATCAGGCGGCCAAGTCCGCGATCATCGCCGTTTTCCTTCAGCGGGGCGCCGTAAGTCAGCAACGCCTGCCATGAATTGAATTTGCCAATGTCGCCAATCAGCCGGGCAAACGCCAACAGAACGGCGACCTGGCCGAAGATCTCAAGGCTGGTCGCCCGCACCGCAATCCCCGCTGCGACGAAGTTCACCACCGCGAACACGGCCCGTTCGCCCAGCAAAATGCCGAGGTTTCGCTTGATGCGCCCCCAGGCGGAGCGAGCGTTTTCCCTTGAATCCATGGCGCACCGTTAGGCCGGAACGCCGGAAATGCCAAGCAGCAGCGTCATGGCTCGCCATAATCGGAAATGCGATGTAGGCTTTTGACCATCTCAATTCACTCGACGGGAGGAATGGATCGATGAACCGAATTCTTATGGGAACCGCGGCAGCCGCCGCACTGGCGATAAGCGCGCTGAGCGCCCACGCTGCGGGCCACGCCGCCGATGTCACCATTGGCATGCAGCTGGAACCGCCGGTGCTGGACCCAACCGCAGGCGCGGCCGCCGCGATTGATGAGATTACCTATTCCAACATTTTCGAAGGACTCGTGAAGTTTGGCGAAGACGGCTCCATCAACCCCGGTCTTGCAAATGCGTGGAAGATTGACCCCTTTGGTCTGATCTACACGTTTGAGCTGCGTAAGGGCGTCAAGTTTCATGATGGTACGGATTTTGACGCGAATGACGTGAAATTCTCGCTTGACCGGATCGCGGCTGAGGACAGCGCAAATGCGCAAAAAGCGCTTTACGCCTCGATACTTGGCGTCGAAGTCGTCGACAGCCACACGGTGCGGATTGAGTTGCAGGAACCGACTGGGTCGATGCTGTTCAATCTGGCCTGGGGCGACGCTGTGATCGTTGCGCCGGAAAGTGTCGAAAACAACGCGACGAACCCTGTCGGCACCGGGCCGTTCAAGTTCTCCAAGTGGAACAAGGGCGACAGCGTTGAGATCGTCAAGAATGACGATTACTGGGGCGTGCCGGCCAAGCTGAACAAAGCGACGTTCAAGTTCATCTCTGACCCCACTGCCGCATTTGCTGCTGTGATGGCCGAAGATATTGACGCCTTCCCGGGCTTTCCGGCGCCAGAGATCCTCGACCAGTTGAATGCCGACCCACGGTTTGAAGTTATCGTTGGCGGTACGGAAGGTGAGACGATCCTTTCAACCAACAATCAGGCCGAAGCGCTGAAAGATGTGCGCGTGCGCAAGGCGATCGCCCACGCAATTGACCGTCAGGCGATCATCGACGGCGCGATGTTCGGCTATGGCACCCCCATTGGCACGCACTTTGCGCCGCATCATCCTGATTATGTCGATCTGACGGGCCAGTCCGCCTATGCCCCTGAATTGTCTAAGGCTTTGCTGGCTGAGGCGGGTTACGCCGACGGCCTGACCTTGCGCATGAAACTGCCGCCGCCTTCTTACGCCCGCCGCGGTGGTGAGATCATCGCCGCCCAGCTTCGCGAGGTTGGCATCCAGACCGAGGTTTCGAACCTGGAATGGGCCGGCTGGCTGGAAGAGGTGTTCAAAGGCAAGGATTATGACCTGACCATTGTCAGCCATACTGAGCCTTTCGATATCGGCATCTATGGCCGCGACAGCTATTACTTCCAGTACAGCTCGGACGAGTTCAAAACGTTGCTGGGCATGCTGAATTCGGCGACTGATCCTGATGAACGGTCGGCGCTGACCAAAGCCCTGCAGCGCAAGATCGCGGATGTTTACGTCAACGGGTATCTCTTCCAGCTGGCGCGGACCTCGGTTCAGAATGCAAAGCTGAAAGGGTTGTGGCGCAATTCTCCGACTCAGGCGAATGATTTGACTAAAGCTTACTGGGAGTGATCCCATAGAAGAGTTTGAAAAAGGCCCCTCTGAAAGGGGCCTTTTTTGTGCGTTCCGCCGCCGCTGTCGGACTGCCAAAAATGTTACGAAAAAATCGAAATCGCGATTTTTGGTAGCGTAAATTTGCCTGTCTCAATGACTTGGCGAGATAATTTGTTCATTCTATGTTCCTATCATGAGCACGCCCGAATATCGATTCGACGACGCCGGTCCCGAGGTCCACGAAACCGCCCGCAAAGGACGCGCGGCTGTGTCGAATCGGTCGGGCCGGTTCGAGACTACACAGCGATCCGCCTTTGACGACGGTTGGCTGGATGAAGGTGATGACCCGCCCCGACTGAAAACCGAAGTAGCCATCGACAGGTCGAAATCCATCATCTCACGCGTGCCGTCGCCGGACATGCCGTTCGACCGCTCGATCAATCCGTATCGGGGCTGCGAACATGGCTGCATTTATTGCTTCGCCCGGCCGACGCACGCCTTTCTGGGCTATTCGGCGGGGCTGGATTTCGAAACCAAGCTGACGATGAAGCCTGATGCGCCACTTTTGTTGCGCCGCGCGCTTCTGCCCAAGCACTATCAGGTCAAACCCATTACCATAGGCACCAACACTGACCCCTATCAACCCATCGAAAAGACCCAAAAGATCATGCGCGGGGTGTTGGAGGTGCTGGCGGAGTTCAACCACCCCGTGACCATTGTCACAAAATCCGCGCTGGTCGCCCGCGATGCGGACATTCTGGGGCCGATGGGTGCCAAAGGTCTGGCGCGGGTGGCAATGTCGTTGACCACACTGGACGCTGGCCTTTCGCGCATCATGGAACCGCGGGCGGCGACCCCGCAACGCCGTCTTTGGGCGATGCGCAAGCTGACCGCAGCAGGGTGTCCGACAGCGACGATGATCGCGCCGGTGATCCCTGCGATCAATGATCATGAGATTGAGGCGCTGGTTCGCGCTGCCGCCAATTCTGGAGCAAAAACAGCCAGTTACATCGTCTTGCGCCTGCCTTTAGAGGTCCGCGACCTGTTCGTGGAATGGTTGGAGGAAAACTTCCCTGACCGGGCGCAGCGGGTCATGCGCTATGTCCGCGAACTGCATGGCGGCAAGGATTATGACCCCCAATGGGGCAAGCGCTTGCGGGGCGAGGGCGTCTATGCCGACCTGATTGGTCGCCGGTTCAAGAGGGCGGCAGCGCAACATAGGATTGTTCGCGAAAACCCGCCGCTGAGGACAGATCTTTTCCAACCTCCGGTCGCGGAGACGCCGCAATTCTCGTTCATCGACCGGCTGACAGAAGGCGGGTGATGGCGTAGCGTCCCTGCGAAGGCAAAGGGGCGACCATGCGGTATCTGATTTTTCTGGCGATGATCCTTTTTGCGGGCCACGGGCTTGCGCAAACCGATGAAGAACGCGCTGCCAAAGCCGTCGCCAATATCGTGGAACTGTTGGAGAACCGCGACGCCCTGCGCGCTGAAGCCGCGGAAATAGAAGCGCAAAGCTACGCCGCGGCCGCCTTGCCGACGGGTGAGGCGCGCAAGGCCCGGGTCGTCGAGCTGCGCACGCGGCTTCAGGAAATCGACGCCCGCGCCGCCGACGGCGCTGATGGCGGCGAAGACGCAAACATCGAAGAATTGCAGGCGGAAAAAACGGATGTGCAGGCGGAACTGGAGTTTCTCCAATCCTAGTCAAAGGCTGAGGCGGAGGATCGCAATGCCCGCCTTCAGGAAATCAGGGCGGAACTGACCAAACTGAGCCGTCAGATCAGCGCTGTCGCCACCGGCGTTTCGGAAGAAGAATATGGGTTGTATGAAGATGCGGCATTCGATCTGAACGCCGAAGCGCAGGCGCTGGTTGAACCGTTCATCGCCATGCTGCGCAACGCTACTGAAAACGCCCGCCAAATTGAACGCCTGCGCCGTGATCTGAATGAGGCGAAGCGGCGCCAGGCCCTGGCTGAACCCGCGCTGAAGACCTTGGAACCTGTGCGCACGCTGGCGGAAACCGAAACCATCGCCGCGGCGCTGGATCAGCGCCGCGCCACCTGGGAAGCCTGCGCAAATGCTGAGGCTGACCTCGCCGCCGCCCTGCAACAACAGCTGAACGACCGTCTGTCGGATCGGTGGGCCAGGCGGCGTCGCCTTTCATTCGTGATCGGGGGATCAGCCTGCTGCTGGAGCTGGGCGCATTTGGCGCTGTCTTCGGCGCTATGCGGCTGGGGCGCAACGCCGTCACGTGGCTGCGCGCGCGCAGGCGGATGAAGCGGACATTTACATCGCGCCTGGTGAACCTGATCTATACGGCGCTGACGCCTATTCTGTCGATCACGGCCATGCTGACCATCTTCAACATGCGCAATGACTGGCTGCTTTTGGGCATTTTCGCGATCATGCTAATTGCGCTGATGTGGATCGGGATCAAGATGATCCCCGAGATGATTGATCAGGTCGTGCTGCTGTTGAATCTTGGCGCGGTGCAGGAAGATGAACGCGTGATTTTCGACGACACGCCGTATCTGGTGAAGCGGCTGGATTTCTATACCGATCTGATGAACCCCGCATTGGAGGGGGTGGAATTCACTCTGTCAATCAGAGACTTGATCGGCCTGCATTCTCGCCCGTCGGGAATTGATGAGCCGTGGTTTCCCACCCACAAGGGCGACTGGGTGAGGCTGGCAGATGAAATCTTTGGCCAGATCATCATGCAAAGCCCGGACATGGTGGAAATCGAAATACCCGGTGGATCGCACGTCACCTATTCAAACGCTGATTTCCTCGCGGAGAAGCCGGACAACCTGTCTGACGGCTACCGCGCCGAAATCACGTTTGGCGTCAGCTACCGCCATCAGGCGCAAGTGACAGGTGAGGTGATCGAAAAGCTGCGCGAGCATATCCGCGCTGGACTGCTGCAAATGCTGCCCGCAGATCTGTTGCGCGATGTTGAGGTTGAGATGTTGGAGGCTGCGGACAGCGCCATCGTCTATGAGGTGGAGGCCGACCTGATTGGCGCCGCCGCCCCGCGCATGGAAGATGTGGAGCGGGAGCTTACCCGCCTATGCGTGGACGCCTGTAACAAGTTCGGCTGGGAAATCCCGTTCCTGCAAATGGTCGTGCACAAACCCTCTTGAGCACGCCTAGGGTGTCGTCACCGGCGGCGGTTTGCGCCGGGCGCCGGACAACGCATTGCCCGCAATCGCCGCCAGCAGGATCGTCCCGCCGATCAGCGTATACGCCGTGACGGTTTCGCCCAGAAACAGCCAGACCCATACCGGTCCTAGCAGAACCTCGGCCAGGGACAGCAATGTCAGCTCCGCCGCCGGGACGGTCTTTGAGCCCAGTGTGTAAAGGATCAGCCCAGCCCCGACCTGAAACACGCCCATACCCACCGCGATGCCGCCATCGTTCAGTGACAGGATCAGCGGCGCGCCGAGGGCGAGGCAGATGGCGGATGTGATGAAGATGGCGAAGACGCCCGACAGTAACACGGCTGGCAGCATCTCACCCGACCGGCCCCAGCGCAGCGCCACGGTGAAAACCGCGAACCCAAAGGCGGACCCAAGTGCGGCCAGACTGCCAACGATGGACGCCCCATCTGTCTGCCCCGCCACCATCACGCCGATCCCCAGCATGGCGACGATGGTCGCGATCCATGTCGCCGCCCTGACGGGTTCGCGCAGCACAATCCACCCAAGGATCGCCGCCATGAACGGGGCGGAGGCGAAGAGCAGCATTGCGTTGGCGACCGATGTGGTCTGGATCGCATAGATGCCACCCGCATAGGCCGCCACTAATGAAAGGCCGCCGATCACGGCGGGCATGCCGGCGCGTCGCGCCAGCTTCAGCGGGTTTTCGCGCGATCGAACCCATATGACGATGAACAGAAATGTCGTCAGGCTGATCGAGCGATAGAACAGGATCTGCCAGACGATGGCGTCTTCGATCAGCCGGATGCCAAGGCCAACGGTCGACCACAAGACGCCCGCCGCCAAAACGAAAAGAACGCCGGTTCGCGGGTTGATTGAATCGTCTGGGGTGATGTTGGCGGCGGTCATTTGGCGCTCTTAAGGCTGCGTGGTTTCTGGCCGGATACCACCAACGCCGATTGCCCGCCGTCCCGTTAGCGACCGTCGCGTTGTCGCCGATCAGACGCGGCGGGTGGGGTCAGGCCCCCGCCGCCTCGCCCTTTTCGATGAACGCGCGGATCAGGCCAGCAACCTGTTCAGGATCATCCACCGCTGAGAGATGGCCTGCGCCTTCGACAACGCAGGTTTCAGCATTGGGGAAAAGTTTGGCGATGCCCTGATTGGTGACCTTGGCTGAATTATGCGTTGTCTCGCCATGGCCGACCAGAACGGGAACTAAGATTCGGGTCAGATCCTCTTCCGTAATCTGGCCTTCTGGCCACTGACTGCCCCATGGAAAATCACGCGCGACATGGGTCAGCGCGGTCGCGATGGCGTCTTGCCCGGCCTTTTGCATCTTGTCCCATTGGCCTGGCTGACCCCACCCTTCCATGAAGGCGCGTGCCGCTTCGTGCGGGCGTCCGTCCTGCGCCGCTTCGCGTACGGGGCCCATGATCTTGCGGTCATGTTCAATTTCCTCTGGCGCCCAGTTGTGGAGGAAATGAAACAGGATTGGCTCAAAGATCGACATAGTGCGCACGCGCGGCTGATGGTGGTGCGCCAGCCGCGTCATGATAGCGCCGCCAAGGCTGAGCCCGACCGCATGAAACCGGTCAGCGCCTGCCATTTCGGCGAGGCCAAGCGCATATTCGATCGCCTGATGCTGCAGCGAGATATCCGGGTCGCCCCGTTCCGACTGCGCATGTCCGGGCAAGTCGAAGGAAATGCAGCGCCAGTTTTCGGAAAGATGGTTGATGACACCTTTCCAGAACCCGCAATAGCCCAGCGAACAATGGGCAAAGACGATCAGATCGCCCTTGCCCTTGTCCAGATAACCAACCCTGCGCCCGCTGATTTCCGCGACAGGCATTAGCCAAGCTCCGCCAGGTGATCGTCGAGGTAAGGCAGGCGATCCTGGCCCCAGAACTTTTCGCCGTCGACGATGTAGAAAGGAAAGCCGAACACGCCAGCCTCCATCGCTTCGTCGGTTTGTGGCTCCAACTTGGCGGCGCCTGCGTCATAGTCGATCGCGGCGGGGTCAAACCCGGCTTCGGTCAGGGCGGCGTCGATGACGGCCTGATCGGCGATGTCCTTTTCTTCGACCCACACCGCGCGGGCGAGCGCCCGGATTAGCGCGCCCTGATCGCCTGGGCCGCTTTCGGCGGCGATGATTGCAGCGGCTGCGCGCGATTGGTCTGTGGGCCAGTGGGCGGGATGCATGTTGATCGTCAGGCCCGCCCGTTTGGCGATGCGGGGCAGTTCCTGCAAACGGTACGCCTGACGCGACGGATGGCGCTTGGGCACCGGCAGACCACCCATCGCCTCCATCAACCGACCAGCGTTGACGACTTTGTAGGCAATGGTTGCGCCATGTTTCGCCGCGATTTTCTCCAACCCGTCACCTGCGAGATAGGCGAACGGCGAAAGGGGGGTGAAATAATAATCGATGTGCGCCATGGGTCCATCTTTCCTGCTACGACTGTTGCGAATTGGCCTGAGCGGCAACTTGGACCAACACACGGGCTTTGCAAGGGCGCCGTCGCCGGGTAAAGGGAGCACGGGTCATCGAGGGACGCCTGCACATGAAGCCAGATATGCCGATCCGCATGATTGCGGGAAATTCCAACCGTTCATTTGGCGAGGCGATGGCCCGCCGCATTTCCGTCTACAAGGGGGAGCCGGTCCGACTGGCGGACGCCCGCGTGGAACGGTTCAATGACGGCGAGATCTTTGTCGAAGTCTTCGACAATGTCCGCAACGAAGAAGTCTTTATCATTCAGTCGACGTCGAAACCGGCCAATGACAACCTGATGGAGCTGTTGATCATGACCGACGCGCTGAAACGCGCATCGGCCAAGCGGATCACAGCGGTCATGCCCTATTTCGGTTACGCGCGGCAGGACAGGAAAACCTCTGCCCGCACGCCGATTTCGGCCAAGCTGACCGCCAACCTGATGGTTGAGGCGGGCATTGACCGGGTGCTGACAATGGATCTGCACGCAGGCCAGCTTCAGGGCTTTTTCGACATCCCGGTCGACAACCTTTACGCCGCGCCGGTTTTTGCGCTGGATGTAAAACACCAGTTCAAGGACCTGGACGACGTGATCGTCGTCAGCCCCGATGTCGGCGGCGTCGCCCGCGCCCGGGAACTGGCCAAGCGCATTGGCGTGGGACTTGCGATCGTCGACAAGCGGCGCGGCCGCCCAGGTGAAATCGAATCGATGACCGTCATTGGCGATGTGAAGGGTAAAAAATGCATCGCGGTCGACGATATCGTCGATACGGCAGGCACGCTGTGCAAGGCGGCTGAATTGCTTAAGGACGAAGGCGCGACCGAAGTGCACGCCTATATCAGCCACGGTGTCCTCAGCGGCCCGGCGATTGAGCGGATCACCGGCTCGGTCATGAAATCACTGGTGATCACCGACAGCATCGAAGCGACTGAGGCGGTGAAAGAGGCCGCCAACATTCGCACCGTATCCGTCGCGCCCATGTTCGCGCAGGCGATGCTGAACGTGGCTGCGGGCAACTCCGTCAGCTCGCTGTTTGACGAGGCGATGCTGGGGCCGATCTACGAGGCGTTTTATCGGTTCGACTGACGGTAAGAGCGTACTTTTTGTGTGGTGCGAATATGGTGCGCTTTAGCGCACCAAATGGCCCCGTTTTTTTAATCCTTTTTCGGGACTGCCCGGAGCGAGACCTGTGCAGCTACAATTGGGGCAATGTGGACTTTGTTGGTTGGCGCTATTCGCATCGGCTATCGATTCTCTTACCGCCCCGGACCCGATCCCAAGCCTCTCGTAGCTAGGCCTACCGCCAAACGGGGCCCCGGCTCAAGGCCGGGACGGTGTCAAATATTGACGGTCCACTCAGCCCCAAATCAGGTCGGCGCATCTCGGATAAACAACAACCTGTGTCCGTCCGACTGGGCTGGCTGGAATTCATAGCCGTCGACGTTGAAATCCTTGACCCCATCCAGCGTGTCGATGCGGTTGTCGATGGCAAAGCGGGCCATCGCGCCGCGGGCCTTCTTGGCGTAAAAGCTGATGATCTTCTCGACGCCCGCTTTGCGTTCCAGAAAAACCGGCTCTATCACATCCAGCTTCAGCGCCTTGCGGTCGACCGACCCGAAATATTCCTGGCTGGCGCAGTTCAGCAGCATGGTTGCGCCTTCTTCCTCAGCCTCCGCATTCAGGGTCTTGGCGATCTTGCGGCCCCAGAATTCATAAAGGTTCTTGGCCCTGCGCGTCGCGAAACGGCTGCCCATTTCCAGACGATAGGGCTGGATCCGATCCATCGGACGCAATAGACCATATAGACCCGAAAGAATGCGCAACCGGCGCTGGGCGAAGGCCATCGCCTCCGCATCCAGCGTTTTGGCTTGCAGGCCTTGATAGGTGTCGCCGTCAAAGGCCAGCGCCGCAGGTTTGACCGCGTCTTCGGGCGGGTTTTCAGCAAAGGTCTTGAACCGCTGCACGTTCAACTTGGCCAGCGGTTCGCTGATGCTCATCAGTTTTTGCAGGTCGGCATGTGTCAGCTTGCGCGCCGCCTTGGCCAACGTGACCGCATCTTTCTGAAAGGCGGGTTCTGTCGCGGTGGACATGTCCACCGGCACCATGTCCAGCTTTTTGGCGGGTGAGATGACTGTCAGCATGATGGCCCTCTGAATACTGCGCGTTTGGTAGTTGTTATAGCGTGAGCGCCGGATTTGGACAGGGCGCAGAGGGCGCTATTGAAACTCAGCCATATCCGCCTTGGCGCGCCTCATCGCGTGGAAGTTTTCCATGGTGAAGGCGATGGCCTCGCCCGTCTTCCAATCGAACAGGGACCGTTCAACTGCGGTCAGCAGTCCTTCGTAGATGTGGATCGCATGGCTTTGCCCGTCGCCGTCGGAGGTAATGGCGTGAATCGCATCCTTGCCGAGCGAAATGACGTCGCCAGCATGCACCGCCTTGTTACCGCCATGGCGCATCACGTCCGGTTCGCGTTTGTACAGCACCTCAACCTCGGTCCCGCGATAGACGGCGACATGGACTGCCATCGCATGTTCGTGCGGCGCCAGAACTACGTCGCTGTGATAGCGGCAGGTCCAGACAGAGCATGTCTCGTCTTCGAACAAGCAGACCTCATCCTCCGCCAGCGCGGCGATGGCGTCGGCCATGTCTTCCTGATGGGTCAGGCTGTCGGTGAGTACGGCGCGCAACGCCTTTGAAGGATTGTCCGCAGCCGCGGCTTCGCGCGCCGCTGTCACCAGTTTGTTCAGGATTTCCGACATTCATTCAGCCCCTTCGCCGGCCGCCAGTTTTCTGAGCGCCAATCGATCGACCTTGCCTGCCGGGGTCAATGGCAGGGTGGGTTCAATCCGATACGCAGCGGGGACTTTGTAGGCGGCCAAGCCATCCTGGCAGGCGGCGGCGAGCGCGGTTTGATCGACATCGCCAGCGACAAAGGCGACGACCGCTTCGCCCTTTCGGTCATCGGCTACGCCGACCACGCTGGCTGTCGCAACACCGGGGACGGCGGCCAGAATTTCCTCAACCTCTCGTGGGAAGACGTTGTAGCCGTTGGTGATGATCACGTCCTTCTTACGGTCGGTGATGATCAGAAAACCGTTGTCATCGAGCATGCCGATATCCCCGGTCATCACCCAACCGCCGCGCATGGCGATAGCGGTTTCATCCGGGTTGTTCAGATAGCCCTGCATCTGATGCGGCCCGCGCGTGCGAATTTCGCCTGTTTCGCCCGGTTCGAGCACGCGGGCGCTGGTTTCGAGATCGACGATCTCAACCTCCGTATCTGGCGGCGGCTTGCCCGCGGCGCCGGGCTGCGCGCCAGCCAGATCAGTGTTCACGGATATCGGCGCGATCTCCGTCATGCCGTAGCCTTCGTAAATGTTCAGGCCCGTCGCCGCTTTCCAACGCGAATGCGTATCGAGGGGAAAGGGCGCGCCGCCGCCGGGGCAGACGCGCAGCGCGCTCAGGTCCCGATCGGGCAACGAAGGGGATGAAAGCAGCGCCTGATAGATCGCAGGCGGGCCGCCGCCCAGAACGGTGACGCGATGCGTTTCCATCAGATCCAGCGCGCCATCGGGCGTGAACCCGTCGGGGATGACATTCGTCGCGCCGACTTTCAGGGTCATGCCGACGCCCATGTAAAAGCCGTAGATATGGGTGAACGGGGCGATGGACAGATGCGTTTCGCCATTATCCATCGGCCAGCCCCAGT
Source organism: uncultured Pikeienuella sp. (assembly GCA_965659735.1). Taxonomy (GTDB): domain Bacteria; phylum Pseudomonadota; class Alphaproteobacteria; order Rhodobacterales; family Rhodobacteraceae; genus Pikeienuella. The sequence goes on from CBFHXH010000002.1 coordinate 39,384, forward strand.
GCATGCGCTCGGTCCCAGTCACCATCATCTCATGGCTATAAGCGATGCGCTTTGGCACGCCGGTTGTGCCGCCGGTGAAGAAATAGGCGGCGCACGCCTGCGGGTCGGCTAGTGGCGCAGGGGTTGGATCGGCGTAAGGCAGGGCCGTCAGGGCGGTCTCGCCCCTGTTCAGATCCACTTGGCCTGCGGTCAGGATTTGTGAAGGCGCAACATCATCGAGATTGCGTTGGGTCAGTGGCTGAGGCAGCCCTGCATTAATCAGGGCGGGGCGGGCGCTGGCCTGCAGCGCGCCGAGAAAGGCGATCAGAAATGTCGGGCTGTTGGGGATGATCAGCGCGATATCCCGATCAGGTTCCAGCAGCGCCGCCGTCCCAGCAACGGCCCGGGCTGCGGAGGCCCATGTCAGCGTGTTTCCTTTGTGGATCGTGAACGCCCGGTCGGGATGGGTGGCGACGCCCTGATGAAACATATCCAGCAGGCTGGCGACGCCCGGCGCGCGGTTCCAATCGGTCATCAGGTTACCTTCCACATGGTGTGTCAGATCAGGGCTGGGTCGACTTCCTGCCCCAAAGGCTCGCCAGCTGCAAAGCGGGCGATGTTATCGAGAAACAGCTGGTCCCACCGCCCCTGACCGCCATCGCCGGCAAAGCTGGTATGCGGTGTCAGGCGCACGTTCGGATGGGTCCAAAGCGGATCTTCATCGGGCAGGGGCTCCGCATGAAAGACGTCTAGAATGGCGGTCGATAGGCGGCCCGTGTCCAGCGCCTTGATCAGCGCGGTGTCATTTATCACTGGCCCACGCGAGATATTCACGATGATTGCGCCCGGCTTCATTGCGGCGAAAAACCCGCTGTCGCACAGCCCGCGTGTCTGATCATTCAGCGGGCAGGCCAAAACCACTACGTCTGCATCCGGCAGAAATGATCCGAGGTCAGACGCAACCCCGACCCAATCCGCATGGTCGGTGGGCGCAGCGGTGCGGCGGATGACGCTGACATCGGCCTCAAACGCTTTCAGCCGCTTGGTCAGCGCCTGCCCGATGGGGCCGTGACCAACGACCAGCCAGTGGGTTTGCGAGATCTCCCGAAACGGCGTCACCCGCCAGTCGCGATCCGCCTGCATCTGCCGCTGGTCCGCGATTGGGTGCAGCACCGACATCACCTGCGCAAAGATGTGTTCTGCGATGGCGACGCCCTGCGCTGACGAATTGCAGATCCGCGTCCCCTTATCGGCCAGTACGCGATAGAACGGATGGTCCAGGCCAGCATTGAACGTTTGCAGCACGCCCACCCGTTTGGCGCGCAGCACATTGTCGAACACCGCGTCGCGCACGCCTTCGGTGGTGACATCCGTGCGGAGCCACAGATAATCGATCTCAGCTTCCTCCGCCGGGATGCGTTGTTCGTTCACCGAATAGACCGCGGCGTCAGCGAATGTCGCGATGTCGAGGGTGAGATCCAGCGCCGTCAGGCGGTCACGGATCGCGTCCCACGACTTTTCGTGCATGGCGAGGGTGGTCAATTATTCCACTCCCAAGATCTGAGGCGAAAGTCATTTTTCCCTGATTTGTCTTCCCCGCGAAGGAGGAAGATCGAATGGTGGCGCATGTTGATCCCGCCCCGTTCGGCATGCAGGCGGTCGGCGTGGGCGCGGTCATAGACAGAATTGGTTGGCATCATCCGCATGGTCATGCCGCGGCGGGGATGAGGTGATTGGTTTTCCTCGGACCCGTGGGCGATATAGACGTCGTGCAGCGCCATTTGCCCGGCCTCCAATATCAGGTTCTCGGCGCTCGCCTCGTCATATTCGTGCTTTTGAAGTTCCTGGTTCAGGGTCACGTTAGGGCTGTCATTTTGCCAGTGATCCATCAGCCGGTTCTGTTTGTGTGATCCGGGGATATAGCGAAGACAGCCGTTTTCTTCGGTCGCGGCGTCGATGGCGATCCAGACCGTGCAGGTCGCCAGCGGGCGGATTGGCCAGTATTGCCCATCCTGATGCCAAGGGGTCTTTTTGCCGTTTAGCGCGGGTTTGGCGAAAAAGCTCATGTTCCAGAGGCAGATGTCCGGTCCGATCAACTGCTCCACCATGTCGAGGATTGCAGGTTCCCGCGCATAGTTCAAAAACCCGAGGTCGAATGACAGGAGGACCGAGGCGTTGTCGCGAAACTCAGGATGGCGTTTCAACAGCGTCGTGTGGCGGTCGCGGATTTCTTGAAGCTGATCTTCCGGCAGGCGGAAATCGGGCACGACATAGCCCTTGTCATGATATTCGGCGATTTGCGCATCAGTCAGCATGTCGATCCCCATGGTTTTTGTAACGCTATGCCCGGGCGGAGCTTCTGTGAAGCTTTTGCGCGACGTCATAGTTTCACCTTGTCTGCGGCCCATTCCCGGCGCCTAAAAAGGAAAATACCGCATGAATGCGGCGCTTGGCCGCCAGCTAAGGAGATTTCCGATGTCTTTGATGAATTTGTTGCAGCAGGCTCAGGGCGGTCAGGGTCTGGCGCAGTTGGGTGAAAAGTTAGGCCTCGACGCTTCAATGGTGGAACAACTGGCCGGCCAGCTTGCCCCCGCAATTTCGGGCGGCGTGAAACAGTGTGCGCAGGCCTAAGGCGGCATGGGCGCCATTTTGGGTCAGCTTCAGGGTGAAAGCGCCGCGCAGTATTTTGACCAGGCCGAACAGGCCGCCGCGCCAGAGGCTATGGCGCAGGGCAGTGAGTTTCTGAGCCAGATTTTCGGTACGCCTAACGCCGCCCCTCAACTGGCGCAGGCTGCTGCTGAACGCGTCGGCGCGCCAGTTGAAAAGGTGCAGGAATTGCTGCCTGCCTTGGCGGCGATGATGCAGGGACTTCAGCAGTCAGGCGCAGACGGTGCCGGCAATGGCCTTGGCGATCTTCTGGGCGCGCTTGGTGGCGGCCAGTCTGGCGGCGGCGGTATCGGCGGCATGCTGGGCGGTCTTTTGGGCGGCGGTGGCGGCCAGCAGCAGGCAGGTGGTGGCCTTGGTGGGCTGCTGCAGATGCTGGATCAGGATGGTGACGGATCGCCAATGAACGAAATTGTCGGCATGCTGATGAAGAAGTAACGCGCAGCCCCTGTTCGGCGCGTGTTAGAGTGCGCCGAACAGATCTGATGCGCGAAAATCTGGGATGGCTGGCCACCATCCCGTAGCCTTTTCCAAGCGTGGGCACGCCATTTGCTGGTCCAGAAATGGTCCTTCCGCCCAGTCGCCGTGTTCCGTGACGGCCGAGCTGAGGCTGCGCAGGCGAATATCCGGCGTGCGTCCGTAATGCGCGTAGATCGCGGTGACGATATCGCCAACCGCGACGCCCGGTTCGGCAGAGGCGTTGTAGTGTCCGGTCAGGTCCGGCGTCTCCACCAGCAATCGGTAAGCCACAGCCAGATCATTGCGGTGGATCAGTGGCCACCGTGTTTGCGGCGTCCCCCACAATTCTGCTGGCGCGCCTGCCTTGGCCGAGGTCAGGAACCGTTCAAACACGCCGCCGCCCTGATGGTAGACCATCGCTGGGTGAAGGACCGTGGCGGCGAATGTCGATGAACTTAGGATCATCGCCGCGCTGCGATTGGCCCATTCAAACGCAGCAATCGTGTTGAATGGGCTGTCTTCGTTTGCGACCTTGTCACCTGTTGCGCCGTACATCCAGCATCCGCCGGTGTAGATCAGCCGAACTATCCGATCCGCCGCTGCCGCCGCCGCACGCATTGCTTCGATCACGCCGTGATCGACGACGTCCATGTCATCGGTGAAGGTGTCGCCCAGATTTACCACTGCGTCGGCGTCCAGAACCGCGTCCGCCCATTGGCTCGGCGCACGCAGGTCCCCGCGGACGACCTTGTGCCTAAGCGCGAGCAGGTGTGCTGCTGAGGCGTCTGACCGGGCCAGCGCGGTGATCTGATGCCCGTGCGCCGCCAGTTCCGCCGTTACCGCCACGCCGATCGACCCTGTGGCACCTGTTATGAAAACTCTCATGACCTGCCTTTCGCTGATGTGCGGCGACTTTCCGGCCTCAACCCCACTTTAGGTCAAGCGTAATCTCGCGGCGTTCTGGGCAGTGTCAATTTACGGGCAGCGCGGTGGTTTCCTTGATTTCTTCCATTACGAAACTTGCGGACACGTCCGACATCGCCACGCGGCGGATCAGACGTTGGTAGAGCGCGTCATAGTCCTTGATATCTGCGATGCGGGCGTGGATCAGGTAATCCAGCTCCCCGGTCATCCGGTAAGCGCCGGTGATTTCGGGGATCTCTTTCACCGCGCGGGAAAACTGTTCGAGCCAGCCTTCATGGTGGTCATCGGTGCGAACCGCGATGAACACTTGAAGGCCCAGATTCAATGCTTCGGGCGAGGCGAGCGCGACACGTTTGCGGATGACGCCAGCCTCCTCCAACAGCTTGATCCGCCGCCAGCAGGCGTTGCGCGACAGGCCGATGCGGTCGCCCAGCTGCTCAATAGGTAAGGAGGCGTCGTTCTGAAGCTCTCTCAGGATTTTCTTGTCGAGGTCATCAACTTTCTGCATTCCTAAGATATCGTAGGATAATATCCCAATATCAACTGAAATCACCCAATCTTTGGGAAAACATCCTGCATCATTTGCCCCATATTCCCACCATGGCAAGCGTAGGAGAAACGAAATGTCCAAAGTTCTGAACCTGTTCACCGCCCACCCTGCTTCGGTCGATGAGAGCTTTGGTGAGCTTTTCTTTTTCGCGGCGAAGTTCGCTTGTCTGTTGTTTGCAGCGGCGGGCGCGGCGCTGGTTCACGCGATCCTGCCGTTCATGTTTGAAAAGACCGCCAGCAAAATTGTCGCCAAGCTCTATCACAAGACGGATAATCGCAGCTCCTGACGGGGAGAATGCGATGTGCAGATGGGCTGCGTATATTGGTGAGCCGATTTTCCTGGATGAAGTTGTCACAAGGCCGGACCAGTCGCTGATCACTCAGTCGATGAAGGCGGCTGAGGCGAAGACCGAAACCAATGGCGATGGATTTGGCCTTACCTGGTATGGCGATCGGGGCACGCCCGGTCTGCATCACGACGTCCTGCCCGCCTGGGCCGACGACAATCTTCTAAGCCTGGCGCATCAGGTCCGATCGCGCCTGTTCCTCGCCCATGTGCGGGCGGCGACGGGAACGGCGACCAGCCGCACCAATTGTCACCCGTTCGTTGTTGGCAAGTGGAGGTTTATGCATAACGGGCAGGCGGACGGATACGCCGGGTTCCGCCGTAAGGTCGACATGTCGATTGACGAAACATGTTACCGCCACCGACATGGCACCACCGACAGCGAAGCGATTTTCCTGATGGCGATGGGCGCAGGCCTGACCGAAAATCCGAAATCAGCGCTGGAATCGCCACGGGTCGGATGGAGGCGCTTAGCCGCGACGCGGGTGAAACCCCGCACATGCGCATGACCGTCGCGATATCGGATGGCGACCGCCTGTACTGCGCGCGCTATGCGTCAGACAAATACGCGCCAACCTTGTACCACCGCGCGATGGACGGCGGGCGTGTGGTGGTGTCAGAGCCGTTGGATAAGTCCACGGGCGACTGGACAGCGATCCCGCCCGGCAGCTTTGCCGTTGTCAGCGCGGTGGGGGTGGAGTTGTCCGACTTTCAGCCCGTCACTGAACAGTGACCGAATTGGGCCCTACCAAGCGACGAATCACTTAGAGCAGTTGGCTCGAAACGGAATGCCAAATCACCTCAGACAGCGTAAATATTTGGCTGTATTCTTCTGCGTGAATCTACCATTGAGAGAAGATTGCGCTGTAATCCTTTGTTACACCCCATAAAGGAGCGTAAAGTCGATCATGAGCGATATTTCGTTATGGGTTTCTTGCTGCGTAGAATCCAGACTTTTCGCAGGTGCAAAAAATGCCATTATTATGAGTGATCCTTTGGCGTGGGCAATTCGAAGGTGTGAGAAAGTGAACAAATTTGGTAGCAGCGCATCCCTTGCTGCGACTTGGCTGTTGGCTGCGGCGGTTCCGGCTGCGGCTGTCACTTGGACATTCGTTCAGGATGTCCTGATCGAAGAAAACCAAGGCAACCCAGCCGAAGTGAGGATCACTGGGTCGTTCGACTACGACTCGACAACGCAGACGTTCAGCAATATTGTACTGACTGTCACCAACACGGGTCCCTTCGACAACAACAACGTCGCATCGTTGACGTAACCTACGATGTTTTTGATTCTCAGAAAAACGCTGACGATACAGAATTCTACTTCAGCACGAGCAATAACACACTAAGCGAGTTAACCGGGTACCTGACAATCAAGGTCTCCGCCCCGCTTTTGAACTCTTACGATCCCAACGTTGAGGCCGATATCGTAGCCGCCAGCGCTGCCATTGGCGATGGTAAGAAATTCGACAACGAAAAAATTGCACCCAGATCGAGACATTGGGCGCCGCCGGTAACGGAGCAAACATCACCAGCCCGGGTCTTTTGACCAATGTGGCGCAGGTCCCTGTACCGCTGACGCTTCCGATGCTGCTTTTGTCTTGGTTTTGTCAACCGTCGCCGCGCTAAGGTTTCGGCGTAACGGAGCATCACGCTAATCAGACTGCGTCTGCTTGTTTTGTGATTTCAGAAAGGCTTCGCAAGGAGCCTCGCGGTCGTGGATTTGCGTGTAGATCACGTAATCATAGGGGATGTCGGTCAAACGATCCGCCTCAACAATCCCCACTGACACCACGGTGATATCTGGCGCTACGCGGCGCAGATACAACGGCGATCCGCGGTCGGTGCGCGCGTGACCGTTGCCGGTGATCAGCACGGTTTGCCCAAGGCCCGCTTCAACCAGCCGCAGCGCCGCGTCTGCAAAGGCGGCGTCGCGCAATTGCTGCGCCTCCACCATTCCCGGCAGCATGTGTTTGGGAAGGCCGTCGCAATGAGCGACGCGCTGTTCCTCGATCATCGCTTCGGTCACATCCATCGGCAGTTGATCCAGCAGCCGATAACGCCGCCCTTCGTCGCCCCAGGCGATGGCGGCGCCCAGCTTAACCGACGCGCGCAGCATTTCGCGCGCCACGCCGCCGCCCGCGATTTTGGCCTCGGGCGCAGCGTCGATGATCTGGCGATAATCATCCCAGTTTGACCAGTCTTCGTTATCCCACGTAGCGCGGGCTTCATTCGCGGCGCCTTCGTCAGCGCGCTTGATCATCTCAAACGCCAACCCGCCCGGCGCCAGCGCGGTGACGATGTCAGCCTGGATCTGGTGATGGATCGGGTTGTCGTGCCGTTCGCCCAGGATAACGATCTCAGCCCCTTTAGCGGCGGCCATCACATCATCCATCGTGGCCGCGACATCGCCCTTGCAGACCTGCCCTGGCGACGGATCGCAGGGCGCGGCGAGGATGGGACTGGCGAAGAGGGCGCCGCAAAGGGCCAAGACGGTGCGTTTCATGCTGGTTAAGATAGCGCTTCAAACCGGGGAGGCGAAGAGATGAAGACAAAATGGACCGGGTCGTGCTTTTGCGGGGGCGTCGCTTACGAGGTGAATGGCCCTCTCCGCGAAATCATCGGCTGTCATTGCGAACAATGCCGCAAGACATCCGGCCATCATGTCGCCGCGACAAATGCGGCGAAGGCGGATCTGACGATGATCAGCGATCGCACGCTGACCTGGTACCACGCCTCAGACACCGCGCGGCGCGGGTTCTGCAACACCTGTGGCGGCAACGTTTTTTGGGAGCCAGCGGGCCGCGAGACAATTTCCATCTTCGCCGGAACGCTGGATGGTCCCACGGAACTGCCATTCAAGCGGCATATTTTTGTCAAAAATAAAGCAGACTACTTCACCCCGCACGAGAATGATGAGGTGTTTCTCGAATCGGATTAAAGTCCGGTTATCATGGCGCAGCGCGGGTGGGCCGCTTATATCTGGCGCTGTGAAGCACTATACCGGGAACTGAATGTGAAAACCGCCGCCTATATCGCGCTTATCCTGACCATTGGCGTCGCGTCGTGCGCGGCGCTGGGCGCAGACGTTGATCGCAGCCTCTTTGGTGGCGATGCTGTGCAGGACGCATCGCAATGAGCGCAAAGCGCTTTGGCGGCGCCCATTCCCCCGGCGGGCTGACCCAGCCGGAAACTCCCCCGCAGTCAGAATTCACCAACCGCAAGGCACGAACGTTCAGCTGGCGGGTGCTAGGCCTCTATATCGCGCCCTTGGGGCTGATACTGCCCGGATTGGATGGGTTGTTCACCGCCGACATGGCCAAGGTTCTGTGGGCGGTCTGCCCCTATATCCTGCTTATCCTGTCGGCGTGGCTGACCGGTCAGGGGCTGAAGGCCGAAGCGGCGTATAATGAACGCATTATCGCTAAGCCGCCCGCCTTTCCGCGCAAAACCTTCGCCGCCGCAATGACCGGCGCTGCGCTGTTCATCGTGTGCTGGCTGGGAATTGATCTGAACATCATTGCCGCAGCCTTCTATGGTTCCATCGCCGTTAGCGCGCATCTGGTGACCTTTGGCTTTGACCCGATGAAGGCCAAAGGTGGCGAAGGCATTGCCAGCGACGAACTGGATCGGGTCGCCGCCAAACTGGACCAGGCTGAGCGGGTGGTCGACGAAACCACCGTCGCTGCCCGCGATCTGCGCGACCGCGGTCTGCAACGCCGGATCGACAGCCTTGCGTCCGCGGCGCGGGACATTCTGAAGGAAATTCAGAACGATCCGCGTGACCTGCGCCGTGCGCGCAAATTTCTGAGCGTGCATCTGGTCGGGTTGCGCGACGCAACGCGCAAGTTCGCGAACGCCCACGCTAAGGGCGTCGCCCATGACATGCGCGGTGAATACGAGGCGCTGCTGGGCGATTTGGAGGCCAGCTTCGCCAAGCAACGCAAATCCCTGCTGATCGACGATCGGGTCGATTTGGAGGTTGAGATTGAGGTCCTTCGCGAACGATTGAAACAAGAATGAGCGCTGTAAGCGCCAAAATAGGAGCTTAAAGATGAGCGAGACCATCCAGGTAAAAGCCCAAACACTGCTGGTGGAGGCTCAAGAGCTTTCCGACAACCTCTTGGCCATGCCAGCCGCTGATATCAAAGAGGCGGACAAACTGACGCCTGAGGAAAAAACCCAGGTTACCGGCCTGTTGGCCGATCTGGATATGTCCGACAGCCAGTCGATCATAAAGTTTGGGTCCGCTGCGCAGACGAAACTGCAGGCGATCTCGTCCCAGATGCTGGACGGCGTGCGCAACAAGGACGTCGGCCCGGCAGGCGCCAGCTTGCGCGAGATGGTGACCAACATTCGCGGCTTCGACGCTGATGAACTCAACCCCAACCGCAAGCAAAGCTGGTGGGAGCGATTGTTTGGCAAGGCTCGCCCGGTCGCCGAGTTCATCGCCAAGTACGAAACTGTACGCGGTCAGATCGACCGGGTGTCGGATGAGCTGCTTGAGCATGAGAGCATCCTGCTGAAAGACATCAAGTCTCTGGACAAGCTGTATGAAAGCAGCCTCGACTTTTATAACGACCTTGCGCTGTTCATCGCCGCTGGCGAAAAAAAGCTGCGCCTGCTCGATGAAGAAGAAATCCCGGCGATGGCCAAGGTTGTCGAAAATGCGCCGGAAGAAGAAGGCGTTCTGCGGGCCCAGGAACTGCGCGATCTGCGCGCTGCGCGCGATGATCTAGAACGTCGGGTGCATGACCTGAAACTGACCCGCCAGGTGACAATGCAGTCGCTGCCTTCGATTCGTCTGGTTCAGGAAAACGACAAATCGCTGGTCAACAAGATCAACTCAACCCTCGTGAACACTGTCCCTCTTTGGGAAACCCAGTTGGCTCAGGCGGTGACCATCTTCCGCAGCCGCGAGGCTGCCAAGACGGTGAAAGAGGCGAACGATCTGACGAACGAACTGTTGAAGAAGAACGCGGAAAACCTTCAGGCCGCAAACCGCGAAGTGCGGGAACAGATGGAACGCGGCGTCTTCGACATCGAAGCCGTCAAAGCGGCCAACCGGACCCTGATCGACACGATCGAGGAAAGCCTGCAGATCGCCGACGAAGGCAAGGCCCGCCGCGCCGCCGCCGAAACTGAGCTGCAGGCGATGGAGCAAGAGCTGAAAACCACGCTCTCCGCCGCCAAGTCCAGCCGTCCTGCGCAGACTGAGGAGCCCAGCGCCTGATGCGTCAGGCCCTTCGGATCGGAATCTTGCTGGTCGCGGTTGTAATGCTTGCGGCCTGCACCAGTACGACCGAACGCTATGCTGATTACACCGCGTCTCTGCAGGCCAATGAAAAGCTGCGCACAGACGTGGAACCGGCCGATGCGCCGTTTGATGGCGGTGATCTGGAACGCAACTTCGTCAAGATCGCGATGTTCAGCGAATATGACGACGATCTGAACGCAGTGCCGACCGAAACCACCCTGCGCCCGTGGGAAGAACCGATCAGATACCGTTTCATCGGCAAGGGTGTGACGGCAGATGATCGCCGCCAGATGCGCGAACTTTCGCTGCGCATGACCCACCTTATGGGACTGAAGGTCGAGCCTATTGCGAAGGATGCAAACCTTCTGATCATGTATCTTGACGCTAAAGAACGGGCGGAATTCAACGCAAGCGCTGCAGAAAAATGGGGTGAGGATTTCGCTGAATTTAACGAACGCTGGGCCAATTCCTGGAAGTTTCCCTGCATTGGCCGGTTGTTCCGCAAAGATACTGGTGAAATCGCGCTGGGCCTCGTTTTCATCAAAAGCGAGATAGAGGGGTTGTTTCGCGAAAGCTGCCTGCATGAAGAAGTCATCCAATCGATGGGTCTGACGAATGACCACCCGGATGTGCGCCCATCTATCTTTAACGATGACGAAGAATTCGCGCTGCTGACGCGGCATGATGAATATCTGCTTCAGATACTATACGATCGGCGCATGAAACTTGGCATGTCCGTGGAAGAGGTGAAGCCCTTGTTGCCCGAGGTGGTCGAAGATCTGCTTGCGCGGAACGCGTCATGACCGCGAGACGGGCAAGATACCCTGGCGCGCTGCTGGCGTGTTGCGCCGCTGCTTTGCTGCTGACCGCCTGTGACAGTACCCGTGACACTTACCGCCATTACGCTGATACGCTGTCGAATGGCGGCAAGTTGCGCACCGAACGCGCACCGCTGGATGCATCCTTCACCAATTCACGCCTTGCAGAAAACTTTGAACGCATTGCGCTGAACCGCGAATATCGCCGCGAAGATGATCAGCTGATCGAAGAAACCACGCCCACTAGGCTCAGCCGGTGGGAAAAACCCATCCGCTATCGTGTGATCGGCGAGGCGGCGACCGGCGCCGATATCGGTGAATACGCCAGCTTCGCGCAGAAACTCGCTGGCCTGACGGGGTTGGAAATTGAAGCGACCGAAGATGAACCGAACCTCACCATCCTGATCCTCGGACCGGAAGAACGACGCACCTTTGTACGTCAGCTGCAAGAAAGCGGTCTGGCCGAACGCATGCCGCTGGTGGTCGAATGGGCAGACGACATCTCATATCCTTGCGTTGGGCAGGTGGGCTATGAGGACAGCGACACCGGCCTGATCGTTGGTGCGATGATCGTGATCAAGGGCGAATTAGAAGGCGTGCTCAGATCCTCCTGCATCCACGAGGAACTGACGCAAACGCTGGGTCTGATGAACGATGATCCGGATGTGCGCCCGTCGATTTTCAACGACGATCAGGAATTTGCGCTGCTGACCGAACATGACGAATTGTTGCTGCGCATTCTCTATGACCGACGTTTGCGCGCTGGCATGCAGGCGGAAGAAGCGCGGCCGCTGCTGCTACAAATAATTGCTGACATACGCCCCGGCGGGGCGTGAGAAGGAGATACCTCTATGAGCCTTTGGGACAAACTCACCGGCGAATTTATCGACGTCATCGAATGGACCGATGACACCCGCGACACGATGGTCTGGCGGTTCGAACGGCATGGGAACGAGATCAAGTATGGCGCCAAGCTGACGGTCCGCGAAGGACAGGCGGCCGTGTTCGTGCACGAAGGCCAGTTGGCCGACGTCTTCGCGCCAGGTCTCTATATGCTAGAGACGAACAACATGCCGATCATGACGACGCTGCAGCACTGGGACCACGGGTTCCAGTCGCCGTTCAAGTCCGAGATCTACTTCGTCAACATGCGCCGGTTCCAGGACCTGAAATGGGGCACCAAGAACCCGATCATGCTGCGCGATCCGGAATTTGGCCCAACACGCCTGCGCGCCTTCGGCACCTATTCGATCCGTGTCATGGACCCGGCCCTGTTCATGCAGGAAATCGTCGGCACTGATGGCGAGGTCACGACGGACGAGGTGACGTTCCAGCTGCGCAACGTGCTGGTCGCGCGTTTTTCGAATGCGCTGGCCTCGTCCGGAATTCCGGTTTTGGACCTGGCCGCCAACACCGATGACCTCGCTGAGTTCCTGAAGGCGCGGATCAAGGCGGAGCTTGCCGAGTTTGGCATCGAAACGCCTGAACTGTTTGTCGAAAATATCTCTCTGCCCGAAGCGGTCGAAGAAGCCTTGGACAAGCGGACCTCTATGGGCGTGATTGGCGATCTGGGTAAATATTCCCAGTTCCAGGCGGCCGAGGCGATGCGCGCGGCGGCTGAAAACCCTTCGGGCGGCGGCGGCATGGGCGCCGGGCTGGGCATGGGAATGGGTATGGCGATGGCCAACCAGATGGGCGGGATGATGTCGCCCTTGGGTCAGCAGCAACAGCCAGTTCAGCAGCCGACTCACGCTGCGCCGCCGCCTCCACCACCCCCGGAACGGCTTTGGCATCTTGCGGTGAACGGACATACCACCGGCCCGTTTGGGCGTGGCGATCTGGGCCGTATGGTGACCGAAGGGACCTTTACGCGCGAGACGCTGGTCTGGTCGCAGGGCTATGCGGGCTGGACCGCCGCCGGCGAGGTTAATGAGCTTGCGCAGCTGTTCACTGTGGCCCCACCACCGCCGCCACCGCCCGGCTAAAAGGGGGATTGGGGGCTGATGCGCAGAACGGTTCTGAAATGGTTGCATTGGGTCGGGTTCGGCCTGCTGCTGTATTTCTTCTTTGTTGAACTGGACGAAGCAGGCCGCGCCGCGCCCGACGCAGCCAAGACAGACGCCTTGGCGACCCACGCAGGCGTTGGCGTCCTATTGGCCATTCTGGTGGCGATCTGGTCCTTGACCTACTGGCGTCAGGGCCTCGCCAGCCGTCCGGGGCCGAAGCTGCCTGCGCCTGCCAAACTGGCGCATCATTGGGGGCATCGCGCGTTGTACTGGGCGCTTCCGATCATGATGCTCACTGGCGGGGTCACAGGGCTGGTTGCGCCCTTTCCGGTTCTGGGATTTGGCGTGATCCCGCTGAACTTTGGCGGGGGTGGTGTGACGTTGCATGAACTGGCTGAAGAGGTGCACGAAATCGCCTTTGACGCCCTGACCATTCTGGCCATCGCGCATATCGCGTTTCACCTGTGGCGACACTATTTGTTGAAGGACAACGCGCTTCGCATCATGGCGCCAAAGGTTTTGCATCGCTGGTTATGACATGGCTGAACTGATCAAATCCGGTGATGAGCCGGCGCATGAAAAATTCCCATGCGAGGAATGCGGCGCGGCGCTGACCTATGCGCCGGGCGAGCCTGTGGTGCGCTGTGGTTTCTGCGGCGCATCCAACGAAATTGAACAACCCGACAGCCCATGGAGCGGCGGCACCGTTTCAGAACAGTCGCTGCGCGATGCGCTGGCCAATCGGCTGAGCGAGGCGGTCTATGAAGAAACCCAGACCGTGCATTGCGACAATTGTGGTGCGGATGTTGAGTTTGACGAAAAGACCCACGCTGGCGAATGCCCGTTCTGCGCCTCGCCCATTGTCACGGAAACCAGTGCCAACAGGCACATCAAACCCAAGGCGGTGCTGCCGTTTGAACTGACCGAACGCGCGGCGCGTGATGCGATGAACAAATGGCTTGGCTCGCTGTGGTTTGCGCCGTCGGGCCTGTCGAAATACGCCCGCGCCGGCAGACCGATGGAGGGGCTGTATGTTCCCTATTGGACCTACGACGCGGAAACGCGCACCGAATATCAGGGCAGGCGCGGCGACGTCTATTATGTGACCCAGCGCGTGCCTGTGCAGGTCGATGGAAAGACCGTGATGCAGACGCGCCAGGTGCCAAAGGTGCGCTGGTCCAGCGCTGCAGGCCGGGTCCGGCGGTTCTTTGACGATGTGCTGGTGCTCGGCTCGAAATCGCTTCCTAAAAGGCACGCAGACAAGCTGGGCCCATGGGATTTGTCGGCGCTGAAGTCCTATCAGCCCGCCTATCTGGCTGGGTTCCGGGCGGAGGCGTACACTGTTCCGCTGGAAGATGGTTTTGCAGAAGCTAGGCAGATCATGGACCGGGTGATCGAGCGGGACGTCCGGTTCGATATTGGAGGCGACAAACAGCAGATCACACATCTTTCAACACAAGTGTCGGAAGAGACGTTCAAGCACATCCTGCTGCCGGTCTGGATGGCCGCTTACAAATATCGTGGCGATACCTATCGCTTTATCGTCAACGGCCGCACCGGAGCGGTGCAGGGCGAGCGGCCGTATTCCGCCTGGAAGATCGCCGTTGCGGTGGCGGTGGGTCTGATCGGCGCCGGTATCGTAGGCTTCATCATCGCGCAAAACCAATAGGCTGCGCCCATCTGCCAAAATCCGACGTTGAAAAGCAAAAAAGGCCGCCCGAAGGCGGCCTGTTCAATCCCTAAATTGGAGCGGGCGATGAGATTCGAACTCACGACCCTAACCTTGGCAAGGTTATGCTCTACCCCTGAGCTACGCCCGCATCCTTTAGGTTCAGGTGCTTATAAAGATTCGTTTGGACGGTGCAAGCAGGTTTTTGCATCTTTTCGACCGTGTGTGATAGGTAGCCGGACAACAGAGATACGAGGCAGGCCAGATGACCGATACTCCCCCCGCAGCGGAAACCGAACTCCTGACGTTTCTTGAGGAAATCGGCGTCTCACACGCGATCCATCGTCATGTTCCGCTGTTCACGGTCGAGGACAGCAAGGCGGCGACAGCACATTTGCCAGGCGCGCACACCAAGAACCTTTTCCTTAAGCAAAAGAAGGGTGGATATTTCCTGGTGACGTGTCTGGAAGACCGGCAAATCCGGATCAAGCACTTGGAAAAGGCCATTGGCGCCAAACGGCTCAGCTTTGGATCGGCGGATGATCTGATGGCGGTTCTGGGGGTCATTCCGGGTTCTGTCACCCCATTTGCCGCATTCAATGACCGCGCTGCGCGGGCTGTGCGCGTGGTGCTGGACCAGCAAATGATGGCCATGGACATTCAGAACTTTCATCCCCTTCACAACGAGGCGACGATCACAGTGTCCAACGCGGGTCTTTCCGCTTTCTTCGCCGCCACTGGGCATGACGTCGAGGAGGTTGATTTTGAAGCATTAGAGGCGATGTCTGCTGAGGAAAAAAACGCCTGACCATTGCCCCTTCCACCCAGAACGCACTACATCCCAGGAAAGTAATAAGCGGAGCATAGCAAATGCTAGGACTGGACGGCGGCGCCGGGGCGCCTGCAGACGACCTCATCAAGGACGGCTCAGACGCCAGTTTCATGGCCGACGTGATCGAGGCGTCCAAGGAAGCCGCGGTGATTGTCGATTTTCAGGCTGAATGGTGCGGCCCGTGCAAAACGCTGGGCCCGGCGCTAGAAGCCGCCGTCGATCAGGCGGGGGGCGCGGTCAAGTTGGTGAAGATCGATATCGACAAGAACCCCCAATTCGCAGCGCAGCTTCGCGTGCAATCCATCCCCGCCGTGTTCGCCTTTGTGAACGGTCAGCCGGTCGATGGCTTCATGGGCAACATCGCCCCGTCAGAGATCTCTGAATTCGTCAGCCGCGTCGCCGCGCAAGGCGGCGGCGGCGCTGCCGGCGCTGCGTTGGACGAAGCCTTGGATATGGCTGATCAGATGCTGGAAGAAGGCGCCGCTGCAGACGCTGCGCAGACCTTTGGGGCCATTCTGGGCGAAGATCCGAACAACGCGCGCGCGGCCGCTGGCCTCGCCCGATCGTTCGCGGCTGTCGGGCAGTTGGACCAAGCCAAGGCGGCGTTGGATGCAGCGCCGGAAGACATCGCCTCAGATCCCGCCATTGTCGCAGCCAGGGCGCAGATTGAGCTGGCGGAACAGGCTGCTGGCGCGGGCGAAACCGATGATCTGCGCGCCGCGCTGGAGGCTGAACCGGACAACCATCAAGCCCGTCTGGATCTGGCGGCGGCGCTGATGGGCGCCAACGAAGCCGAAGCGGCGATTGACGAATTGCTCGAATTGTTCCGCCGCGACCGCGAATGGGAGGACGGTGCCGCAAAGGCGCAGCTGTTCAAGATTTTCGATTCCCTTGGGGAAAAGGATCCTGTCGGCCTGAAGGGTCGCCGGTGCCTGTCCTCCATGATCTTCGCGTGATCTGAATGTCGCGTCATTTCGGCATCGCTGACCTGCCAGACGTCATCCCTGTGTTCCCACTGACGGACGCATTATTGCTGCCGCGCGGGCGCTTGCCCTTGAATCTGTTTGAGCCGCGCTATCTGGCGATGTTCGACGATGCGCTGAAAACGGATCACCGGATGATTGGCATGATCCAGCCAGCCGACCAGGGTGATCCGCCGGGGTTTCGGAATGTTGGATGCGCAGGTCGCATCTCCAGCTTTTCGGAGACGGATGATGGACGTTATCTGATCGTTTTGGCCGGGGTGCTGCGGTTTACGCCTGCGGAAGAAATGCAGGGGTTCACGCCCTATCGTCGCGTGCGCGCCGATTGGGGGCCCTTTCACGACGACTTGAAGCCTATGGCGCCAGATGAAGACTTCGATCGGCCGGAATTTCTGAACATTCTGCAGCGCTATTTCGAAACTTCGGGTCTGTCGACCGACTGGGACAGCTTGCAGGAGGCGGACGAAGAAACGCTGGTCAATTCGTTGGCCATGCTCTGCCCCTATTCGGCCGAAGAAAAGCAGGCGCTGTTAGAGGCGGCTACGCTGGCCGAACGCCGCGCCAGCTTGACCGCATTAATGGAATTCGCCATCGCCAGCATGGGCGAAGAAGGATCGTTGCAGTGAGCGATGATCCCGCATCCACCGATGTTGCAACACCGGCGACCGGCGCGGCGCACGCAAACGGTGTGGACCGCAAGATGCTGGAGGCATTGGTCTGCCCTGTCACCCAACGCCCGCTTGACTATGATCTGGACGCGGCTGAGCTGATCTCACGCGCGGCTAACCTGGCCTTTCCGATCCGTGACGGCATCCCGATCATGCTGGTCGACGAGGCCCGTGCGCTGGACTGATGAGATAGGCGGTTCGACATGGATGAACTGAGCCTGATCATCGATTTTCACCGTAGCGCCTCACGCCAGGGCCCGGGAAGCGACGCTGCGACCCGGCGAGCGATTGCATTGTCGGGCCTTGCGCCCTCACCCTCGCTGACAAGCGCCGATATCGGCTGTGGGACCGGCGCATCAGCACTTGTGCTGGCGCAGGATCTGCAAGCTCGGATCAAGGCGGTCGATCTGCACAGACCCTTTCTTGATGACCTTCAAAAACGCGCAGCGAAAACGGACGTTGCGGAGCAGATAGAGGTCGTCGAGGCGTCAATGGATGCGCTACCCTTTGACCCTGGCTCGCTCGACGCGATCTGGTCGGAAGGCGCGATATACAGCATGGGCTTCGCGGTGGGCGTTAGCGCTTGGCGCAAGTTCCTGAAATCGGGCGGCGTTCTGGCGGTTTCGGAACTGACATTGCTGACCAATGATCGCCCGGCGGAGCTGACCAACCATTGGCGCACCGCCTATCCCGAAGTTGCTGGCGCGGCGGAAAAGATCGTGGTGCTGGAAAGACAGGGGTTCAGCCCCCTTGGGTATTTCCCGCTTGATGCGGGTTGTTGGCTGGAGAATTACTACCGCCCCATGCAGGCCCGCTTTGACGCCTTCTTGCAGCGCCACGATCATTCGGCGGAGGCTGTCGCGCTGGTTGAAGCGGAAAAGCATGAAATCGACTTGTATGAACGCCACGTCGATTTCGTCAGCTACGGCTTCTACGTCGCTCGGTTGGCGGACGTATAGGGCGGTTTCCGATCGGCGGGCAGGACCAAACGCCCAACCCGCCGGTAGTCGCTTACGCTGCTTTCGGCAGCGTCGCAGTCAGGCTTGCCGTGGCCAAGGCGGCGCGGGCTGCTTCTTGCCCTTTCAGGACGAAATGCTCTGCGAAGAAGGTTTCGTGTGCGTCCGTCTCCTGAAAATGATGTGGGGTCAGGACGACGGAGAAGATTGGCGTTTCCGTCGCAAGCTGTACCTGCATCAGGCCGTTCACGACGGCTTTGGCAACAAAGTCATGCCGGTAAATCCCACCATCGACGACAAAGGCCGCGCCGATGATCCCGTCATACAGGCCCGAACGGGCCAGCCGCTGAGCCGTCAGCGGAATTTCGAACGCGCCCGGCACGTCGAAAATATCTGTTTCTGCCTGATTGTTGGTTTTCAGCGCCACTTCATCAAGAAATCCCTTGCGCGCCTGATCAACGATGTTGGCGTGCCAGCGTGCCTCGATAAATGCGAAACGCAGGTTGGTTTTGTGTTCGGTGCTCTGATTCATAAGTAGCTCCAAGTCAGTAGAAGCGTTGAATCAGGGCGATACGATTGATGGACGGACGCTACGCACCCGCATCATCTCTCGCTCTCTTCCATCCGGACTATGACCGTCGGCTCAGGAATCGCACCTGATCTGCTAGACACTCAGCATCGCCGCCAAGCCGCTCGCGGGCTTAAGGCCTAGGCCTCTTACCGCCGGTGGGGAATTTCACCCCGCCCCGAGAACGCGCCGCCGGACCATCCGACGACCAGCCCAACGTAGTCTCGCGCGGAAGACGCGACAAGACTTACGCGACGCCTCGTGAGCGGATTGCGGCCATCGTCGCCTCAACCGTCGCCATCGCAATCACCAGACCCAACAGCGGGCCCGTCCCTACCTCAACAATTAGCCAGCCGGCGATCAGCGGGAAACCGAAAATGCCGATGAAGTAGGTCAGCGCGAATAGCTGCAATGTTTGAGGTGCCAACGCCTCCTCAGCATCATTAGCCGCCATCGCCGCGAGGATCGGGTAGGACGCGCCATAGCCGCCGCCGAATAGGATCGCGACGAGGATGTACAGCGACTGGCTGTCTCCGGAATAGAGGAACAAGAGAACGCTGCCCGCGATGATGTACTGAAGGACGGCGATGGTCAGATAGGGGTTTGATCCGCCCTTGAACCGTGCGAGCGCGATCCGGAAAATCATAACGGTGATCGTGTAGTAGAGAAAGAAATCCGCGTAATCCAAACCTCTGTCATCGGCGAAGACGGTCTGGAAGTTGTTAATACCCGCAAACACTCTGGCGCCCAGAAAGACCATGATCATGGGCGTCACTGCGTGGGATCAGAAGATGTCGCGCACCACGGTCAGCGACATGCGGGACGTCGCCTCAGGCACTGGATTGACCGCATTCGCCCGCACCGGACCGATCAGCAGGAAGAACAGCGCGGCGCTGATCAGACAAAAGCCTGCGGTGATTAAGAAGGCATCGTTGAGTGTGCTGCCCGCGCCTTCAATTTCAGCCGCCATGACAGGCGACAGGCCGAAGCCCGCCATCAGGAAGACGGAATTTAGTGCGAAATACCGCACACGCTCCTCCGCCGTCACCAGACGGGTCAGCACGACTGGCCCCAGCGCATAGGTGACGCCCCAGCCCGCGCCAAGAAGGATGCTGGCGGCGACCAGCATCACGCCAACCGAAGTCGCCAGCCCGTAGAGAACCAGCGCAGCGGCGATGGAAACGCAGGCCAGCGACAACGCCCCGACCCGGCCCAGGTGATCCGACAGATGTCCCGAATAGTAGACCGACAGCAGCGTTGCGATGATCGTCACGATCAGCATCGCGCCGACTGCCTTTTCATCTGCGCCAAAGCCGTCGAACAGACGCGGCAACATGAAGGTCAGCCCATAGGTCCCGCCTTGCAGCATGACCGCGATCAGGAACAGCGCGAACATCATCAGGCTCGACATGACAAACCCCCTCCGCCAGGATTGGCGTGAGGGGGTTCTAAGGATTACAGCGACCACACGAAATGTCCGCTATCGGACCTTTCGATAAGGCCAATTCATCAACCAAGATTCAGCTGATAGGACGCTGGCGTGTAATGATAGCCTTCGCCTTTCGCTTCCAAATAGCCGAGCGCCGGGAAGGGCAGGTGATAGCCGGTGAACGGGATCTTGTCGGCTGCGATCATGCCCATCAGCTTTTTGCGGCTGGCGATGGCGCCGTCCTTGTCGGTGTCAAAGCCGAAATGCCAATCTGGGCGCTGCATCGACAGCACATAGTGGTTGGCCGTGTCAGCGATCAGCATCAGGCGTTTGCCTTCGCTTTCCATGTGATAGGCCATCATGCCAGGCGTGTGGCCAAAGGCGCTGACCGCTTCGATGCCCAACACCACGGCGTCGCCGTCTTTGATGAAGCTCATCTTATCAGCAACGGGCGTCACGTTTGCCTTTGTAAGGTTGTAGATGCCCTCGGCAGGGTTGCCGATGCTGTCTTCGGATGTCCAGAAATCGTATTCCTGTGCGGCTGTGACGTAACGCGCATTTGGAAACGCGGGGGCGCCGCTTTCCATCATGCCGCCGATATGGCCTGGATGGTTGTGGGTGATCACGACGATGTCGATGTCTTCAGGCGCATATCCCGTAGCGCCCAGCTGCGCGCGCAACTGGCCACGGCCAGGGCGGCGGCCTTCGCCGTTTCCGGCGTCGAACAGGACCAATTCGGACCCCGTGTTGACGATGACTGGAGTGAAGGTGAATTCGGCAGCCCTGGTGGGCAGGCCGTTTTCAGCCGCCATCGCAGCAACCTCGTCCGCTTCGGCGTTACCGCCAAAGATCGGATGCAGACCTTCGCGGGCCCAGGTACCGTCAAGAATTGTGGTGACTTCAAAGCCGCCCAGTTTGACGCGGCTCACCATCGGGCGAAGGTGGCCAAGCATGGGCGCACCGGCGAGAAGGCGTGGCGGCGGTTGCTGCAAGCGCGCCAAGCGCCGCGCGGCGGGTGAGGGACATTGTGGGGGCTCCGTGCTAATTGTGATCGGCAAGATAGTGATAAATCCGATCGCGGCACGGTCACATTGGTGCTATTCCGGTTCTTCAATAATGCGGAGGCCTCTGATTGGCGGGCGGGGCGTCGCCGCCATCCTCCACCAACGCTTCAAGCGAACGGGTCAGTTTGCCCAGCTCCCGCGTCAGCCGTTCGATTTCGGCCCACTGCGCCTGAACGGTTTCTGACAAATCCTCAATCGCCGCCTCTTGGTGGGCGACGACCGTTTCCAGCGCTTCAATCCGGTCAGAGGTCATAGAGCGCGCCAAACTTCGCTTCGAGGTAATCCAGTAGCGGATCAGCTGATGGCGCTGCGCCGGCCGCCGCTTCGATCAGTTCTGGTGCAGGCAGCAGGCGGCCCTTTTCGTGAATGTTGGCCCGCAGCCAGTTCAGGATTGGGCCGGTTTCGGCCGCTGCAACCTTTTCATCGCGCTGGGGCATGTCGGCCCGCATCGCCTTGTCGAGGCACGCTGCGTACAGATTGCCGAGACTGTAAGTCGGGAAATACCCAAACAGGCCCGCAGACCAGTGTACATCTTGCAAAACGCCCATCGCTGGGTCCGTGACAGCAACGCCGAAATCGCGTTCAAACCGTCGGTTCCATTCATCTTCCAGCGCGTCGACT
The DNA here is from genome assembly GCA_965659735.1 of uncultured Pikeienuella sp. GTDB lineage: Bacteria > Pseudomonadota > Alphaproteobacteria > Rhodobacterales > Rhodobacteraceae > Pikeienuella. The sequence goes on from CBFHXH010000002.1 coordinate 61,176, forward strand.
TCCAGAGCGCCAGAGATGAGATCACGTTCCAGTTCAAATCGCAGCAGGATGTGCAGGTTATAGTGAACCTCGTCCGCCTCGGTCCGGATAAAGCCGGTCTGCACCCGGTTCACCGTGGCGTAGAGCGCGTCTGGATTTGGCACGCCAAAGGCGCCGAATGCGTCTCTCATTGCTGGATAGAGCCAGTCCATGAACGGGCGCGACCGGGCGATCTGATTTTCCCAGAACCGCGATTGGCTTTCGTGCACGCCCATGGAACAATAGTCGGCGGCGGGTAGAAATGCGTCAGGTGCGCCCTGGGCGTAGAGCGCGTGGCCAACTTCGTGAATCGTGGAATAAAGACAGTTCAGAGGGTCCGTTTCATCCGTCCGCGTCGTGATCCGGACATCGCCTCCAGAGCCTGAGCAGAACGGGTGTGCGACCGTATCGATTCGCCCTGCCTCCATATCGTAACCAAAGCGTTTCGCAACGCGGCGGGCCAGCGCCATCTGCTTGCCATGCGGGTAGGTTCCCGCCAGCGCGTCAGGCGCAGTCTTTTCGGCGATCTTCTCGCGGAGCGTGGTCAGGCGGGGGCGCATTGATTCCAGCAGCGGCGACAGATCGCTGGTCTTTGCGCCCGGCTCATACTGGTCAAGAAGGGCGTCATAGGGGTCGCCATCGGCCAGGCAGGCAGCCTCTTCACACTTTAGTTCGATGTTGCGCGCCAGCGCCGGGGCGAAGGCGGCGAAATCCTTGTTGGCGCGGGCTTCGGCCCAGATCATGTGCCCTTCGGACGCCGCTTTGGCGCTTTCTTCAGCCAGCCGGGCGGGGATGCTCGTCGCCTGATCATAAGCGCGCTGGGCTTCGGCGATGTTGCGCCGATCCATGTCAGACTTGGGATCAGCTGCCGCGATCCATTCGGGAATGCGCGGATCAGCGTTGCGGGCATGAAGGATCGACGCCATCGCCCCGGCCTGCGCCGCCCGCTGCGCCGCGCCTTTGGCGGGCATTATCGCCTCTTGATCCCAAGACAGAAGGCCAGCCACCTGAGACAGGGCGGAGGTTTGCTTCATGTGGTCGAGAAGATCGTCGAGAGCCATCAGTTCAATCCCTTATTTTATCAGCGCCATACTTAGGCGTTCTTCGTGGCTAGAAAAAGGTTAATGCTGGGTTATACGGTGCTATGGACAGCCTCGGAAGGCTGCTCTCACTTACAGGCGGGCCCCAGTGTTTCACGCATCACGATGTTGGTTTCCAGTCGCACCGCTTCGTCAGGGCACCAGCCTTCGACCATTTTGATCAGCATGCTGGCGGCTTCCTTTCCCATTCGTCGGTGGGGAACATGCACTGTCGTCAACGCCGGGGTGACGACGCTGGCCAGCTCAATATCTGCGAAACCGGTGACGGAGACGTCCCTTGGGACCGACAGGCCGAGGCTGCGGGCGCGGTTCAAGGCGCCTACCGCCAGAACGTCGGTGCCGCACAAGATCGCGGTAGGTGGTTGCTCGCCCTGGTTCAGGGTTTCAAACGCCTCCGCTCCGCTTTCAATGCTGTAGCTTGTCTCAATCAGTTGAAACTGATCCTCCAGCCCTGCGGCGGACAGCGCCTGCCGGGCGCCGATCACACGCTCCGCCGCACGGTCATTTACTGAACCATGGGCGGAAATCATGGCGATGTGCCTATGTCCGAGTCTGATGACATGCTCGGTCAGCTCACGCATCGCGGCGCAGTTGTCGAAACCAATGGTGGGATGCGCGGCGTCGGGTCGGTAGATCCAGGAGCACAATATTGGAACCTGCCGGGTTGTCAGGAACTGATAGACAGCGGGATCGCGTTCATACCCGATCAACAGAAGCGCGTCCGCGCCCCGCGCAATAAGGTTCCTGATCTGCGCTTCTTCGATCTCAGGGTCGTAGGATGAACTGGCGACCAGCATGGTGACGCCGTTCTGGCTAAGCTCTTCCTGAAAGGCTTGCAGGCCTTGTGCGAAGATTGCGTTTTCCATCGTTGGGATGATCGCGCCTATTGTATTGGTGCGCTTGGCCGCCAGCGCGCGGGCCCCGAAGTTCGGGGAATAGCCCAGTTCGGCGACAACCTCGGCCACGCGCTTGCGGGTCGCTTCGGTCACGCGGGTCGGTTCGTTCAGGCAGCGTGACACGGTCGCCGTCGACACGCCGACGCGGGCGGCGACATCGGCGAGCGTCGGTGCCTCGCCCTTACGATCAGAGGGCGGGCGCGGCAGATGCGGAGCTGTCAGATTCTTGGACATCACGGCCACTCATACAGTGTCTGATAGCAAATGTAAGCGCTTGCATTAGAGTATGTAAGCGCTTACATCATCCACAACTAAATCGGTAAGAGGAACCCCGACATGAGCAACATTCCCCAACTTCTCGTACACGACGAAAAGGACAACGTTGGCGTTGTCGTCGTCGAAGATCTGAAAGCCGGCACCGACATGCTGTGCGTCGTCACGCACGACAATTCCAGCTTCCGCCTGACGGCTGAGCAGGATGTGCCAATCGGCCACAAGATTGCTCTGGTCGACATCAACGAAGGCGACACCGCCATCAAGTATGGCGAAGACATCGGCAAGTTCGTGGGCTCGGTCAAAAAAGGCCATCACGTGCACACCGCAAATCTGAAAACGAAACGCTGGTAAGGGGACCGCAAAATGCTCGATCTTTCATCTGACAAAATCATGGGCTACCGGCGCGAAAATGGCCGGGTTGGCGTTCGTAACCACGTCATCATCCTGCCGGTTGACGATATTTCCAACGCCGCGTGCGAAAGCGTTGCGAACAACATCAAAGGCACGATGGCCCTGCCGCACGCCTATGGCCGCCTGCAGTTCGGCGAAGACCTCAACTTGCACTTCCGCACGATGATCGGAACCGGTTCGAACCCGAACGTCGCCGCTGTTGTCGTGATCGGGATTGAACCTGACTGGACCCAGCGCATCGTTGACGGTATCGCCGAAACCGGCAAGCCAGTCACTGGTTTTTCCATCGAACAGAAGGGCGATCTGGAAACGGTTCGTCAGGCGTCTTGGAAAGCCAAGGAATACGTCCATTTCGCATCTGAGCTGCAGCGCGAAGAATGCGACATGTCCGAGCTGTGGATTTCGACCAAATGCGGCGAATCCGACACGACGACAGGCCTGGGTTCCTGCCCAACCGTCGGCAACATGTACGACAAGCTTCTTCCAAAAGGCATCTACGGCGTCTTTGGCGAGACCTCGGAAATCACCGGCGCAGAGCACATCTGTAAGGCCCGCGCGGCTGACGAAGAAACCGGCGAGCGTTGGTATCAGATGTGGAAAGCCTATCAGGATGACGTGATCTTTGCGCACCAGACGGACGATCTGTCTGACTCGCAGCCGACCAAAGGCAACATCCTTGGCGGTCTGACCACGATTGAAGAAAAGGCCCTGGGCAACCTCGAAAAGATCGGGCGCACGAGCACCTATATCGACATCCTTGAGCCTGCCGAAGCGCCGAAGAAGGGCGCGGGCCTGTACTTCATGGACTCATCTTCAGCCGCCGCTGAATGTGTGACGCTGATGGCGGCTGGTGGTTACGTGATCCACACCTTCCCGACGGGTCAGGGCAACGTGGTCGGCAACCCGATCGTACCGGTTGTCAAAATCACCGCTAACCCACGCACCGTCCGCACGATGAGCGAGCATGTCGACGTTGACGTGTCCGGTATTCTGACCCGCGAGAAAACCATCGACGAAGCAGGCGACGACCTGATCGAGATGATCCGCCGCACAGCCAACGGTCGCCACACCGCCGCAGAAGCGCTGGGTCACCGCGAATTTTCGATGACCAAACTGTACCGCAGCGCGTAAGGTCTGCAATATAGGAGCTGAGGGCCCGGCGAAGGTGATCGCCGGGCCTTTTCTGTTTGGAAGCAAGCAATATCGGAATGTGGTCTTTTGGGGCTAAGCGGACGTTCGTATTCCCGAGCGTCCCGGGCTTGACCCGGGACCTCGAATAATGACGCACCCAACCTATCGAGGCCCCGGATCAAGTCCGGGGCGGTGGTAAACAACGTCAGCCGATGCGGGAGGCACATTTTTCGAACGCCCGCTTCGCCCCAGAACCGAACTGTCATACCAATATCTAAAGCAAATCTAGCGCCGTTCAAAAATTGCCGCAGCAGCAGCCTGACAAGACGGAACGGCTGATGCAGGATCCAGTACCGCATCCCAATCGACCGGCGCATCTGAAACCGCCTTCAACCCCTCCAGCAGCGTCGGTTCCATCGCGATCGCTTTCTTAACCAGCGCTTGCGCCTCGGCGCGGGGCATGTGGGCCGCGAGGGCGAAGCTCGCCGCTTCAGCCATCACGCCATCCTGCGCCTCAAGATGTCGGCGCATCGCATCCGGATCCGCGCTCAGCGTCTCGACCAGCGTTTGCGAATGGCGCAAAGCTGCGCCGGTCGCCAACGCGACCTGGGGCAGCAGCGCCCATTCGGCGGCCCATGGTGGCCCATGGCGTTCCTCCGCCTGCGTCGCTGACGCCAACAAACCCGCATGGGCGGTCTGCGCCATGGTGGCGAGGGTCAGGACGGCCTCCGCCGTTACCGGGTTCGCCTTGTTTGGCATTGTGGATGACCCGCCGCCTTGCCCGGCCCGCGCCTCGGCGATTTCACTGCGGCCCATCAGCATCAGATCACCAGCCAGTTTTGCGGCGGCCTGCGCCAGCATCACCATCCAATGCGACAGGGCGGTCAGGTTGCTGCGGTCGACATGCCAGGCGGGGGCTGGCGTCAGGCCAAGTTCCGCCGCCATCACATCGATGATTGCAGGACCGTGGGGATGGACGACCGTGTTTGCGCCTACTGCGCCGCCAAACTGGACCACCAACGCGCTGGACCGAAGCTGAGGCAGTTCTCGTTCCCGCGCGATGAAGGGCTTCGCCCAAGTCGCGCAGCGCAGGCCAAAGGTGGTCGGGGCTGCGACCTGCGACCTCGTACGGCCGGCCATGATGATCTCAGCGTGGGTTTCAGACAGGCTTTGCAAACCATCAATAACGGCCGCGATGCGCGGCACCATGATCCCCAGGCAATCCTTCAGCATCAGGATTTGGGCGGCGTCGACAACATCGTGGCTGGTTGCGCCCCAATGCAGCCATTGGCCAAGATCGGGCGCAACGCCTTTGCGCAGCGCCGCGACCAAGGCGGGGACTGGTACCCCCGCCGACGCTGCGCCTGCCGCAAGATCGGCGGGCGGAACGCTCACCCCATCAATCGCCGCCGCCAAAGCGTCGCCAGCTTCGGTGGGAATGACACCTACCGCAGCTTCAGCACGCGCCAGCGCAGCCTCGAAGCGGATCATCGCGGCGACGTAGGCCTCGTCCGACAGCGCTGCGGCGATGTCCTCATCGCCAAAAAGCGCGCCGTAGATTGCGCTGGTTTGCAGGTTCAGGGGCATCCGCGGCTCTTACGCCGTACGCAGGCCAAGGATGTCCCGCGCCTGAGCATATGTCGCGACGGGGCGTTCGTATTTCTCGCACAGCTCAGCCGCCCGCCGCACCAGCGCTGCGTTTGAGGTGGCGAGCGTGTTACGGTCCCAGCGGATGTTATCCTCCAGCCCGGTACGGGTATGACCGCCCTTGGCGATACACCATTCGTTGACTTTGATCTGACCTGCGCCAATGCCCGCGCCGCACCACTGCGCATCGGGGGCAAAGCGTTTAAGCGTCTCGATGTAGAAATCAAAAATCCGCTCATCGACCAGCATCGCGTTCTTAACGCCCATCACGAACTGCACGTATAGTGGGCCCTTCAACCGACCTTCACCCGCCATCTTGGCGGCGTGGGTGATGTGGCTGAGGTCAAATGCCTCAATCTCTGGCTTCACATCGTATTCCAGCATCTCGGATGACAACCAATCGACCAGATCGGGAGAGTTTTCATAGACCCGCGTTGGGAAATTATTCGACCCAACGGTCAGCGAGGCCATGTCAGGCGCCAGTGGCAACATCCCGCCACGCTCGCGCCCCGATCCAGACCGCCCGCCAGTGGAAAATTGCACGATCATGCCCGGGCAGTGTTTTTCCAGCCCTTCCTTCAGTCGCGCAAAACGGTCCGGGTCGGACGTTGGTTTCCCTTCATCGTCACGGACATGACAGTGCGCGATGGTGGCGCCTGCTTCGAACGCCTCCTGCGTGCTTTCGACTTGCTCGGCAACGGTGACGGGCACGGCGGAGTTGTCAGCTTTGGTCGGGACCGATCCGGTGATCGCGACGCAAATGATGCAGGGATTGGTCATGGGGCCTCACATATCAAAGAAAACAGTCTCGCCATCGCCTTGCAGTCTGATGTCGAAACGGTATCGGCCGTCACCCTCAGGCTGGGCCAGGAGGGTTGGGATGCGCTGCTGATGTTCCAGCCGCGTCAAGATCGGATCGGCGGCGTTGGCATCCGCCTCATCGGCGAAATACATGCGAGTTTGCAGGCCGATATTGATGCCGCGCGCCACGATCCAGAACAGGATATGCGGCGCTTGCATCCGCCCGTCGGGAAAAGGCGCGGCGCCGGGTTTGACAGTCTCAAACGTGAACTCGCCCGTGGTCATGTCGCCTGCGCTGCGGCCCCATCCGGTGAAGTTGGGGTCAGCCTCGCCCCGGGTTTCGGCCGGTGAATTATACAGCCCCGCCGCATCCGCTTGCCATATCTCAACCAACGCATCGCGCAGCGGCGTGCCAAACCCGTCATAGACCGCGCCGCGAATGGTAATCTTTTGCCCTTGCACCGGGCCCGTTTTCATCGTGGCGCCCAGGTCGTTGGGAAAGGCGCCCTCAATCTCGGCAAAGTTAGGTGTGCAGCCGATATGGACATAAGGTCCGGCGGTTTGGCTGGGGCTTTCTTTCAGGTAGTTCAGTGGTTGAGCCATCAGGTCCCCTCCCGCCGGTTTTCGAAATAGGTCTGGCGGCGACCGCGTAGCACGATGTCGAATTTGTAAGCCCGGGCGTCCATCGGAACCGTGCGGTGCATGTCCAGCGGCGCGGTCAACGCATCGACCGCCTCCTGACTCTTCAGTACGCCGACAATCGGGCAGAGTGGGATCATCGGGTCGCCCTCGAAGTACATCTGAGTGATCAGGCGCTGCGCAAACCCGTGGCCAAAAACTGAAAAGTGGATATGCGCCGGGCGCCAATCGTTTGGGCCATTGGGCCAGGGGTAGGGGCCAGGCTGGATCGTTCGAAATTCATAGCACCCGTCTTGATCGGTGATCATCCGCCCGCAGCCGCCAAAATTGGGGTCGAGGGCGGCGAGGTAGCCTTCTTTCTTGTGGCGATACCGCCCGCCTGCATTCGCTTGCCACACCTCGACCAGCGCGCCGGGAACGCCGCGGCCGGTTTCGTCCATCACCTTGCCATGAACGATGATCCGCGGGCCAATCGCGCTTTTGCCCGCTGCGGCGAAGTTGTGGATCAGGTCTGCGTCCAGTTCGCCCAGAATATTCGGGTTGAACACCGGCCCGGATTCCTCGGTCAGCGTTGTTGGAAAGGATAAAAGCGCCGCCTGAGGCGAGCGTTTGACCGTGGTTTTGTAGGGCGGCGTCAGCGCATCAGGCTGCCAGACCCGGTCGCGGGCGAAATAACCGCCAGCGTTTGGTCCCGATTGTTTTGACAATTCACCGTCTCCCCGATGCATGCTTTTGCCTGTGTGTATCATTCAAATGCACGCTCGCGCCAGTTTCGCTCTGGTTTCGTGTCGTCATCCGTAATCCGCTTCACCGGTACGGCAAAGGCGACTAGGGTGCCCGGATGATTGGAACCGTCAGCAATCCTGTGCGCCGCCAAGCGAACGATCATCGACAGGCAGGCGTGGTCTGTTGTGATTGCTGATCGGCTTAGGGCCCTAGCGGCCCCTGTCAGGGCGTGGGCCGCGCGGCGACGCAAGCCCTTGCTGGCGGCGGCCACCGTTTTGTTCGTCGGCCTTTTGACTTGGGCCGTGCGCGATGCTGATCTGACCCTTGAGGCGTTGGATTGGCGGTACCTTGCCCTTAACGCCTTTGTTCTGACGCCTGCGATGCTGGCGTTGAACGGCGGGGGGATCACGGCGATTGGATGGGCGCTGGGCGCGCGTGTGTCGCCGGGGTTGGGCATTGCGACCGCAGCGGCGGGCACTTTGGCTGAGCTGACGCCAGCGCCGGGCGGCTTGCTGGCCCGCGCGACGGTGCTGACCGCTGCGGGCGCGCCGCCGCGGCCACTGGCGCAAACGCTGACAGCTTGTGCGGGTATGTTCATTGGCATGTCGATGATGGCTGCGGCGCTTAGCCTGTCTGCGAGAGGAGATTTTGGCGCCGCACCTTTGATCATCGGCGCAGTTGGTCTGGCCGGCATGCTGATCGGGTTGGGCCTGCTGATCGCCTGCTGCGCGCCGGGGGGCGTTTTGGTGCTGTGGGCGCATCGGCTAGTATCGCTGATGCTGGCGCTATGCCGGGTTTGGTGCGCCTTTGCAGCTGTTGGCGCGCCCATCGCTTGGGGGGATGCGCCGCTATTCGTGGCTGTGGGCGTTATTGGCGCGCTGGTGTTTGTCGTGCCCGCCGGTTTGGGCGTGGTCGAACTGGTGGCCGCTGGCGCAGCGCCCCTGATCGGTGTCAGCGCGGCAGCGGCGATTGCGGCGACAGCGCTGAACCGCTTGCTGTGCCTCGGCCTTGCCGCGCTGGTCGTGTCCCTCGCGGTTGAGCGGGTCAGCCGCGGCCCTGATCAGGGCGACGGCTGAGCCTCATTCGGCGGGTGTCGGCGCCGGGGCGGGCGCAGCTGCGGCGCCAGGCATGCTCATCGTGATGCGCAGCAGCGGCGGCACCAGCAACAGGGTCAACAGGGCTGACAGTGATAGGCCACCCAAAACCACAGACCCCAGTCCGCGATACAGCTCAGACCCCGCGCCGGGGAAAGCGACCAGCGGCGCCATGCCGATGACGCTGGTCAGAGTCGACATGAAGATTGGGCGAATACGGTTCCGCGTCGCCTCCATGATCGCGTCGTTTACTGACATGGCGTCTACCTGGAGGTGATGCTGCGCCTGATGCACCAATAGAATCGCGTTGTTCACCACGATCCCGATCAGGATGACAAAGCCCAGCAGCGTCAGCATATCCAGCGGCTGTTCCTGATAGAGGTTCAGCACATATAGCCCCGCGACCCCGCCAGCCCCTGCAACGGGGACTGAGATGAGGATGACCATCGGCAGGACAAAGCTTTCAAACAGGATCGCCATCACCAGAAAGACGATGACCAGTGCCAGTAACAGGTTCCATTGCAGCGCGTTCCAGGTCTTGGTCAGCTGATCCGCAGCGCCTGACAAGGTCAGCGTCACACCATCTGGCAAGCCCTGTTCCTGAAGCGGTGTCATCACGTCGTCGCGCAGGATTTCCAGTGCAGATTCCAGCGCGATGTCGGAAGATGGCCGAATTTCCAGCGTGATCACCCGTTCGCGGTCATCATGCCGAATTTCAACCGGGCCAGATGTCAGCACGATTTCAGCGAGCGCCGATATCGGCACGATCCGACCGTTCGGCGCGACCACGGGGAATGCGCCGATATCCTGGGTGCGGGCGCTTTCGGCAAAGGCTGCGCGGCCCTTCAACATAAGATTGATGCGTTCCGACCCCACGGTGATCTCGTCGATGCGCACGCCGTCATTGAACGCATCCAGCGTCAGGCCAAGTGTGCGGGCGTCGATGCCCGCGTCAGCCAGCCGAACGCGATCAGGTTGCATGCGTAGTTCTGGCGATCCAAGCTCCAACCCCGGCCGGGGGCGGAACTGGTTGCCCTCGCTGCGGGGCAGCGCCTGATTGACCTTGCCGGCGGCTTGCTGCGCGACGCCCAGAATTTCTTCCAGATCGCCGCCCTTGATGTTCAGCCGGATGACCCGGCCACCGCCAATACCCCGCCCGAACAGCGACCTTTGGTTAATGAAACCGAACGTGCCGGGTTCAGCGAAGATCGGGCTGGATAGCGTCGGGATCAGCTCCGCCACCCTCTCGGCATCCTTGGCAGAGCCGCCGAGGAAGGTGAACCCGCGGGACGCGACAAAGAAAAAGTTCTCGATCGCAGGCGGCTTGTCCGCGTTGCCGGTTTCTTCCTTTTCCCAAAGTGGGCGGGCCACGCCTTCGATCCGTTCGGCGGTTTGGGTCGTGGTGGCTAGGTTGTATCCGGGTGGCGGCAGGATGACGCCGAAGACGAGGTTGCGGTTGCCTTCGGGCAAGTATTCGAGTTTTGGCAAATAGTTGATCGACCCCCAGATCGCCCCGCCGGTGATCGCCGCGACGACAGTTAGACCGACTAGACGGGATCTGACAGTGAGGCGCGCATAGCCTGCGATCAGGCCGGAAAAGGCCCGTCCGAAATGATCGATGCCGGGCAGTGGCAGAACGCTCAACTTGGCTTGGCGCCGGCCAAGCAGCTTGGCGCACAGCGCTGGGACAACGGTAACCGCAACGACCAATGACAAGGTGACCGAGACTGAGATCGCAACTGCGATATCGCGGAACAGCTGGCCTGCCTCAAGCTCCATCACCAGGATCGGGGTAAAGACCAGAACGGTCGTCAGCGCCGATACCAGAATGGCGCCCCATACCTGGCGCGCGCCTACATAGGCGGCGTCGCGGGGGTTCATCCCCTGTTGGCGCAGGCGATAGATGTTTTCCAGGACGACAATGGCGGCGTCGACGACCATGCCCACGGCGAAGGCGATGCCCGCCAGCGATATGACGTTCAGCGTTCGCCCCAGCGCTGACATGGCGACGAAAGTCGCAACGATGGAAACCGGGATGGCGATGGAGACGATCAGGGTGGCCCGCCCGGACCGCAGGAACAGCAACAGCACCCCCGCCGCCAAGAGGCCGCCAACCCAGATATTCTGGATCACCAAATCAATCGCGCCGTCGATATAGATAGTTTCGTCATAGACCTGATCGAAGGTCAGGTTTTCCTGCTTCAATGGCCCGGCCACCAATTCGGCGATCGCCTCGCGAATACCTTCCATCGTTTCGATCACGTTTGCGCCGGTTTCACGCACCGCGTTCACGGCGATGGATGTCGCGCCCTTGCGCCGGATTTGCGCGCCAGCTTCGGCGTAGCCAAAGGTGACATCAGCAATGTCGCGCACAAAAACACGCCCCCCGCCTGCAGTGCTGCGCAAGACAACTGACGCGACACTGTCGACGGTGTTCAGCTCCCCTTCCGCGCGGACGACATAGCGGCGCTTGCCTTCCTCCACATCCCCGGCGGAGAGAGAGATGTTTTCCCGCCGCAATGTATTCACCACTTCGGGGATGGTGATGCGGTATGCCGCCAGGCGTTCCGGTTCGACAAGCAGCTGCAATTCACGTGCGACGCCGCCATAGACGTTGACCAGCGCGACGCCTTCAACCCGTTCTAGCCGTTCTTTCACTACGTCGTTGGCGAAGTCGCCATATTCCTGCATCGGTCGGGTGTTGCCCTCACCACGTTGCAGCATCATCCAGGCGATCGGGTTGTCGTCGGACCCGGATGTGTCGAGCGTTGGTTCCGACGCTTCGTCGGGATAGTTGGACACGCGGTCCAGCCGGTTGGCGGCCAGCAACAGTGCGCGGTCCATGTTGGACCCGATGGCGAATTCCAGCGTGATCCGCCCGCGTCCGGTTTGCGAGCGGGAGGTGATGCTTTCCAGCCCCTCCAGCCCTTTCAGGACATCTTCCTGTTCGTTGATGATCTCTCGCTCAACCTCAGCCGGGGCGGCGCCTGGCCAGAAGGTATTGATCTGGATCACGGGCTTTCGCACATCTGGTGTCAGCTGAATGGGAATGGATGTCAGCGCAAGCACGCCGAACATGACCGCCATCAAGACTGCGGCGACGACGGCGACCGGGCGGTCGATGGCGATGCGAATGGGGTCCATGATCTAGCCGTCCGATCCACGTGGGGCGACGTCCTGACCGGGACGCAGCCGTTCATTGCCGCGAATGACTACTTCATCGCCTGCATCGATGCCGCGGACGATTTCGATGCGGTCGCCTGCAGCCTCGCCCAGTGTCACGGGGCGGGGCTGGGCCTTGCCATCTTCGACGACAAAGATCGACCAGCCGCCGCCGCGCGCCTGCACCAGCGCGTCCTTAGGCGTCAGCACAGCCTCACGCGGGGCGCTGACCGGGATTTGCAGCGTCACCGACTTGCCTACTGCGATGCGCAGGGGGTCCACGTCAGCCAGATCAGCGGTGAAGCGGATGGGGCGGGTGCGGGTGGCGATCGTTTCGACCGGCAGAACCGCGCGCACGGTCGCCGATGCGGATACGCCGCCGTCAAAGCGCACCTCAACCACCGTGCCGGGGGCGAGGCCGGCGGTTAGTTCGGTGGGCGTGTCAGCCTCAATCTCCAACCGTTTGGAATCAAGCAATCGCGCCACGGCGTCGCCAAGACGCACAAACTGTCCCGGTTGGGCGATGCGTTCGGTGACCACGCCGGTGAAAGGCGCGCGGATTTCGGTATTGTCGAGGTTGTATTGCATCATCGACATCATCGCATCGGCGGATCTGACCTGAGCAACGGCGCGGGCAAGCTCGCTTTGCGCGCGGGCGGCGGTCTGTTCGAGGTCTTCGAACTGCGCACGGGAAAAGGCGGTTGATCCCTGAAGGCGCGATTGGCGTTCCAGCCCCTGCACCGCCAAGGCCAATGACGCCTCAGCGGCGGCGACGCCCGCTTTTGCGGTGGCCAATGCCGCCTCGGCCGAGGTTTTTTCGATCTCCGTCTGGCGGGTTTCCAGCTTGACCAGCAGATCGCCAGCCTGGACCGTATCGCCGATGGAGAACAACACCTCGCCCGCGATCCCGGCGCGGCGGGATGCGACCGCCGCTTCAACTGACGCGACCAGCTGACCGATCACCGGGGTTGTGTCGGCGATGGGGCCGGTTTCCGCGATGGACGTGATGACTGAGGCGGCGCGCCCTTGCGCTGTAGCCTGATCCGCACCGGCGGTCGCCGCCAGCGTCAGGCCTATCGCCGCCGCCAGATATCGTGCACGCCCTAAGATCATGACAGGTCCTTTCCCCACCGCAGACGTCTGCGATACCAGAAATTTAGTGCATGTCGCAGCGCATTCTACTCACTATATAATAAGCAAGTTCATGTTGAGGCGTTAGCGCAACTGGCGCGACGCCTCCGCCACTGCGATTCCTGCGGCCATCGCGACGTTCAGGCTGCGCCCGCCGCCGGGCATCGGGATGAAGGCGCGAACATCCGCCGCTTCATGCACTTTATCCGGAACGCCAGCGCTTTCCCGGCCTAACAGCAGCGTATCGCCTGGTTCAAAGTCGTGATCCCATATCGGTTTGGCGCCCTTGGTGGTGAGCAGAACAAGGCGGCCTGCAGGCCGATCCGCCAGATACCGGGTCCAACTGGGGTGAGCGATCACCTCAGCCTTGGTCGCGTAGTCCATGGCCGCTTTCTTGACGGCCTTAGCCGAGAACGGAAATCCGCAAGGTTCAATTACGTGCAGCGGCGCGCCGAAGCATACCGAAAGGCGCATGAGCGCGCCCAGGTTTTGCGGGATATCTGGCTGATAGGTGGCCAGTCGCACTAGAAAATAAAATCTGCTGCGGTGAAGAGGTCTGCGTCTGCTTCCCTAACTGTGATCTGGACGTTCAGGAAGCGGATCAGCACGTCGACATCATGCTGAATGATCGTCAGATCACCGAACCCGGCACCATTGATATCAATCACGTCCTGCCCGTCACGCCAATCTTCGATGACGTTGGTCCCTGATCCGCTTTGAAAATGGAATGTGTCGCGACCGCCGCCGCCTGTCAGAAAGTCTTTGCTCCGACCACCGTTGATATCATCTTTGCCCCCACCGCCAACCAAAGTGTCTTTGCCGCTGCCGCCGTCGAGGAAGTCGCGACCGCCGCCGCCATTCAGCAGATCTCGCCCGCCACCGCCGGCAAGAAGGTCTTTCCCTCCGCCGCCAGCCAACACGTCCCGTCCGCCGCCGCCTTCCAACGTATCCTTGCCGCCGCCGCCGATAAGGGAATCCGCGCCTCCCACCCCGATGAGCAAGTCTGAGCCTGCCAGACCTTCCAGCTTATCCTTGCCGCCACCGCCTTTCAGCGAATCGTTATCGCCCGTGCCACTCAAAAAGTCCGCGTCGCCGCCGCCGTCCGCAATCAAACCATTGATCGGAACGCCTGTATCGGTCGTGGGGGAGCCAACGAGGCCACTATCAAAGATATTAGGCCCCGAGCCGCCGATACTGATGATCTCGGGCGCGAAGTCTCCGTCTATATCGGCGATCGCGGCTGCGTTGAAATTCCCGAATCGGTCACCTGCTATGAACTTGTTCCCCACACGCTCGAAGATTGTCATGTCGTTGGGAAAAAAACGATGAAGAGAAGATCAACGTCGCCATCGACGTCGAGATCCGCCAACTGGATTTCCAGCCCTGCTCCATCGATCAGTGCTTTATCAAAATCGGGGCCGTCAAAGTATTTTACAGACCGGTCGACGAAACCGCCAGTCGCCGTCTGTTCCAAGGCCTGTATGGCGAAACCCTGATAGAATGGCACGACGCCCGTCGCGAACAGCAGGATGTCCAGCAAACCGTCGCCATTCAGGTCCGTTGTTTCGATGTCTGTGACGATTGCGCCCTCGGCCGCGTCGAAGGTTAAGGCGAGATTGTTGAACCTTGGCAGCGCTGTCTGCACCACTTGCCCATCGTCAAAACTGAAGATGAGATTGCGTATCGTCGTATCGCCATCTTGGTTTGCGCCAAGGATAAGCTCGTCTTTTCCATCGCTGTTCAGATCGGCTGCGTGGGACCAGGTGAATTGGTTGACCCCCGACGGGATGGAGACGCCGATCCGTTGCACTGCGCCGGATCCGGATATGGATGAAATGAAAGCGTCGTCTACGCCCAGATTGCCCCAGAAGATATCCTGTCTTCCATCGCCGTCGAAATCACCGACGGCGGCGGAATGTGTGAATTGAGGCTCAGTCTCGAAACGGTCGCCGATGTTCCGCAGGCTGCCTTTGCCGTCAGAGATTGAGCCAATGTTACTGGCTCCGGGAAAGGGGTTTTGGTCAAAGCCATGGTCAGCGATCACCAGATCGTCAAAGTTGTCGTTGTTCAGATCAGTGACAATCGCCTTACGCCCGAAATCCATGTTGGGCATGTCGCCGCCAAAAAGCTCCGGCGCTATATCTACAATGGTGCTCCCATCCTCCTGAATCTCAAAGATTCGCAACGGTAAGGGAACGCCCCCAGGAAACGTGAACAGGGTGGGTACGATTTCAATCAGCCCGTCGCGATCTAAGTCTGCGATCGTTGTCGGATGCGCAATAGCGCCGCCTAGATCGATCGAGTCGCTAAAGGGATCGTTCACTAGTGTAAATTCTATCATAGCCCGCCCAACCCACGTTTTTCCCAGCCATACAGTTCAAATGACCTTGTCTCAACCTGAATGGATCTGGGCTATTTTGTTGAAAACGCAAACCGCCCGTGCGATTAGGAGCACCGATGAGGGCTGACCGAGCGACGGATGCGTCGCCCTGTCCGCTGGACCCCTCGCCTATGCAGCTATATTGCGTCCTTAGTTCGCGCAGATATGCGCAGTTAGACACAGCCAACCGCCGCGATCGGGCTCCAGCGCCCACCGGCTTAGCAGAGGGAGAGACCGTGTCCGACGATCATGGTACTCGACGCGATTTTCTTTATGTCGCAACCGGCGCGGCCACGGCGGTAGGCGCCGGCGCCGTCGCATGGCCGCTTATTGATCAGATGAATCCTAGCGCCGACGTCCTGGCGCTGGCGTCGATTGAAGTAGATATCTCGGGCGTTGAGCCCGGCTCGCAGCTGACGGTCAAGTGGCTCGGCAAGCCGGTCTTTATCCGCCGCCGGACACAGGAAGAGATCGACGAAGCGCGCGGCGTTCCCATGGCGGAACTGCCTGACCCCGTCGCGCGCAACGCGAATGCGGAAGGCGCCGATGCGGAAGACACGAACCGCACATTGGATGAAGGCGGCGAATGGCTGGTCATGATGGGCGTTTGCACCCATCTGGGCTGCGTGCCGCTGGGCGATGCTGGGGACTTTGGCGGCTGGTTCTGCCCATGCCACGGCTCGCACTATGACACCGCTGGCCGGATCCGTAAGGGACCGGCGCCGACCAACCTGCCCGTGCCCCCCGCTGTCCTTGACGGCGAAACAATCAAGCTGGGCTGAGGAGAGCGAACATGAGCGGAATTCCTCACGAACCGTACGAGCCGAAAACTGGCATCGAAAAGTGGATCGATTCACGCCTACCCATCATGGGCTTGCTGCATTCGACCCTGACGATCCCGACCCCGAAGAACCTGAACTGGATGTGGATCTGGGGCATTATCCTTACCGTGTGTCTGGCGATGCAGATCATCACCGGCATCGTTCTGGTGATGCACTACACCCCACATGTCGACACGGCTTTCGCGTCGGTTGAGCACATCATGCGCGACGTGAATGGCGGCTGGTTGCTGCGGTACATGCACGCCAACGGCGCATCGCTGTTCTTCTTTGCAGTTTACATGCACATCTTCCGCGGTCTTTACTATGGCTCATACAAAGCCCCGCGCGAGATTACGTGGATCATCGGTATTCTGATTTTCGTCGCCATGATGGCGACGGCGTTCATGGGCTATGTTCTGCCATGGGGTCAGATGTCCTTCTGGGGCGCGACCGTGATTACAGGCCTCTTCGGCGCGCTGCCGCTGATTGGTGAGCCAATCCAGACCTGGCTGCTGGGCGGACCGGCGGTGGACAACGCGACGCTGACGCGTTTCTTCTCGCTGCACTACCTGCTGCCGTTCGTGATCGCCGGCCTTGTGATTGTCCATATCTGGGCCTTCCACACGACAGGCAACAACAACCCGACTGGCGTGCCGGTGCGCACCGACAACATGGAAAACGTCAAGAAAGACACTGTGCCGTTTTGGCCCTACTACGTGATCAAAGACGTCTTCGCTCTGATGGTCGTGCTGATCGTCTTTGCGCTGTTCGTTTTCTTCATGCCGAACTATGGCGGCCACCCGGACAACTATATCGAGGCGAACGCCCTGGCCACGCCAGCGCACATCGTCCCGGAATGGTACTTCCTGCCGTTCTACGCGATCCTGCGCGCCATCACCTTCGACATCCTGTTCATTGATGCGAAGCTGGGCGGCGTTCTGTTGATGTTTGGTTCGATTGCGGTAATGGCGCTTGCGCCATGGCTCGACACCAGCCGCGTCCGTTCGGGCAAATACCGCCCGATGTTCAAGTGGGCGTTCTGGGTGCTGGTCGTCGACTTCTTCGTCCTGATGTGGTGCGGTTCGCAGCCGGCGGAAGGCCTCGTGCCGCTGTTGTCTCTAATTGGCACGATCATCTGGTTTGGCTACTTCATCGTGGTCCTGCCAGTGTTGGGCATCACCGAGAAGGCGATGGATCGTCCGGAAACGATCGAAGCCGACTTCAACGCCCACTACCCGCCGAAGGCTGTCGCCTCGGCGACACCCGCTGAATAAGCGGTGAGAGGGAGAATAAACATGAAAAAGCTTCTCATCATCGCAACAGCAGCGACGGGCCTTGTCGGGCCAGCGCTTGCGGCTGGCGGTGCCGGGTATGTTGAAGACCGGGCGTTCAGCTTCGAAGGCCCGTTGGGCACCTATGATCAGGAACAGCTGCAGCGCGGCTTTCAGGTCTATCATGAGGTTTGCTCAGCCTGCCATGGCCTGAAATTCGTCGCCTTCCGCAACCTTGGCGACAAGTATGGCCCCGGTTTCCCGCAAGAGCAGGTCAAAGCCTTCGCCGAGCTTTACGAAGTAGCCGACGAAGAGGGTGAGCTTGGCGACACCCGCGAAGCGAAAATGTCGGACAAATTCCCGGCGAATGAAAGCGCGGGTGCCCCTGACCTGAGCTTGATGGCGAAGGCTCGGGCTGGTTTCAGTGGCCCAAACGGTCTGGGGATCAATCAGATCCTCTATGGCATCGGTGGTCCGGAATACATCTACTCGCTCCTGACCCACTACACGGGATCGGAAAAGGAAGAAGCGGGCGCGATCCTCTACGGGAACGAAACATACGCCAGCGGCTATCTTGCGATGGGCCCACCGCTTGAAGACGGCTTGGTCGAATATGCCGAAGGTCAGCCTGAAGCGTCTCTGGAGCAGATGTCTGAAGACGTTGCAGCCTTCCTGATGTGGACGGCGGAACCAAAACTGACAGAGCGTAAGCATGCCGGTTTCCGCAACATCGGCTTTCTCATCCTGCTGATGGTGCTGTTCTACTACACCAACAAAAAGCTCTGGGCGCCGATCAAGCGCAAAGACTAAAAGCGCAAGCCTGATCAGACAAAGGTCCCGTCAGATGCGATCTGGCGGGGCTTTTTTCATTGGTTGCTATTCTGCAGGGGTGCGCGGTGGGCGTTCAGCGAATTTTAGCTCGATCCGCCGGTTGCGCGCCAATAACGCGGGATCGTCGCCTGCCGCGATCGGTTGGTATTCACCATAGCCAAGTGCTGCGAGCCGCTGGGCCGGCAGGCCCTGTTGTTCCGACAGGAACCGCACAACTGACAGCGCACGGCCCTGGCTGAGCGCCCAGTTGTCGGCAAACCGCCCCGCACCGGTCAGCGGCGTGTTGTCGGTGTGACCTTCGACGACCAGCAGCCAGTCCAGATCTTCGGGGATGCGAGCGATCGCCTCACGCAGGGCGTCGGACAGGCGGGCAAGCTCCCGCTGCCCGGCAAAACCCAGTTCCGCGGACCCGGCGTCGAAGAGAACCTCGGATTGGAAAATGAACCTGTCGCCGACAACGCGGATTTCATCGCGATCGGCCAGCGCCTTGCGCATTTCACCGAAAAATTCCGACCGGTAGGCTTCCAGATCCGTTTTCTCGGCGGCCAGGCGTTCCGTCTCGCGACGCAGCAGTTCCGCTTCTGACGCCTTCAGCTGCAGTTCGCGGGCAAGCGCGGCGTTCAGGCGGGACCCAAGGTTGGCGATCTGCACCTGCTGCTGTTCATCCTTCGCCTCGGACGCAGCCAGCTGAGCGGACAGCGCGGCAAGTTGCGAGCGAAGCTCAGCTGCCTGGGAATTCAGCAAGGCCATTTCGCGCGCCCTGCGCTCAAGTTCTTCCTTGCTGCGTTCCAGATCATTGGCCGCTTGCGCCAGTGCGCGTTCTGCGACCGCCTTCAGCGCCTGTTCCCGGTTCAGCGCTGCGGCCTGATCCGAAAGGTTTGCGTCCAGTCCATCGCGCGCCGCTTCGGCGGCGGCGAGCAGGGTCAGCGTTTCTTCCGCCGTTCGCCGCTTTTCTTCCAGCGCCAGGGTCATCGCCGTGAGTTCGCTGTCGGCTTCCGCCAGTTTTTGGCGCAGCGCTTCGGCGGCGGCGACCTCCAACAGGCGCTGGCGCTCTGTCTCCGTGATGCTGGCTTCGAGTTCGGCGACTTTCTCGCTGCTGTGGTCACGTTCGGATTCGAGCAGTGCAACCAACGCCAATCGTTCCGCCCGCTCCGCCTCCAATGCTGAAATTGTCTGACGGCCTGCTGAGTTGGCGTTTTCAAGCGATGCGATGGTTTCGTCGCGCGTCGCCGTCTGATTGCGCAAATCTGCGATCAGATCGCCTTGCGCTGCGTTCGCGTCCTCCAGTGTAGCGATGGATTGATCGCGGGCGGCGTTATCCGATTGCAGCGATGCGATCAGCGCCTCCATCGCCTGGCGTTGCGCCGCGGCCAGGCGCGCTGCCTCGACCTCTGCATCCAGCTCGGTGCGCAGATTTGCAAGCGCGAGTTGCAGCGCCTCTTTCTCGGAAATCTCTTGTGCGTTGGCCGTTTCCAACGCGTCCTTATCGACGATCAGTTGCGCCTCGCGCCCCTCTGTCGCTTCCAGATCCGCCCGCAACTGGTCGCGGTTCGCGGTGAGGACGGTAATGTTCTGTTCCAGCGTGCTTTGCTGCGCCAACAGGGTGGCGACCTGATCTTCAAAGCTGGCGAGCCGGTTAGTCAGCGCATCCCGCTGATCAGACAAGGTCAAGGCCAGAGAGGTCAGGCGCATAATTTCGCGGTTCTGATCGCCCAGCGTTGCGCGGGCGACGGTCAGGTTGTCTTTCAGGTCGTCGCCGCGGGCTTGCTCCATCGCCAGTACGCTCGACAGTTGCGCCAGTTTTTCACCCAGTGCTTCAAGCTCTGTCGCTTGTCCTGTGATCGTCTCACGCAGAACAAACTGAACGATCATGAAGATCGACAGGACAAACATCAGCACCAACAACAACGCCGTCATTGCATCGACAAAGCCGGGCCAGATCGCCTGGCTTGCGCCCATTCTACTGGAAAGCCGACCGACGGCCATGGGTTAGCGCTCGCCTGCTGTGCGTTCGGCGAGCTGTGTCAGCGACCTGGTCAGGCCGCCGATTTCGGCACGCAACTCGCCCACTGCATCCTGCCGGCCTGCGGCGACTTCCTCGGACAGACGCAGAAGTTGGCGGTCGATGTTGCGAATGCGGCCGCGGGTTTCGGGGTCCATCCCGTCGCCGCCCGCGCCGCCGCCGGTGGCGGTGAGGTTTTCCAGCCGTTCGGCGATGCGGTTTAGCACCGCGATCTGACGCGACCCTTCGTCGGGGTCCAGCTCTCGCTTACGTTCAAGTTCCTCTGACCGGGCGAACATCTGCGCCACGAGGCTTGTCAGTTCCATGATCTGGGCTGAGTTCTGCTCCATAAGCGCGGCGGCCGCCGACACTTCCGCGCCGTTGCCTGCGTCGCCGGTGACGGAAATGCGGGTGATGGAGGCGAGCCAGTCTTCCAGCTCCCTAAAGAACTGGTTCTGCGCCCTGCTGGCGAACAGTTCCAACAGCCCGACGACCAGCGAACCTGCGAGGCCCAGCAGTGACGAGGCGAAGGCGGTGCCCATGCCTTCCAGCTGGTTTTCCAATCCGACCATCAACTGGTCAAAATTCACCGTCCCGTCTGCATTGGGTTGTAGTGATCGGATAGTGTTCACAACCTCCGGCACGGTCAGCGACAGACCCCAGAACGTGCCCAGAAGGCCAAGGAAAATCAGGAGGTTGATTATATATCGGGTGATATCCCGACTTTCATCAATCCGCATTGCGACACTGTCCAGGATCGAGCGGTTCGACGAAGCCGTCAGCGCTTGGCGGGCTCTCTGATCGCGCAGCAGGGCGTTTAGCGAGGCGAGCAAGCGGGGTGGCGCGACAAATTCATGGCCTGGCCGGTCGATGGCGAAGCCTTCGATCCAGCTGACAGATGTGATCAGCGCAAAGACCTGATAGAAGCAGGCGAGAAGCCCGATGACAAATACGCCACCAATCAGTGCGTTCAGCCCGACATTGGCGAAAAACACCGTTTTGATAGGGCCGTAGAGAAAATATGAAACGGTGCCCACAGCCGCCAGCGCGATCAGCATCGCCAGGATCTGGCGCACCGGTTGTGCAAATTCTGTCTTGTTCTGCTCGATGGCGACCAAAAGCCGACCCTCCGCCCACTCAGAGATCGTTAAGCAGGATCATGGCGAGGATCTTGGAAACTCGCAAGTGGCGTAGTCAGACGCTGGCCAGAACCTTGCCAAAACGTTCAAACACTTCGGGGTTGGCTGCGATGATGCGACCCTGGCTAATCGGGTCTTTTGCATCGTCCAGCGGTCCGATCATGCCACCCGCTTCGCGCACCAGCAATGACCCGGCGGCGACGTCCCAGGGCTGAATGCCCCGTTCCCAGAAACCATCATACCGGCCCGCCGCGACATAGGCGAGGTCGAGCGCCGCAGCGCCCCACCGGCGTACGCCTGCGCAGCGCGGCATCAGGTGGGCAAGTTCCTTCAGCGTTTTGGGCAGATGCGGTGATGTTGCGAACGGCACGCCGGTTGCAAAGATCATCTCGATGAAATCGCGGCGGCCAGACACGCGCAGGCGCCGGTCGTTCATCCAGGCGCCAGATCCTTTTTCCGCCGTGAACATCTCGTCTTTGGCGGGGTCATAGACGACGGCGGCGATGATCTCGCCCTTGCGTTCCAGCGCGATGGAGACCGCCCAGTGCGGCAGACCGTGCAAAAAGTTCGTCGTGCCATCCAGCGGATCAACGATCCACCGGTGCATGCCGTCCGAACCCTTTTCTTCATCACTTTCTTCCGCCAGCCAACCGTATGCAGGCCGCGATTCCATCAAGGTTTCCTTGATGTTCTTTTCGGCCTTGGTGTCTGCGCGGCTGACGAAATCGCCGGCGCCTTTCATCGAGACCTGAAGGTTTTCGACCTCGCCGAAGTCGCGCACCAGACCACGCGCCGCGCGGCGGGCGGCCTTGATCATGACGTTAAGGTTGGCTGATCCTGTGCTCACGTTATGCGCGCTCTGAATATTCGAAGGTTTCGGTGTTCACGATGATCGCTTCGTCCTGCGCCACGAAAGGCGGAACCATGACGCGCACGCCGTTGTCCAGAACGGCGGGTTTGAAGCTGTTGGCGGCGGTTTGGCCTTTGACGACTGGCTCAGTTTCAACAATCGTGCAGGTAACTTTTTCGGGCAGCTGGCAGGAAAGCGCCTCTTCCTCGTAATATTCGATCTGGATCGTCATGCCGTCCTGCAGGAACGGGCGGCGATCACCCAGCAGGTCTGAGGGCAGTTCTATCTGTTCGTAGGTTTCGGTGTCCATAAACACCAGCATGCCGTCGTTTTCGTAAAGGAACTGCTGATCTTTCTGCTCCAGGCGAACCTTTTCCACCTTGTCAGCGGACCGGAACCGTTCGTTCAGCTTGGAACCGTTGCGCAGGTTCTTCAGCTCGACCTGAGCAAACGCGCCGCCCTTGCCGGGTTTGACGTGGCCAATTTTGACCGCGACCCACAGGCCGTCATTATGCTCAATGATGTTCCCGGGACGGATTTCATTGCCGTTGATTTTCATGGGACCGCGCTTTGTTGTCTAAGTTGCGGTCCCTATAGCTGGCGCTTGGGGTTGGAGCAAGCGGGGCTAGGCTTTTGGCCAGTAACGATCTCTGAGCAGGCGTTTCATCAACTTGCCATTGGCGTGACGGGGCAGGGCGTCCACCACATCCACCGAGCGTGGGCACTTGTAGCTGGCGAGGTGATCGCGGCAGTATCCAATCAGTTCTTCCGCCGCGCTATCGTCCGGCGTTACCAGTTGCACGACCGCCTTGACCTCTTCCCCGAAATCCTCGTTTGGAACACCAAAGACGGCAGCGTCCAGCACCTTGGGGTGATTGACGATCAGGTCCTCGATCTCCTGCGGGTAGATGTTCACGCCGCCTGAGATGATGACGAAAGACTTGCGGTCGAGGAGGTAGAGATATCCATCCTCATCCACCCGTCCGATATCGCCCAACGTTGACCAGCCTTTGTCGTTGTAGGCGGCGGCCGTCCGGTCGGGGTCGGCGTGATAGCAGAACGGATGCCCGTCCGAGAAATAGATGACGCCCGAGGAGCCCTCCGGCAATTCATCGCCATCATCATCGCAAATGTGGATCCGACCCATCAGCGCCTTGCCGACTGATCCCTTGTGATCCAGCCATTCTTCTGTCGTCAGCGCGCAAAATCCGTTGTTTTCAGTACCGGCGTAATATTCGTGCAGTACCGGCCCCCACCAATCGATCATCGCTTCCTTAGTCACAACCGGGCAGGGCGCAGCGGCGTGGATGGCGATCTGCATTGATGAGCAATCGTATTTCAGGCGCACGTCATCGGGCAGTTTCAACATGCGAATGAACATCGTCGGGACCCATTGGGAATGGGTGATCCGCTCAGCCTCAATCAGCTTAAGCGCCCGTTCTTCGTTGAACTTCTGCATCACTGTGACCTGACCGCCCAGCTTGATCACCGTCATCGTGTGACGGAGCGGTGCCGCGTGATACAGCGGCGCGGGCGACAGATAGCGGGTGTCTGCGGTGTAGCTGAAGAGGTCGCCCAATAGCCCCGCCAACATCGTTCGCCCGCCTGCCGGTTCATCCGCCTGCTCCCACTTTACGCCTTTGGGTCGCCCGGTGGTGCCAGAGGAATAAAGCATGTCTAGGCCCTGCGCCTCATCTGCGATGCGGGTTTCGGGCTGGGCGGCGGCGGCAGCATTCCAGCTTTCGCATCCATCGATGGTCGCGCCGATGATGTAGCGATCGGTGATAGGCGACGTTTTGCAAAGATGCGCGGCAATCTCAGCCTTCGCTTCTGACAAGATCCACAGCTTGGCCCCGCAATTCTCAACGATGAACGCAGCATCGTCGGCGGTCGCGTGGGTGCTGATCGCAGTGTAGTAGAGGCCCGCGCGGTCTGCAGCGAAACAAATCTCAAAATACTGGCGGCAGTTTTCCGCGAGCAGGACGATGTGATCTCCTCGTCTCAGGCCGCAGGCGCGAAACAAGTGCGCCGCTTGGTTGGAGCGTGTCTCAAGCTGGCCAAAGGTTACAACCTCGCCAGTCTCGGCGATCTTGTAGGCGATGCGATCCGGGTCCTGCGGCGCGGGGGCGAGAGGATGAAGCATGTCCATTGGTTATTCCTTCGCGTGGCGCATCGTCAGACGTTCCAACAGCATTTCGGTCGATCCATCGACGAAACCGGCGACGCGGGCGCCGATCAAGTGGCGGCTGAACGGGTATTTGTCGCGTAGCCCTTCGGCGCCCATCTGTTGCGCCAACGCCGGCAGATGACGTTCAGCCATCCTGGTCGCAAAGATCTTGGTGCGCGCGGCGGCGAATTGTGGTTCGCCGTTTTCCATCAGGGCGCAGGCGTCGGCGACCATCAGTCGGGCGGCGGTCAGATCAACCTCAGCCTCACCCAAAGTCCAGCGCCATCCCTGGTGCTGACCCAATCGCTTGCCGAATGTCTGGCGCGCGCGACCATAATTGGACGCAATTTCCAACGCTGCGCCGACCATACCGCAACACATCGCGGCGACGTAGATTCGGGCGCCGTTAATCTCATGAAGGATCGCTTTGAAGGCGTGGCTGGGCGCGCGTAATATTTCATTTTCAGCCAAATGATAGTCGGTCAGCGTGAAGCCGCCACTGCCGATGGAATGCTGAGCCGTCATTGCGCTGGGCGCTGTGCGTTGAAAGCCTTCGCGCTGTCCATCGACCAGAAAAGCGCCGATCCCAGCCTCGCCCGCACCGTCTAGTGTCTGCGCGTAGACCGCAATGACGTCAGAAGCTGCGGTGTTCACAATCCAGTCCTTAGTCCCGTTCAACACCCAGCCATCGTTGGTCTTTTCGGCAAAAGTTGTAATCGCGGCAAAGTCTGACCCCGCCTGCGGTTCGGTTAGCGCCGTGCTGCCCAGACGTGCGCCGGTCACCAGATCAGGCACATAGCGATCCGCCAGGTGTGGCGCCTCGGTCGCCAGCATGTAGGTCAGGTTCTGCGTGTTGATGACCGACATGGCAAAGCCGAAATCGGCGGCGGCCAGCGTCTCAGCGACCTTTGCCTTAGCGGTGAATGGCAGGCCCAGACCGCCACTGACAACGGGCGTTTCCATTCCCAGCAAGCCCAGCTTCGCCGCACTGCGAAGCGTCTCGATATCGAACGTCCGGTCACGATCCCAGGTTGCGGCCTTGGGGCCAACTTCGTCGCGGGCGAATGTTTCGACCTTGGCCAGAAAGTCTGAATGTTCGGTCATGCGCCCTCTCACCTGCATCGATTGTCTTCGTAGCAAGCTCTGATGCGCCCCGCCAGAACGGGCGTTGGGGCAGGTCATTTGCGGTGCAAAATGAAAATTTACCACTTGATAAACTTTCAACCTATGGCATCGTGATCCCGACAGCACCGCGAGGGAGATTTCTGCATGCGCCCCAGCCAGCTTGAACCCGGCCTCGCCGCCGGTCGGCTTGATCCCGAAACTCTGGCCGAGAATTTCTCGGACCTTCACGCGCCCTTCACCCCGCACGAAGCGGCGGTTGAGGCGGACCGGTGCTATTTCTGCTATGATGCGCCCTGCGTGACAGCCTGCCCGACGACCATCGACATCCCGATGTTCATTCGCCAGATCAGCGCCGGAATGCCCGAGGCGGCGGCGAAGACGATCTTTGATCAGAACATCCTCGGCGGCATGTGCGCCCGCGTCTGCCCGACCGAAACGCTATGTGAGGAAGCCTGCGTGCGTGAAGCGGCGGAGGGGGAACCAGTGGATATCGGCCGCCTGCAGCGCTTCGCCACCGACACGGCGATGGCTTCGCCCCAGCCCTATGCGCGGGCGGCCAGCACCGGCAAGACCGTAGGTGTGGTCGGCGCGGGGCCAGCGGGCCTCGCCTGTGCGCACCGGCTGGCGGTGAAGGGCCATGACGTTGTGATTTACGATGCGCGACCCAAGGGCGGCGGGCTGAACGAATACGGGATCGCCGCTTACAAGACTGTCGACGGCTTTGCCCAGGTGGAGGTCGACTGGCTGATGGGTATCGGTGGGATCACTTTCCATGCTGGTATGGGCCTTGGGCCGGATCTGAGCCTCGACGATCTCGCAGCAAAACATGACGCCGTTTTTCTTGGCCTTGGTCTGGGCGGCGCGCGGAAACTTGGTCTTGGACTGGGCGCAACGTCGGCGGTGGATTTCATCGCCGACCTGCGCCAGGCGGATGACCTCACCTCCCTTGAGGTTGGCCGCAATGTGGTGGTCGTCGGCGGCGGTATGACCGCCGTCGACGCCGCCGTACAGTCCAAACTGTTGGGGGCGGAGAACGTCACCATCGTCTACCGCCGCAGCAAGGACGCGATGGCCGCGTCCGAGTTTGAGCAGGATCTGGCGGCGCAGAAGGGCGTCACGATCCGCCATTGGGCGCAGCCGATAGGCTCCAACCCTGATGGGATGGAGTTCGAATACACCACCCAGACCGACGAAGGCCTGAAAGGAACGGGAGAGACGTTCACCCTGCCGGCCGATCAGGTGCTGGCGGCCATCGGGCAAACGCTGAGCCCCTTGGATGGCCTCGACCACGCAGACGGCAAGATCACAGTGAAACCGGGCGGCGCTACCTCTCGCCCCGGCGTATGGGCTGGCGGCGACTGCGCGTCCGGAGGCGACGACCTGACCGTGACCGCGGTCGCCGAAGGGCGCGACGCCGCTGAAGATATCCACAACTCCCTGATGGAGGGCTGACCGATGGCTGACATTTCTGCGAACTTCCTGGGGATCAAATCCCCCAACCCGTTCTGGCTCGCCTCTGCACCGCCGACGGACAAGGAATACAATGTCCGCCGCGCATTTGAAGCGGGCTGGGGCGGCGTCGTCTGGAAAACCCTTGGTGAAGCCGGCCCGCCGATTGTCAACGTCAACGGCCCGCGCTATGGCGCTGTCTGGGGCGCGGATCGTCGGCTGCTGGGCCTGAACAACATTGAACTGATCACCGACCGGCCGCTCGAAGTGAACCTGAGCGAGATCAAGCAGGTCAAGCGGGACTATCCCGACCGGGCGATGATCGTCTCCATAATGGTGCCTTGTGAAGAGCAGGCGTGGAAGACGATCCTGCCGCTGGTGGAGGACACCGGCGCTGATGGGATTGAGCTGAACTTCGGCTGCCCGCACGGGATGTCCGAACGGGGCATGGGCGCCGCCGTCGGGCAGGTGCCGGAATATATCGAGATGGTGACCAAGTGGTGCAAGGAAACGACCCGCATGCCGGTGATCGTGAAGCTGACGCCCAACATCTCGGACATCCGCTACCCGGCCCGCGCGGCCAAGGCGGGCGGGGCGGATGCGGTCAGTCTGATCAATACGGTCAGCTCCATCACCTCCGTCAATCTCGACGATTTCAGTCCGGAGCCGTCGATTGACGGCAAGGGATCGCATGGCGGCTACTGCGGCCCCGCTGTGAAACCCATCGCGCTGAACCTGGTGGCTGAGATCGCCCGCGACCCCGAAACGGCGGGCCTGCCCGTGTCCGGAATCGGCGGGATCACGACATGGCGCGACGCGGCGGAGTTTCTGGCGCTGGGCTGCGGCAACGTTCAGGTCTGTACGGCGGCAATGACCTTCGGGTTCCGCATCGTGCAGGAGATGGAGGCGGGGCTGAAGCAGTGGATGGACGAAAAGGGCCACGCCACCCTGGACGACGTGATCGGCCGTGCCGTGCCGAACGTGACAGACTGGCAGTATCTGAACCTGAACTACGTCGCCAAGGCCAAGATCGATCAGGACGCCTGCATCAAATGCGGGCGCTGCTATGCGGCCTGCGAGGACACCTCGCATCAGGCGATTTCGATGGTGGGACCGGACGGCGAGCGGCGATTTGAGGTGATGGATGACGAGTGCGTCGCCTGCAACCTCTGCGTCAACGTCTGCCCGGTTGAGAACTGCATCACGATGGAGCGGATGGAGACCGGCACCGTCGATCCGCGCACGGGTCAGACAGTGACTGAGGAGTATGGGAACTGGACGACCCACCCGAACAATCCGGGGGCTGTGGCGGCTGAGTGACGGCTGGGGAAGTGTGAAACTTGGTAGGGTTTCACGCGTGAAACCATGGGTAAGTGTTTGAAAATATGTTTTAT
>CBFHXH010000003.1:0-86178 GCA_965659735.1 uncultured Pikeienuella sp.
TCTGGATTATCGCTATCGGCGGCGCCGTGCTGACGGCTTTGTACGTGGCCTACCCGCTTTTGCGTCGTCGGGACGAAGCCGCGCCGCGCGCAGCGCATGATGTGCAGGTTTTCCGCGATCAATTGGCCGAACTTGACCGGGATGTGGCGCGCGGGTCCGTCGCACCCGAAGACGCCGAAGCGACCAAACTGGAAATTTCGCGCAGACTGCTGGCCGCGGACGCCGAAATGCGAGCAAACCATGGCGCGGAGTCGGCGCCCAAAGGCGCGTCGCGCGCGCTCGCTGCGGCGATCCTGATCGCAGCGCCGCTCAGCGCCGGCATCCTCTATTTCGACCTTGGCGCGCCGGGGGCGGAGGACGTCCCCCTCGCAACCCGCGCCGAGGCTGGCCGCCCCAGCCAGGAAGAGGCTGAAAAGATGATGGCGGGCCGCGAACTTGCCCCGCCTTCCGGACCTGACGTCGCTGATTTCGAAAAGCTGGTCATCGAACTGGAACAGCGTATCGCCGACAGGCCGAACGATGCGCAGGGCGTTTTCCTTTATGCCCGCTCGCTTATGAACCTTGGCCGGTTTGACGAAGCTTGGCGCCAATTCGCACGCCTGATCGAACTGGGCGAAGGCAGCGCCGAAATATACGCCGGTCTGGCCGAAGGTCAGATCCTGGCGGCGGGCGGCTATATTTCGCCCGAAGCCGAAGACAACCTTCTTCAGATCCTCAAGTATCAGCCGACCAACCCATCTGGTCGCTATTATCTGGGCCGCCTGCACATTCAGGCCGGTAATTCCGAAATCGCCCGCACGGTCTGGGACGAACTGCTGCGCGAAAGCCCGCCAGACGCGCCCTGGGTCGCGCCGATCCAGCGTGAAATCGCGTCCCTCGGCGGGTCGCGCCTGCCGCTGCCGGGCCCAACACAGGAAGAAATGCAGGCCGCCGCCAGCATTCCGCCCGAAGATCGCCAGAACATGGTCCAGGGCATGGTCGCCAGCCTAGCCACCCGCCTGGCCGAAGAAGGCGGGTCAATCGAAGAATGGCAGCAACTCGTCCGGTCCTACAGCGTTCTCGGCGATCAGCAGGCGGCGCAGGCCGCGCTGAACGCCGCGCGCCAGGCCTTCGCCGGCGACCCGGCCGCGTTGGCCCGTCTGGAAAGCGGCGAGGCGCCCCAGTTGCCCGGAACCGCCCTGCCCGGCCCTGACAGCGACGCCATCGCCGCTGCGACTGACCTGAACCCTGAGGACCGCGCCGCGATGATCCAGGGCATGATCGCGCGTCTGGCGGAACGGCTGCGCAGCGAAGGCGGATCTGTAGAAGAATGGCTGCGGCTGATCTCCTCCTATGGGGTGATGGGCCGCCAACAGGAGGCGCGCGCCGCCTATCTTGCCGCCCGCGAAGATTATCAGGATGACCCTGAGGCGCTGGACATTCTGGAAAGTGCAGTTGAAGGCACGCCCCGGTCCGCGCAGGGCGGCCAGCAGCCCGGCCCCACCCAGGAGGACATCGCCGCCGCCGCAGAGATGGAGGCGGAAGATCGCAGCCAAATGATCCGCGGTATGGTCGAACGTCTGCACGACCGCCTGACTGACGAAGGTCGCGTCGCCGACGTCAATGAATGGGGACAGCTGATGCGATCCTACAAGGTGCTGGGCCAGACCGGCGCGATCCGCGCGGCTTACGAAGAAGCGATCCAGATTTATGACGACGATTCCATCAGCCTCGCCTATCTGAAAGAAGCCGCCTTGCTGAACGGCGTCGTCTTTGAATAGGGCGCGCGCATGACGCTGATCACGGATGATGTCGCCGAATTCGGCGCCGCCCTGCCCTACGGCAAAGCGGTGCTGGGCCTGGATCTGGGCACCAAGACGCTTGGGGTCGCGGCGTCAGACATTCGCCGGTCTGTCGCCAGCCCCGTGGAAACGATCCGCCGCACCAAGTTCACCGCCGACGCGAACGCGCTTCTCGCGCTGGCCGATGGGCGTGACGCGGCCGGTTTTGTGCTGGGCCTTCCCCGGAACATGGACGGATCCGAAGGCCCCCGTTGCCAGTCGACGCGGGCCTTCGCGCGCAACCTGTCGCGCCTGACCGATCTGCCAATCACATTCTGGGACGAACGCCTGTCGACCGTCGCGGTCGAACGCACGTTGCTGGAGGCCGACCAATCGCGCAAACGCCGCGCCGAGGTCGTCGACAAAATGGCGGCGGCCTATATCCTGCAGGGCGCGCTGGATCGCCTGGCGTATGTGGAGCAGTCATGACCAAAAACACCGACCAGGTCTGGACCCGGGCCGAAATTGAAAGCCCATGTATGAAAGTCTGCCTGATTCATCCGGCAGCGGATCTGTGCATGGGTTGCTTCCGCACCCGGTACGAAATCGCCGGCTGGTCGCGGATGACGCCGGAACAGCGCCGTGCGATCATGGATGAACTGCCAGACCGCGAAAGCCTGACCAAGCCAAAGCGCCGCGGCGGGCGGGACGCGCGGGTGCGGCGCGATTGACGCAAGGACTGACCGCCCACCACGGTGAAAACCATCTTTTTCAGATACTTATGCGGAAATCTTCACAAACTTATCGCTTGTCCTCATGCCTCGCGCCTGATTAAAGTGCTAACGCTCGCTGCAACCTAGGAACGCACTGGTTTTATGATTTTCTGGCCGCTCGCCTTGCTGGTCGCATTTGCTGTGCTCGCCTCACAGCTGAACGTGCATTTTCCGCACGCATTGAAGACCGAAGGTGCCAGCGAGCAGCTGATCTATCTGGTGTTCCTTTTGATGATCGTCCTGATCTGGGGCTTTCGAGGCCGTGAAATGCGGCTCAAACCCATGGCTATGGCCGGGGCGATCTGGCTGTCCGCGATCAGCGCGCTGGTTGTCGCCTATTCCTATCGCGAAGACGTAAAGGTCGTCTTTGACCGGTTCCGGGGCGAGGTCAGCCCCACCCTCGCCATCGCACGCGAAGAAGGCGTTGTTGAGCTGCGCAAGGCGTGGGACGGCCAATTCCGCGCCGTGACCGAGGTGAACGGCGCCAAGGTCGGGATGCTGGTCGACACCGGTGCCTCTATCGTGCTGCTGTCTTACGAAGACGCCGAAGATGCGGGCCTGAACCCCGCGTCGCTCGCCTTCACCCAGCCCGTCGTCACAGCCAACGGGCGCGCCCATGTCGCGACGATCACGCTGGATTATGTCGCCGTCGGTAATGTCGGCCTTTCCAATGTCGGGGCGGCGGTCGCCGAAAAAGGCCGCTTGCATTCATCGCTGCTTGGGATGAGCTTTCTGGGCCGCCTGCAGGAAACCAGCTTTCGCCGCGACGTCTTGATCCTCAGGAACTGACGCCGTTACGCGGCAGTCAGCCAGTCTGACGCTTCGGACGGCGCCGCAAATTCTGGACGAAAATACGCAAGCGCCCGCCGCGCCCCGCCGCTGTCCGCGCCCCATGGGCCGACGCCGTGCAGAACGTGGCGATGGGTCAGGAACGCCTCGCCCGGGCGGGCGGCGATTTCCACGCGGTCGCATATGGCGAAAACCTCGCGTCGGGCGGCCTGATAGGCCTCGGTCACATCTTCATCCGCCCAGCGTTCAGGCGCGACACTTTCAAAACGACGGATAAACGCGGCCTGCATGATCTTGTGACTGCCCTCCCACACCACGAACGGGGCGGCGTCAGGCGGCGCGTCGTTCAGGGGAAGGCCGAGGATATAGGCGTGCCGTTCCAACAGCCTGCGCCGCCGACCGGGCATGATCCGGTGCAGCCCGTCGACATGCGCCGCATCGCGATCACGGCGATAGACGAAGGCGCTGTCGCTTTCATCTTCGCCCTGTCGCGGATAGCCAGGATAGCAGACCGACGCCTGCGCCCGGTCCAGCGGCGCGCCGCCAGACAGGCCATGCGCCGCCTCAATCGCCGCCCCGGTCAACGGCGGGCCGCCCGGCAACTGGCCGCCGGCGTCATTCGGAAGCGCATTCACGCCCACAAACCATGTGCCGCCGCAGCGTAGCCATTCCGCGTTGTCAGGATCATTTTCAGCGTGAACGGCCGCCGCATCCGCATGCTCCGCCCATCTCGCCAGCGCGGGGTCGAAAGCGAACCGCGTCCAACCCAGATCCGCGAGATCAGCCATAAAGCGCCCGGCGCAACATGTTCAGCGCCGTCACCGCCAGAAAGAAGGCGAACAGCAGCTTCAGCGGACGCGGGTTCAGCGAATGCGCCAGCTTTACGCCCAGCGGCGCGCACAGCACCGTCATCGGCACGATGATCGCAAAGGCTGGCACGTGGATATAGCCAAGCGTGAATTCAGGCCGGTCCGGCGCCGCCATGCCCGACAGGACAAACCCGATGACCGAAGGCACGGCGATGACCAGGCCAAAACCCGCAGCCGTCGCCACCGCCCGGTGAACCGCAACGCCATAGAGGCTGAGCAAGGGCACACCGAACGTGCCCCCGCCAATGCCCATCAGAACGGACATGAAACCAACCCCAGTCGCCCATGCGCCCTTGGCGCCGCCTTCGGGCGGATTGTCGCCGAGCCGCCAGTTTTCGCGGCCAAAAGCCATGTGCAGCGCGACGATCATCGCCATCACGCCAAAGACCAGCATCAGGCTGTCGCTGCGCAGCCGATCCGCCGCGATCACGCCCAGCACGGCGCCGACGGCGATGAACGGTGCCCAGGACTTCAGCATGTCCCAGTCGACCGCGCCCTTCTTGTTGTGGCTGGCGACGGATCGGGCCGAGGTCAGCACGATGGTCGCCAAAGACGTCGCCACGCAGACATGCATCAACGTTGCATCGGGAAAACCTAGACCGGTGAACACGTAGAACAGCGCAGGCACGATGACGATGCCGCCGCCCACACCCAAAAGGCCCGCTAGAATGCCTGCAACGACGCCGACGACCAACAGAAACGCGACCAGCGCCGCCAGATCGATAAGTGCGATATCCATGCACTGTCTTACGCCGCCTCGCCGACAGGCTCAATCGCCGAAAGCGCCTCGACCACAAGGTCAGGTCCAGCGCCCGGCTTATGCGCGCCTTCGGACAGGATGCGCCGCCAGCGCCGCGCGCCGGGGCGTCCCTGAAACAGACCCATCATATGGCGCGTAATCTGGTTTAGCCTGTCGCCGCATGCCAGATGCGCCTCAATATACGGCAGTATGTCGCGCGCGACGCCTTCAGCCGTGCGTTGCGGCGTCTCTTCACCATAAATCGCTTGATCGGCCGGGCCCAGGATCCTCATGGGATCATGATACGCCGCACGCCCGATCATCACGCCGTCAAGCCCATCGTCCATGAACGCGCACGCCTGATCCAGATCGGTAATCCCCCCGTTGATGGAGATATGAAGGTCGGGCCGCGCCGCCTTGACCCGCTGCACAAGGTCGTAATCCAGCGGCGGGATATCACGGTTTTCCTTGGGGCTGAGACCCTGCAGCCACGCCTTGCGCGCATGAATGGCAAAGCGCGACACGCCAGCCGCAGCAATGCGATCGATAAACGCGGGCAGCACATCCTCGGGGTTTTGATCGTCCACGCCAATCCGGCATTTCACTGTGATCTCCGCCTGCCCGTCGGCCGCATCGATCATCGCGCTGACGCAGTCCGCCACCAGATCGGGGCTGCGCATCAGGCAGGCGCCAAAGGCGCCGTTCTGCACCCGATCGGACGGGCAACCGACATTCAGGTTGATCTCAGGATACCCAAATGGCTCCGCCGCCGTCACTGCACGCGCCAGCAAGGCAGGCTCTGACCCGCCGATCTGCAACGCGACGGGCTGTTCTGCGGCGGAAAACCCCAGCAGACGATCCAGATCGCCATGCGCAATCGCCGACGCCGTCACCATTTCGGTGTAGAGCAACGCACGTCCGCTAATCAGCCGGTGCAGATACCGGCAATGGCGGTCCGTCCAATCCATCATGGGCGCGACGCTCAATCGGCGATCTGAGTATGTTATTGTTTCTTCAGACATTTATCCAATTTTTGCCTTAAGGGATTGCGTCCGATTCATACTGATTTTGACCTATTTTCGCCCATTCTCTCATCTGGTATGACTCGAGTCATACTAAATCCACTTGGAGTCATACTTGGGCACCATACGCGAAAAACCCCTGAAGAGTGGGCGGATCTCTTACACCGCTCAGATTGTCCGACGCAAGTTTGGTTATAACGAAGCCCGTTCGTTCGATTCCCGGAAGAAGGCTGAACGTTGGTTGAAGAAAGGTTAGGCTGAACTCGGCGCGGAAATTGACCACGGTCGAAAACCTATCACACGAGCTCAGAAGGCGACAAACCTAAATGAAGCGATCGACAAATACATAGACGCAAACCGCAGGCCAATC
Source organism: uncultured Pikeienuella sp. (assembly GCA_965659735.1). Lineage (GTDB taxonomy): Bacteria > Pseudomonadota > Alphaproteobacteria > Rhodobacterales > Rhodobacteraceae > Pikeienuella. Next base: position 6,323 of record CBFHXH010000003.1, read on the forward strand.
GGACGGACGAAAGAGCAGGTACTTCGAACCATAAAGGACTAAGATATCGCATCGATACCGTGCGAGCGCATTGCATCCGCTGAGGCATCGAGCAGATCTTTTGTCCACTCTCGCGAAGCCAGACTTGTCGCGACGAGACCTACGAAGCGCGGAGTTGTCTAGAGCATTTATGCGAGGAGTTAGCTTGGCAGAGGCACGGCTTGGGCAAGCGAGATTAACTGGCGCAGAACTTGAAGGCAGTGATCTTAGAGAGGCCTCGCTTGTCCCTTCAGATCTCACAGAAACACGATTGCAGGGGGCGAACCTTCGCAGAGCGCGGATGGAGGGGGCGAATCTCAGAGAGGCGCGATTGGAGGATGCGGACCTTAGCGAGGCGCGATTGAAAGGGGCGGACCTCCGTGGGGCCCGGTTGGAGGGGGCGAACTCAGGCTGGGCTTGGTTCAATCAGTTTAATTCCGGGGCGCTACAATTGGCCATTCGCCGCTCAATTCAGCTGACTTCAGTGATGCTTCGGGCTTGACCAACAAATGCTAGAAAATGCGTTCGGTGATGATTACATGGTCTTGCCGTTCACGGACGGTGAACCGCTGTATGTCTGGTCATGTTGGGGACCGCCCGCCAACCTTGAAGCGTAGATAGAGAGACAACATTCATCGGAAAGGAATGGGTTACGCGAGCAATGGCTCTGCGGTCCTGAAGGCCGCAAGAAAACCGGGCGGACGGCGGCGCAGTGGGGTAAAGCTGCGGCCCTGCTCCGTAGCACCAACGTCATTGCCGGGCTTGACCCGGTAATCCAGTTCTCAGGTCGAGGCGGCGTGCTGGGCTGCCGGATCAAGTCCGGCAATGACAGGTGTGCGGGCAACCGATGCCCACCCTACCAATTTGCACAGCCCCAGGCTTGATAGCGGTTGGTTACGCAACCGCGAGAACGGGGCCTCGTTTGGGCCAGGCGCACCACCCATCCGGGTCTCGGCTCTAGGCCGGGACGGTGATGTCGGGGGATCAGCCGCTTTGCGGTATGTAGGGTGGGCATTCATGCCCACCATCCGGTGGTTCGTCAGGGCGGCTCACTACGAACAAAGGCGCCAAGCCACGTGGACATACGGTGGGCATGAATGCCCACCCTAAACCGGGGCGAAACCCAAAGGTTAACGCAACCTTAGATCACAGAGATTATAACCACTTACCGTCGGTTTCACACTCTGATCAGGCGGCCTTCTTCTCCAACCGCCGCTGGTGCAGCACAGGCTCGGTGTACCCGGCGGGCTGGGCCGCGCCTTCGAACACCAGATCGCAGGCCGCCTTGAACGCGATGCCGTCAAACCCGGGGGCCATCGCCTCATAGGTTGGGTCGCCCGCGTTCTGGCCATCGACTTTTTCGGCCATCCGCTTCATCGCATCCATCACCTCATCCTCGCTGACCACCCCGTGGCGCAGCCAGTTGGCGAGGTGCTGGGACGAAATCCGGCAGGTCGCGCGATCCTCCATCAGCCCGATATCGTTGATGTCCGGCACCTTGGAACAGCCGACCCCGGCGTCGACCCAGCGGACGACATAACCAAGGATGCCTTGGGCGTTGTTCTCAATCTCTGCCCTGATCTCATCATCCGACCAGTTCGCGCCTTTTGAGACGGGGATGGACATCAACTGGCCCAGCCAGGCCCGGCGGCCGCCCTCGCGGATCTCATCCTGGCGGGCGATGACGTCTACCTTATGATAATGCGTGGCGTGCAGCGTCGCCGCCGTGGGGGACGGGACCCAGGCGCAGTTCGCGCCGGATTGCGGATGACCGATCTTGTCGTTCAGCATCTGCGCCATCAGGTCAGGCATCGCCCACATCCCCTTGCCGATCTGCGCCTTGCCCTGCAGCCCGCAGGCGAGGCCGATATCGACGTTCCAGTTCTCATAAGCGCCAATCCAGGTTTCGGCCTTCATGTCGGCCTTGCGGACCATCGGCCCCGCCTCCATTGACGTATGGATTTCATCGCCAGTCCGGTCGAGGAAGCCGGTGTTGATGAAGGCGACGCGGTTCTTGGCGGCGCGAATGCATTCCTTCAGGTTCAGCGTGGTGCGGCGTTCTTCGTCCATAATGCCGAGTTTCACTGTGAAACGAGGCAGGCCCAGAACGTCTTCGACATGGGCGAAGATGTCGTTGGTGAAGGCGACTTCAGCAGGCCCGTGCATCTTGGGCTTCACCACATAGACCGACCCGGTGCGCGAATTCATCTTGCGCTCGTTCAGGTCGTGCATGGCGCAGAGGACGGTGATCATCGCGTCCATCAGCCCCTCGCCCGCCTCGTTCCCGTCGCAGTCGAGGATCGCAGGGTTGGTCATCAGGTGGCCGACATTCCGGACCAGCATGATCGATCGGCCCTTCAGCGTCATCTCACCCCCACCAGCGGTCTGGTAGGTGCGGTCGGGGTTCATTTCACGCGTGAACGTGTTACCGCCCTTGGTGACCTCTTCCTTCAGCTGGCCGTTGTTCAGGCCCAGCCAGTTGCCATAGGCCAGCACCTTATCCTCAGCATCCACGGCGGCAACGCTGTCCTCGCAATCCATGATGGTCGAGACGGCCGCCTCAACGACGACATCGGCCACGCCGGCAGGGTCGGTGGCTCCGATATTGTGGCTCCGATCGATGACGATTTCGATGTGGAGGCCGTTGTTTTTCAGAAGGATCGCGGTTGGCGCATCATCGCCGGTAAAGCCGGCGAACTTGGCCTGATCAACCAACGTGGTCATGCCCTTGTCGGTCTTCGCGCCAAGTCCACTATCCGTGATGACATACTCGGTGACGTCGGCGTGGCTCGCGCTCTGCAGCGGGGCCACATCGTCCAGAAAGGTCTTGGCCCAGCCGACAACCCGCTCGCCGCGGGTCGCATCATAGCCGCCGCCGGTGGGCCCGTCGCCCATCGCGTCAGTTCCGTAAAGCGCATCGTACAGCGACCCCCACCGGGCGTTCGCCGCATTCAGCGCATAGCGCGCATTCATCACTGGCACGACCAGCTGAGGGCCCGGCGTTGCGGCGAATTCCGGGTCGACATTGGCGGTTTCAACTTCGAAATCTGCGCCTTCGGGCAGCAAATAGCCAATCTCCTCAAGGTAGGCGCGGTAGGCGGCAGGGTCGAAATCCCGGTTCGCCTGATGCCAGGTGTCCAGCTTGGCCTGCATATCGTCGCGCAGCGCCAGAAGATTGCGATTACGGGGGCCGAAATCGTGGATCAGCGCAGACAAGCCCGCCCAAAAAGCAGCAGGCTCCACCCCAGATCCGGGCAAGGCCTGTTCGTTCACGAACGCCGCAAGCTGCGTGTCAACTGCGAGGCCTTCAATCTCAATCCGGTCGGTCATGGGGATGCTCCTTGTACAGTGATGATGGTCCCCTAGCGCGCAAAATTGGTAATATCAATAGACCAGTTTCCGATACGAAACTTATTCCAACCATTAACACTGCGTTTTGGCGCCGTTCTGCAAACAATAAGTTTACCAGCAGCGCCTTGTTCACCAGACAACGCCCGCCACATCAACACGCAGACGCAACAAACAGGAGAGCCCCAATGCGCCTATTCGCCCTCGCACTGATCGCAGGCATGGCCGCCGCCCCCGCAGCACAAGCCGCTGACGCCTATTCGCTGGACCCTGGTCATACGTAGTTACGCGCTAGCTGGAACCATGCGGGATATTCGGAGCAGTCTCTGTATTTTCGCAATGTGGTCGGCGACATCGCCATCGACTTCGACGCGCCTCCGAATACGTCTTTGAACATCACGATCCCGGTCAACGGCATCGAAACCGGCGTCGAGGCTTTCGACAAGCATCTCGCGAGCGACGATTTCTTTGCAGCCGACAAACATCCAGAGGCCACCTTCGTCAGCACCGCCGTCGAAAAGACCGGTGACAACACGCTGAAAGTGATGGGCGATCTGACGATCAAGGATACGACCAAAGCGGTTACGTTGGATGTCGTCATCAACAATTCCGACGCCCATCCGCTTGGTCAGTTCATCAACTATTACAAAAGCGAATGGGTCGGTGTGACGGCGACGGGTGCGATCACGCGGTCCGATTGGGGCCTTGGCTTCGGGGCGCCGATCACCTCGGACGAAGTGCAGCTGTTCATCTCCGCTGAGTTGAGAAAGAACTAAGCAAATCGCGCGTCCAGCCTTTTCGCTGGGCGCGCGACCGCGCATCGATAAGGTCGAAGTATAACGAATCAACGGAGCCGCCCATGCGCATCGAAGACGCCAGCCCCAGCGCGGATCAGACCATCCGCCTTTCAGACTATCAGCGCCCCGACTGGCTGATCGAAGAAACCCGGCTTTTCTTTGACCTGCACCCAACCGCCACTCGCGTCCGCGCCGCGCTGACCTTTGTGCGAAACCCGGAACGCGCCGGCGACGGGCCTGCGGATTTGACGCTGGACGGGCATTCCATCACCCTTCTCGCCGCCGCCGTCGATGGCGCAGACGTCACCAGCCAGATCACCACGACCGCGACAGGCCTGACAACGCCCGCCGCCGCCCTGCCGCAAGATCGGTTCGTCTGGACCTGCGAAACGGAAATTGACCCCACTGCCAACACCTCGCTGGAAGGTCTGTACGTCTCAAACGGGATGTACTGCACCCAGTGTGAAGCGGAAGGGTTTCGCAAGATCACTTATTATCCCGACCGCCCTGATGTGATGACCCGGTTCCGTGTGCGGATCGAGGCGGACAAAACCACGCCCATCTTGCTGTCCAACGGCAACCCGGATGCGACAGGCGATCTGGATGGGGCGCGCCATTTTGCGGAATGGACCGATCCCTGGCCCAAACCCGCCTATCTGTTCGCGCTGGTCGCGGGCGATCTTGTCAGCCATGACGACGACTTCACCACCATGTCGGGCCGCAAGGTCGACCTGAAAATCTGGGTCCGACCCGGCGACGAAGACCGCTGCGCCTATGCGATGGACGCACTGAAGCGGTCGATGACCTGGGATGAAGAGGTGTATGGCCGCGAGTACGACCTCGATCTCTTCCAGATCGTCGCCGTTGAAGATTTCAACATGGGCGCGATGGAAAACAAGGGGTTGAACATCTTCAACTCCAAATACGTGCTCGCCAGCCCTCAAACCGCGACTGACCGGGACTATGAGTTCATCGAAGGCATCATCGCTCACGAATATTTCCACAACTGGACAGGCAACCGCATCACTTGCCGCGACTGGTTCCAGCTGTGCCTTAAAGAAGGTTTGACGGTCTTCCGCGACCAGCAGTTCAGTCAGGATATGCGATCCGAAGCCGTCTGCCGCATCAACGACGTAAAATCACTTCGCGCCCGCCAGTTCCGCGAAGACGCCGGGCCGCTGGCGCACTCTGTGCGGCCCGAAGAATATATTGAGATCAACAACTTCTATACCGCCACCGTCTATGAAAAAGGGGCGGAGGTGATCGGCATGCTCCGACGCCTTGTCGGGGCTGAGGCGTATGATGCGGCGCTTAAGCTCTATTTCGACCGGCATGACGGGCAGGCCTGCACGATCGAAGAATGGCTGAAGGTTTTCGAAGACGCCAACGGGCGCGATCTAAGCCAATTTGCGCTTTGGTACAGTCAGGCTGGCACGCCCACCGTGACAGTTGAAGAAAGCTTCAATTCCGGCGTCTATCTGGTCACGCTGACCCAATCCACGCCGGATACGCCCGGTCAGACAGGCAAAAAGCCGATGACCATTCCGCTCAGCTACGGACTGATCGGCCCGGACGGCAAGGAAATGATCCCGGGCGACATGTTTGTGCTGACCAAGCCGGTGGAAACGTTCCGGTTTGAGCTGTACTCCCGCCCTGTGCTGTCCCTGAATCGGGGCTTTTCCGCGCCGGTGCTGATCGACAAGCCCTCCCCCGCGCCGGAGCGCGCCTTTCTGATGGCGAACGACATCGACCCCTTCAACAAATGGGAAGCGGGGCGCAGTTTCGGCGTTGACGTCGCCCATCAGCTGATCGCCGATCCAGACGCAGATCTATCGCCTGTCTGGGTCCCGTCCCTGAATGCTGTGTTGGAGGATGCGGCGCTCGACCCCGCGTTCAAAGCGATGATATTGACGACGCCGGGCCATGACGAGATGGCGGCGGAAATCCATCGAATGGGCCACGTTGTCGATCCTGAGGCGATCCATGCCGCGTTGACGCTGATGGCGACGGATCTTGCCAATGCGCTGAAGGATGGGCTGGAGGAGGCCTATCACGCCATGACCTCCTCCACCGCATACAGCCCCGATGCGACAGGGGCAGGCCGACGAAGCCTGCGCAATCAGGCAATGGGCCTATTGACCCGCATCGATGATGGCGCGCTTGCCGCCGCGCAATTCGCTGACGCCGACAACATGACCGACAGCCTCGCCGCACTTGGCGCGATGGTGGCCAACGGGACATCTGGCGCAGATGCGGCGCTGGCGACCTTCCACGACCGTTGGAAGGATGATCCGCTGGTCATGGACAAATGGTATGTCGTGCAGGCCACAAGCGCCGCCGACGGCGCATTTGAGCGGGTGCAGGCGTTGGCTGAAACACTGAACTGGCGCAACCCGAACAAGTTTCGGTCCCTGATCGGCGCGTTCGCGGCGGCCAACCCGGTGCAATTCCATAAGGCATCTGGCGCAGGGTATCGGTTCTTTGCGGATTGGTTGATCCGGATGGATGAGGCGAACCCACAGACGGCCGCGCGCACGGCTGGCGCTTTCGAAACATGGCGGCGCTATTCAGATGATCGGCAGGACCTGATGAAGGCAGAGATGACCCGCGTTCTGGACCGCGCTGACGCATCAAAAGACATTAGCGAAATCCTTGGCCGCGTACTAGACGCCTGATCAAAGCCCATCCAGCAACCACACGCGCTACTGGTCCCACAGCGGCGTGCATCGTTTCTTGAAGGCGCCTTCGTGGCCGACGCGGCGCAGGTTGAAATCTGCCAGCTGGGTCAGGGCGATGGATGTATCGGCGTTTGGATAGCAATCAAAGATATCTTGCGCCGATTTGGGGTTGGCGATGGGATCGTCCGTGAAGATCCACGACCGGACGGGCGCATCCACGGCGGCGAAACCCTTGGCGTATTCCGATGTTTCGATGAAGTTCCGGTAATAGCGGCGGCTGTGCGACCAGCGTCGCCATGTGCGAAAGGCAGGGCCGGGCAGCGCCCCGCCAGCCCAGCCAAAACCGGGCTTTATGTAGGTGGACCGCGTCAGGTTGATCCCGCCAATCCCCCACCAGAAGTAAAGCTCCATTGGCCAGCGCGACGGCGGGTGGCGCCACCAGGTGCCGCTGCCCACGGCGACAAAGGCGTGGCGGCGGATCGCGCCAGCATTGCTGGCGAAACCGACCAGATGCCCGCCCACACTGTGACCAAGATGGAATAACGGACGGTCCGGTGTGGCTGTCTGCAGCCAGTCGATGCACGCCGCCAGGTCCAGCGCGCCCCAATACGGGATATCCGCAGTATTCAGAGCCTCAGCCGTCATCGAGGCGCCAATGCCGCGGTAATCGTATACTAGGGCGATGGCGCCGCGCGCTGCAAAGTACCGGGCCAGCGCGAAGTAATCGCTTTGCGGGAACCCGGTGCCAGATGAGATCAAAACCACATGGCTGGCGTCGTCACACCGGATGATCGTCGCGCCGAGTTCCACGCCATCAGCGCAGGTAATAAGGGTTTCATGTTCTGTGATAGCGTGGAGTATCTGGTCGTCCATATCGCATAGCTTAGCAGGGCGGCAGGCCAACACCCCCGCCAACACAGCGGCACGGGAAGCCACGTCAGGCGCTGATCACCCCTCGCGGCGGGCGAGTACGCGTTGGCGGGCCAGGCCGACCTCCCGATCCGGGACATGCAATAGGGATGCGAACTGGCGCATAAGGGCGTCCTCGTTCATGTCGCGTGCGCCATCGGCCAGCACCACTTCCCAAAGGTCTTCCAGAAGATCACCGCGTTCTTCGGGCGCGTAAGCGTCCTTCACAAGACGAGTGAATTGATGACTGTCGAGGGCCGTTTCCTCCGCCGCTTCGCCAGCCGCCAGCAGCGCCACGCCATCGCCAAAGCGGGCGTTCAGCGCTGCCTCGATCCCTGCGCGTTCATCGTCATCATAGACCCCGTCAGAGCGGGCCAGCTGCACCATCAGCGCCGCCATCGCGGTGGCTGTCGCGTCGGGGCCTTCGGGCGCGGCGGCGGCGGGCGCTTCGAAGATCGCGGTGAGTTTTGCAAATAGTCCGGCCATCTGATTTCCTTTGTCTCGCCCTTCGGCTTTACGCGACCTTGGCCGCCTCTTCAAACAGCACCGCATGACGCGCCGCGATCACTTGCGGATCAGCACCATAGCCCCCGCCCAGAACGCCAACGATCGGGATCGCGCGGGCGGCGGCCCAGTTCAGGACATAGGCGTCACGCGCCCGAAGCCCCGCATCCGTCAGCGCCAAACGCCCCAATCGATCATCCCGGTGCACGTCGACGCCTGCATTGTAGAAAATAAGGTCGGGCGCAAAGCTTTCGACCTTTTCCAGAACGAGGGCCAGGGCGGCCAGATATCCGCTATCCTCGGAGCCGTCCGGCAATGGGGCGTCCAGATCGGATTGCGCCTTGTCGTCGGGAAAGTTCCGCTCAGCATGCAGCGACAGCGTGAACACGCGGTCATCATCCCGGAATATACGCGCCGTGCCATCGCCTTGATGCACGTCTAGGTCGATGATCAGGATGCGTGACAGCCCTTCGGCCAGCAAAGCGACGGCGGCGACGGCGACGTCGTTGAATACGCAAAACCCTGCGCCAAGCCCCCGTTCTGCGTGGTGCGAGCCGCCCGCCCCGTTGCAGGCGACGCCAGTTTCCAGCGCCAGCCGCGCCGCCAGCAATGTGCCCGCCGAAGATAACCGCACGCGGCGCACAAGGCGGTCGGTCAGGGGCAGGCCGATGCGCTTGACCTCCACAGCGCCAAGGGTTCGACCCAGCACGCGGTCGACATAGGCCGGATCATGCGCCAGCGTCAGCAGGCCCTGCCCCGCCTCCGCCGGCGACAGGTATCCGCCCTGCTTTATGATCCCATCGGCCAGCAGCCGTTCGCGCAAGTAGCCGTATTTCGACATGGGAAACCGATGACCATCGCGCAGTGGCGCGACATAGTCAGGGTGAAACACAACGCTCAGCGTCATGACGCAGGCAATGCGGCGTCCACCAAAGCGGCTGCGCGGGCGCGGAGGGTTCTGAGGTGGTCTTCCAACGCTGCGAAATCATCCGCACCGCCGGTTCGCGCCAGCGCGGCCTTCAGCCCCTCACCCGCCTGATCGGCCTGAAACGCACCCGCGTGGGCGATCCGTTCGACATGTTGCAGATGGCTTTGCAGGGCGTAGGCGGCAGACAGCGTTTCGGCGACGGCGGCGTCCATTGCGCCTTTTTCAACCAAAGCGGCGAAAGCGTCCTGCGGCGCATGCGGCCCAGCGAGCGAGGCGCAGAGAAGACCCGCCTGCGCGACAAACTCCACATCCATCAGGCCGCCATGCGCATGTTTCAGCGCCCAGATCCGATCCCGCGCCGCGCCGTGGGCTGAGATCAGACGAGCGCGCATTTCAACCACATCGGCGCGGGTGGCGACGGGATCGCGCGGCGTGATCAGGATGTCTTCAATCAGATCCGTCAGTTCAGCCACCAGATCAGGGGCGCCGGCCACGACGCGGGCGCGGGTCAGGGTCATATGTTCCCAGGTCCATGCCTCGGTCTTTTGATAATTGCGGAACCCTTCTAAGCCGATGGCGACAGGCCCCTGCCCGCCCGACGGCCTGAGACGCATATCTACCTCATAGAGCGTGCCCTCTGCCGTTGGCGCCGTCAGCGAGTTCACCAGCATCTGGGTCAGCCGGGCGAAATAGACCTGCGTCGGCAATGAGCGAGGGCCATCAGACTCCGTCACGCCCGCCGCGTCATAGATGACGATGAGGTCCAGATCAGATGACGACGTCATTTCCCGGCTGCCCAACTTGCCCATGCCAATCACGGCGGTGCCCCTGCCCGGCGGCGGGCCATGGCGGCGGGTGAATTCAGCCTCCACCACGGGTTTCAGCGCAATCAGGCACGCCTCAGCGATGTCAGAAAATCCGTGCCCCGCCTCGCGCCCGTCAGCGACGCCGCGCAGGACCTGAACGCCAAGACGAAACCACATCTCCTTGGCCCAGCGCCGCACAGTGTCGAGCGCAGTTTCATAGTCGCCTGGCCCATCATCCAGCGCCGCCGCAAGCTCCCCCGTCAGATCAGCGGTCATCGTGGCGCAATCGGGCAAGGCGGCGAAGAAATCCGCATCAAGCACAGCATCCATCACGCTTGCATTCCGGGCAAGGTATTCCGCCAATCGAGGCGCAGCGGCGCAAATTTCGACCAGCAGGTCCAAAAGCTGAGGGTTCGCTTCGAACAGCGAGAACAGCTGAACGCCCGCGGGCAGGCCCGACAGAAACCGGTCAAACTGCAACGCCGCTTCGTCCGGATCGCCAGCGGCGGACAGCTTGGTCAGTATGATCGGCGTCAGCACCTTCACCTTGCGCCGCGCGCGCTGATCGCGGGTTGCGGCGATGCCGCCAAGGGCCCAGCGGTCGGCGAGGTCGGCCACCATGTCTGGACGCTGAAACCCGAGATCGGCGACGTCCAGGTCGCCCTCTGGCGCTTCTTTCGCCTCTGTCACGCCAAAGAACCGGTTCACACGTGATCGGACATCGGCAAGGCGGGCGGCCACCTCCCCCTCCATCGCCGCGCGGTCGGGCCAGCCGCCTAACGCGGCGACCTGATCCCGGGCGGCCTCGGATACGGGAATGTCGTGGGTTTGCGCGTCCTCGATCATCTGAAGGCGGTGTTCCAGCCGCCGGTGTTCCGCATAATCGCTGGTCAACGCCGCGGCGTCGTCATCCGTGATGCGCTCAGCCGTCGCCAAAGCCGCCAGCGCGTCGCAGGTGCCGCGCACGCGGAGCGACCGGTCGCGCCCCCCAAATGCCAGTTGCTGGGTTTGCGCGAAAAACTCAATCTCTCGAATGCCGCCGGGGCCAAGCTTGACGTCATATCCCGGCAGATCGCGCAGACCCGCCAAGCCTTTGGCGTCGCGGATCTTGGCGCGGATATCATTGATGTCTTCAAGGGCCGCAAAATCCAGATGACGGCGCCAGATGAACGGCGACATTCCTTCCAGAAACGTGCGCCCCGCCGCCAGATCACCCGCCGCTGCGCGGGCCTTGATGAACGCGGATCGTTCCCACGTGCGGCCCACGCTTTCGTAGTAACGCTCCGCCGCCGACACGGGCAGGCAAGGCGGCGTGACCGATGGATTGGGTCTGAGCCGAAGATCGGTGCGAAAGACGTAGCCGTCCGCCGTCGCCTCGGTCAGCGTTTTGACGGCCCTGCGGGTGACCTGCGTCCATCGCGGGCGAACGGCGCCCACATCTTCATAACGTTCATCATCGAACATCAGGATGAGATCGATGTCAGATGAATAGTTCAGCTCCCGCGCGCCGCCTTTTCCCATAGCGAGTACAATCAGTCCTGCTTCGGTCGCCTTCACACCCACCAAGGGGCCCGTCCGTTCCCGGGCCAAGGCCGCATCGAACGCGCGGGCGACCGCGAAATCGGCAAAGTCCGACAGGGCGCCTGTGACATCCTCCAATGACCAAAGGCCGCCAAGATCCGCTAGGGCAATGATCAATGAGGCCCGCCGTTTGGCGGCGCGAAGATCGGCCGCGACAGTGCGCGCCTCAGCCGGATTACCATCCGCCGCCATCAGGCTGGTCATCACCTCTGACGGATCACAGCGGACAGCGTCCGCCAGCCAGTCAGCCTCTTTCTCAATCAGACGCGAAAGAAAAGGGCTGGAACCCGCGGCGCCCGCCAGCAGGTCGGCCAGAGGGCCGGCCGCCGCCAATCGGTCCACCGCCGCCTGCCCCCGCGCAGCGTCATGCGCGCGGGGGGCGTTAGTGATCCGGCTGGCGAATGCAGTCATTCAGCGGCCCTCAAAGTCAGGCTCCCGCCCATTGAGGAAGGCGGACACACCCTCGGCAAAGTCGCGCGTGCCGGCAAGGCGGCCCTGGGTTTCTGCCTCCAACACCATTTGAGCGTCAAAGCTTTGCGACAGGCTTTGACGCATGGCGTGGCGGGTGGCGACGAAGGCGCGGGTCGGCCCCTTGGCCAGCCGGGAGGCGAGTTCAGACGCACGGGCGGTCAGGTCCTTGTCTTCGACAACTTCCCAGATCAGGCCCCATTCCGCCGCCTGAGGGGCTGAGATCGCCTCACCAAACAGGGCCATGCCCATCGCGCGCGGCAGACCGACAAGGCGGGGCAAATGGAACGTGCCGCCGAAATCAGGCATCAGGCCAGCCTTGGCGTGAGCTTGGGTGAAGGTCGCCGATCTGGCCGCGACGACGACATCAGCCGCAAGCGCCAGGTTGGCCCCCGCCCCGGCCGCAGGGCCGTTTACGGCGGCGATAATCGGCGCTTCTGCAGCCGCCATGGCGGAAAGAATAGGTGTCAGTTCCTCTCTCACCAGATGTTCGAGATCGACATCCACCGCGCCGCGCCCGCCACCCAGGTCCTGCCCGGCGCAGAAATTGTCGCCTGCTCCGGTCAGCAAGACCACACGCGCTTCGCCGCTGGCGCGTTTGAACGCATGCGCAAGCTCCCCCCGCATCTGGCGAGTCATGCCGTTCAATGCGTCAGGCCGGTTCAGCGTGATGCGAGCGACATGGTCTGCGACCGCATATGTGATGTCGTCATAGGTTGTTTTGGGGGGCATGGTCGGCGTCTCCTGACTTGTCAGGGAACCATAGCGTGAGGGCTGAACGCGACCAACCGCGAAAGAGAGTTTGGCGCAGTGCAAAACGGCGGCCTGATCATACGGGCGGCACCGGTGACACACCCCTGCATCGCTCCCCGCCCGCATGATCGGCCTTACACGACCACAGCGGCGGCGCCAGTTACGTCACACCCCTGCTTCGCCACCGCGACGCTGCGATCGTCAGAGGATACGCAATGGATGTGCCAGTTTTTGTTCGCGCGGGGGCGTAGTTTTTCTGAAGTTTCCATCGGTAAGGGCCTAAAGCCTTCGCAAATTGGCCTTATGCGCCGCCGCAATTTGCTACACCGGCGCATTCTGGGAATGTGCCAGGTCAGTCCCGCGTCAGTTCAGTCAGGCGTTGCTTTTCATCGTCGCTAAGCCCGCCGGCGGTCGCCGGGGCGGTTTGATTGCGGCGCAGAAAGGCGAAGGCGGCGACACCGCCCAGCACCAAAAGCACAGGGCCCGCCAGCCACAGCGCAAGATTGCCCGTGTTAAGCGGTGGACGCAGCAGTACGTATTCGCCATACCGTTCGACAATATAATCGATCGTCTGCTCGTTGCTGTCACCGGCGACCAGCCGTTCGCGGACCAACAACCGCAAGTCCTTGGCAAGCGAGGCGTTGCTGTCGTCGATGCTTTCATTGCGGCAAACCAGACACCGCAATTCCTTGGACAGCTCCCGCGCCCGAGACTCCAAAGCAGGATCGTCGAGCACCTCGTCAGGTTGCACCGCCCATGCGGGCGATGCGATGCTGAGTGCGAGGATGAGGTATAGCCAGCGCATCACCACCTCATTCCGCCGGAGTTGCGACAGAGGATGACGCGCCGGGTTTGGCCTTGGCCCGCGCAACGGCGCCAACCCGATAACGCCGGTCCGTCAGACTGACCAGACCACCCAACGCCATCACCATGGCACCCAGCCAAATCCAGTTGGCGTAGGGTTTCACGTAAGTCCGCACCGCCCATTGGGAGCCGCCGTCAACCGGGTCGCCCAGCACCACATAGATGTCGCGCAGCAGACCACTGTCGATCCCCGCCTCGGTCGTAGGCATTTGCTGAACCGGGTAGAAGCGCTTTTCCGGGAACAGGCGCACGACTTCTTTCCCATCCACCCGGACGGTGAAACGGCCAATGTCGGAATTGTAATTCGGCCCTGGCACAGGACGCACGCCATCGAAGGTGATGTCGTAGCCACCCAGCTGGATCACGTCGCCCGGCTTGGCGAGGCGGATATCCTCAACCTCCCATGCGCTGACAGCGGCGATGCCAAAGATCGTCAGACCAAATCCGGCATGGGCGATCGACTTGCCCCAGTCGGCCCGGGGCAGGTTGATCAGGCGGCGAATGGTTTCGGACGCAGGCGCCCGCCCCAGTTTCGACCGCTCGGCCAGTTCTGCGCTGACGCCGAACAGCAACCACGCCGCAAGTGCAATCCCAATCGGCGCAAAGGGCGACCGATCTTCGCTGAGCGCCCACAATGTAGCGCCAACCAGGAATGCGATGATCGCAGCGATCATAACCTTGCGCCACGCTTTACGCATGTCGCCCCGTTTCCAAGGCATCACTGCGCCAAACGGCAAAGCCAGCGCCAGCGCGATCATGAAGGGTGTGAAGCTGAGGTCGAAGAAGGGCGCACCAACAGAAATCTTGGCGCCGTCGATCATCTCACGGAACAGGGGCGCGAGCGTGCCAACAAACACCACCGCGCAGGACACGGTGAGGAGGAGATTGTTCAGGATCAAGCCACCTTCACGGCTGACCGGCGCAAACACACCTTCCGCCCGCATCTGCGGCGCACGCCAGGCGTAAAGCGCAAGCCCCCCGCCGATCGACACAACCAACATGCCAAGGATAAAGACGCCCCGCGTCGGGTCCGAAGCGAAGGCATGAACAGACGTGATCACACCGGAGCGGACGATGAACGTACCAATCAGGCTGAGCGAGAAGGCGAAAATCGCCAACAGGATCGTCCAGCTTTTCAGCGTGTTGCGCTTTTCCACGACGATGGCGCTGTGCAGCAGCGCCGCCGCGATCAGCCAGGGCATGAAGGATGCGTTTTCGACCGGATCCCAGAACCACCAGCCACCCCAACCAAGTTCGTAATAGGCCCACCAGGACCCAAGGGCGATGCCGATGGTCAGGTTGATCCACGCCAGCAGGGTCCAGGGCCGCACCCAGCGCGCCCAGGCGGCGTCGACGCGGCCTTCGATTAGGGCCGCGATGGCGAAAGAATAGCTCATCGAAAGGCCGACATAGCCGAGATAGAGGAACGGCGGATGGAAGGCGAGGCCGGGATCCTGAAGCAGAGGGTTCAGGTCATTGCCGTCCTCCGGCGCCGGGAAAAGGCGCCAGAACGGGTTCGAAGTCCACAGGATAAAGGCGATAAAGGCGGCGCCGATCATGCCCTGCACCGCCAGCGCACGCGCTTTCAGGCCCGGCGGCAGGTTGCCGCCAAAGACAGCGACCATGGCGCCGAACAGCGCAAGGATCAGCACCCATAGGAGCATGGAGCCTTCGTGGTTCCCCCACACGCCCGCCACCTTGTAGAGCATCGGTTTCAGGGAGTTGGAATTTGTCGCGACCAAGCGGACAGAGAAGTCCGACACCACAAAGGAATAGGTCAGCGCGGCAAAGGCGACCACCAGCGCCAGAAGCTGAACAATCGCGGCGGGCGAGCCGAGACGCATCCAGTCGATCCAGCCTTTTTGCGCGCCGATCAGCGGCACGGTCGATTGGCCAATAGCCATGACAAAGGCGACGATGACGGCGAAATGGCCCAGTTCTGCGATCATGTTCAAACCCCGAATTCTTTTGGCGGAGCCATATCCGCCAATGAGTAACCTATCGCCTTGGCGGCGCAGGGCAATGTGCGGATGCGCACGGGGGCGTGATATTTCGGCTTGTTTCGCCCCGTGTACGGCGCTTTAGCAGCGCGGCGGGTTTACGGCGTTTGAGAACGGATATTTTTGGGACAAACATGGCGCTTGCAGTGCGGGGTCATACACTGCGGCTGTGTGGCCTTGTGGGTGGATCTGGGCAGTGTTAACGAGCCGCTATATTTGCACCAGACCTTGTTCATTCGATCGGAGCGCGTTGTTCGCGCCATCTTCGACATGGGCGATTCAGGCTCAACCCACGATCTCTCCTTGCATGACCAGAACTCCAGCGCCGCCGACCTTGACGCCGGAGATATCGTCAGGCGCGCCCAGAATTTCCACCTCCGCCCTGCCAGGGCGGCCAAGGTCGTGGCCCTGTTCAGCGGTGAAGCGGCGCTCAATCCAACCGTTGGCGAACAGATACGCCGCCATGCAGCCAGTGGCGGAACCCGTAAACGGATCTTCCGCCGGGAAAGGCGGCGGCAGCAGCAGGCGCGCAAACGTGTCACCGTCCTCGTCAAACCCTTCGGTGACGCACAAGAAGGGCTCCATGAAGTCCGCGTCCTCAGCGGTTTTCAGGGACGCAAGTGCGACAGCGTCCAGTCGCGCGCGGCGCAACGCGTCGAGCGACGCCAGCCGGGTGACGCAAAATGGCGATCCGGTCGAAACAGTCTGCGGCTGACCAACCACGTCGTCTGCTGCAAGCCCGTAGAGCGCCGCAATGGCACCGGGATCATAGGTGCGCCCAAACTCTGGCCGCAATTGGGTCATCGTCACCAACGCAGGGCGATCTTCGCGTGGTTCAACCTCAATCGTGATCACGCCAGCCCCGACTTCCAGGGTAAAGGCGATCGGGCCGGATGGCAGGCTGATCATGCCCGCCTCAACCATCGCCGTCACGATGGCGACGGTCGGATGGCCCGCCAGGGGGATTTCCCCCGTGGGCATGAAGTACCTTGCGCCGAAATCAGCCACTGCTGAGCGTTGGAGGAAAGCGCACTCAACAAGACCTGTTTCTCGCGTATAGGCAATGCGATCTTCGTCGCTAATGTCGTCCGCATCAAATACGACCGAACAGGGATTACCGCCATACCGCACGTCGGTAAACGCGTCGATCCACATGAAATGTTTCATGTGTCGCCAGCGCTCATACGGTCAGCCATCATGTCTTCCAGCTCGGCCGGGACATATTTTTCGTCATGCTTGGCGAGGACTTCATCCGCAACGAAAACGCCGTTGACGATATATCCGTCCGCGACAGCGCCCTGCCCCGCTTTGATCAGGTCGGGCAGAACCCCTTCAAAGCGGACTTCGATCTCTGTTTCGAAATCGGTGATGCGGAAGACGTTCACCGTGCCTTCCTTGTTCAGCGTGCCTTCCATCACCATGCCGCCGATGCGCAGGCGTTGATCGGGGCTGCGCGGATCGGCCGCTAATTCGGTTGGGGTGACAAAGAATGCGATGCTGTCCTGGAAGGCGACGGACACCAGCGCCGCTGCGGCGGCCATCATCACGCCGCCTGTGACCAAGAGCCAGATCCGCCGTTTCTTTCGCGTCATCGCCATCAGATTTTCCCTCGGTTCCGCAACGCCAGCAGGGCGGCGTTCACTTCTGCACCAAATATAACAATTGCGCCGGTGATATAGAAGAACAGCAGCGTCACAATGACACTAGCAAAAGCGCCATATGTCACCGTGTAGCTGGGCGCAAAGGCGAGATAGATCGAAAATCCAGTTGCCCCGATCAGCCAAAGCAGGGTCGACACGATAATACCTGGCAGCACGCGCCGCACCCGCGGGGCGCGGCTGGGAAGCCAGCGGTTCAGCATCAAGAGGAAGAGTGCGAACACCAGCAAGCCGAGGATATAACGGATCATGCCCAGCCCAAAGGGAATGTCAAAGGGCAGATATTCCCGTGCCAGGCTAATCGCCAGCGGCGCGAGGATGATGATAAAGCCCAGCACTGCAAAGGCGATGGCGGCGACGAACACAAACCCGATGCAGATCGATCGGCGCAGGATGAAGCCGCGCGGATCGTCAACATCATAAGCGCGATCAAAGGCGATGCGTATCGCCTCCACCGCGTTTGACGCGATCCAAAGCGCGGCGACAGCTGAGAAGGTTAGAAGACCACCACGGGATTGGCCAATCACTTCTTTCAACACAGGCTCCAACGTCTGGGCGATGTGTTCCGGGGCGAGGGTGAATAACTCATCAATCACCGTCTGGCTGTTATCCGGCCCGATGATGACGCCCGCCAGCGTCGACATGAAGATCATGAAGGGGAAAAGCGACAGAAACGCCGAATAGGCGATGTACCCCGCCATCGCGGTCCCATCATCGCGGGTGAACCTGCGATAGGCGCTGCGTGCGACGCAGAAAATCGTCTTTGTCCGCTTCCAGATGAAATTTGGCGCTCTGCTCGGCATATGTCCCCTTGCCGATAGGTTAAGGAAAGAGCGGCGCCATCTCCAGCCCCGTCGTCTCATCAAGGCCCAATACGATGTTGGCGCACTGAACCGCCTGGCCCGATGCGCCTTTCACCAGATTGTCGAGGACGGAAACGATGATCGTGCGGCCCGGCTGCCGGTCAGCATGAACGCTGATCAGATTGAGGTTCGACCCACGCACATGCCGGGTCTGCGGCGCGGCGGTGCCCATGGGCAGAACGCTGACAAAGGGCTCATCAGAGTATTTGGCCGCAAGGGCGGCGTGCACCGCTTCAGCCTCTCCATGCACATAGATCGTTGCAAGAATACCGCGATTCATCGGCGCAAGATGGGGCGTGAAGCTGGCCCGGACTTCGACGCCCGCAGCTTTGGTCAGCTCCTGGTCGAACTCAGCCGTGTGCCGGTGGCTGGCGATGCCGTAGGCGTCGATGCCCTCTGTGACTTCTGAGAAAAGCTTGCGTTCCGCAGGCGACCGCCCTGCCCCGGTGATGCCAGTTTTACTGTCGATGATGACATGGTTCGGGTCGATCACCCCCGCCTCCATCAGTGGGACCAGCGGCAACAACGCGTTGACCGCGAAACAGCCGGTGCCCGCGATGATCCGGGCGGACTTCATGTCCTCCCGGTAAAACTCAGGCACGCCATAGACCGCCTCTTTCTGCAGATCAGCGGCGAGGTGTTCATGGCCGTACCACTTGGCGTACATCTCAACATCCCGCAGCCGAAAATCGGCGGAGACGTCGACGACCTTCAACCGCTCTGGCACTTTCAGAACGACTTGCTGCGCCTGTGCATGTGGCATGGCGCAGAAGGCGAGGTCGAAGTCATCCCAGACCATCTCGTCCAGCGTGATTAGCGTGGGGAGGTTCAGGTGGGCGAGATGGGGGAACACTTCGCCCATTGATTTGCCCGCCTTCCGGTCAGCCGTCATCGCGGCGACGCGCAAGTTGGGGTGGCTGTGGATCAGCCGGACAAGTTCAGAGCCGGTGTAACCGGACGCGCCGAGGATGGCGACGTTGTAAATCGTAGACATGGGATGTGCTTTCGTTTGATCGAGCGCGGTATAGGCGAAGAGACGGCCTCAGGCCAGATGCGACAGACGCCCGTCATCCGGGCGCACGCGCATCAGGCGGCTCGTCGTTCGCGCCCTGCATGATGCTCTTCAAACTCATAGCCGTAGTCGAGGCTCTCCAGCGGCTCTGGCGACAACAGATACGTCTGGTCCCGCAGGTAATCCATCAAGAGATGTGGATGCGCCGCGTGCTTTTGAATCTCTTGCCGCGGAAGGGGGGCGCCAATCGTGGCCTTCAGCGGGTGCTTGATGCCCCGGCCAAATTCGTTGATCAGCAGCGCAACACGCAATGTCGGGTGCACTCGACTGGCCAGTTGGAACAGACGGCTGTTCGCGCCATGAAAAAACACCGGCAGGATCGTCGCGTCGGACTTGGCGACCAGTTTGGCCGTAAACGTCCGCCACGCAGGGTCCATCGGATGACCAAACGGGCGTTTCGATGTGGAAACGGTGCCGCCAGGGAAAATGCCAATCGCGCCGCCTTCGGCGAGATAGCGCAGCGCCTCTTTCCGGGTTTCCAGGTTTTGCTTCTGCGCTTCGCGATCTTCGTCAAACGAAATCGGAAGGATGATTTCCTTCAGCTCTTCCGCTTTATGAAAGACGTTGTTCGCAATGATCTTGAAATCCTTGCGCCGCGCCGACAGCATCCGGCCCATGGCCATGCCGTCAAGAATACCGAAGGGATGGTTTGACACCATGACCAGCGGGCCTTCGGACGGGATCGCGTCCAACCCTTGCGGACCTGCGTCCAGCACAACGCCGTAGCGTTCAGTCATCACTTCCCAGAAGTCGCGTCCAGCCGACACTTCGTCTTCATAGCCAAGGGCGCGTTTGATCAGGCCGATGCGGCCTGTCATGTTTTCGACACTGCGAATGAACGCGCGTCCGACTCGCGACTGCGCGCTGTAGGCGTAAGAAATCTCGCGCGGCGCCTGACGTAGCTGTTTCAGTGACTTGCTCATAGCGCTGGCAATATACTGGGGTGAATGGTTGCTGAAAAGTGTTTGCGGCACCCAAACGTCGCATGTGTGACAAGTTTATCAACCACCATCTGCATTGGGTGCGCACGTACCGCATTCAGCAAGTGCTAGGCTGCGCTTTCAAACAGCGCGCCAACCGTTCGGAAGATTGACAACAATTCCTGCAACTCCGCCCGGCTGGAAACACCCGTTTTCTCATAAACGACTTTGATCTGCGTTCGCACTATATGGACAGATCGGCCAGACGCCGCTGCGATTTCCTCTGGGCTTTGCTGGGACAGGAGCATGCGCGCGACCTCTGCTTCGCGCGTTGTTAGATTGAAAGCGTCTTGCGAAAGACCGGGCGAAACCGAGGACCAATCGGTCTGCCCGAAGATCAACGCGCACAATCCATCCTCGCCAAAAAGGTCGGCGTCGACACCCGCCTCATCTTTCAGCGCGGTCTTGAATGGAGCGAGGCAAACAGCGATCTGATCTTCGCCATAATCGATGTGCAGCGCCTAAACGGAGACATCGCTCCACGTGTCACGGATCTTGCAGTTTAACAGCGCAATTTCATGATCGATGGCAAGGCGCAGATACCCATCAGGATCCAGCGGCACGTCCTCGCTGCGCGCCATCAACCGTCGCCCTGCAGCGTTTGCAAACTGCATCCGGCCTTCCACATTCGTGACGATCACTGGCATGATCAGCGTGTCGAACAGGCCCTTCAACGCGCCGGTGAGCGAGCGGCTCAGCAGCAGTGCTAACGCCAGCTCCTGCGCGCGGACCATGTGCGGTATGATCAATTCCAGGATTGGCAGCAGACGGGCCAAAACAGCCTCTTCCCGTTCAGGCGGCATGGCAAAGTTGATAGCAGCAAATCGACCTTCTGATTTCGCAAGGATCGCGCCAACGCCCGGCCCCATCCCCTGTGATTTCAGCCAATTCTGGTAGAATTCGAACTTAACGTATTCTTGCGCCGGGATCGTATCCCGCGTTGTCGCTATCGCGCCAACAGGCAGCGGCAGCATGTAACGCGCCGTTTCATTGTTCAGCATCTGCCCGTTGAGGTAACTTTCAACATATTCCTCAGCGAGCCCCGAATGCTCGTAAATCGGACGACCGACCATACCACCCAAACTGATTACAGCAGTAAAAACGTCGGGAACAAGACGGCGAAGTTCATAGAGCAGCCACTGCCATTGATTATCTTCCAGCGCGCTGTTTTAGACGACGCCTATAAGGTTGGTCAGTTCATGCGGGGAAAGGTCTTTGGATGTCATCTTTAGGCTAAGCTGTCTTGGTCTGGGCAGATTGGATAGCGTAAATACAGACGCGGCCAAATACCTAAAATTAGGTATGACGAACATCACCCCGACGAATTACGCCCGTTCCGATCAAACGAGGCGCGTATGCTGCCTGCTCGTCATGGAAGGGGTAGAATAATAAACTCAGAAATCTCATTGCTTGGCTCTTCGCCGGGCTTGCCTTCGCCCAATCAGCTGACGCGGCGACACAGCTGGTCAGCCCAGATGGCAAGCTGGTGGGCGCGACCGGCGTCACGTTCAATGATCAAACCTTTAATGTCTTTATTTTCGACACTGGCAGTTGCGCGGATTTTTCGAAGGATGCGACAGTCTGGATGATTTTCTCTTTCCCGACGCGGAAGACACAGCCGAAGCTTTGCGTGCGGTTTCGCGGCAGGTTGTGATCGACGGGCCGCTTGGCGATTTCAGAAGCGACGCGAAGCTCAGCGGGTGTGATCTTCGGTGCCGATATCTGTTACCATTCGGGTTTCAAGAGATAGGCGGCGAAGAACGTTTCGTATTCTCGAGCCTGTCCATCACCAACGCAAGCTCTAATCAGGCAAGCTCGTGTTGTGGCGTCGAATTCTTTTTCCAACACGCGGTCGTTCAACCCTGTCGATGACGACTTCTTCATCGTCCAATTCAACGCACTGACCGATCCAGGCGGGACCACTGCGCCCGGCGGCGTGGGTCAGGTGCCCATTCCTTCGACGCTACCGCTTTTGCTGGACGGTTTGGCCGGCTTTGGCTATCTGCGTCGCGCCCAATCGCGGGCCTGACCAATTTTACCAATCCAACGCCAGCACAAAAAAGGCCCGCCAGAAGCGGGCCTTTTCCAATACCAGTAAGGTAACCAGTAAATTCCAGGTCAGCGCTTGGAGAATTGGAAGCTCCGACGCGCTTTGCGGCGGCCGTATTTCTTACGTTCCACGACGCGGGCGTCGCGGGTCAGGAAGCCAGCGGCTTTCAGCGCAGGACGCAACGTCGGGTCATAAAGGCTCAGCGCCTTTGAGATACCATGCTTCACAGCGCCGGCCTGACCGGACAGACCGCCACCCTTGACGGTTGCGACCACGTCAAACTGACCGTCGACATTGGCGACCTTGAACGCCTGACCAATGACCATCTGCAGCACAGGGCGTGCGAAGTAGACAGGCATCTCTTTGCCGTTGACAGACACTTTGCCCGAACCTGGCTTGACCCACACACGGGCGACGGCGTCTTTCCGTTTGCCAGTGGCGTAGGACCGGCCCAGCGCGTCGCGAACAGGTTCGCGGGCGATGGTAACCTCGGCTTCGACAACAGGCGCTTCCGCAGCCATTTCGACCGCACCGGCGTCAACAGCGCCTTTCAGGTCTTCGAGCGATTTGATTTCGTCAGCCATAATCATGCGCTCCGGGTGTTTTTCTTGTTCATCGACTTGACGTCCAGCACTTCGGGCGACTGCGCCTCGTGCGGGTGTTCTGCGCCAGCGTAAACGCGCAGGTTCGTCATTTGCTGACGGCTCAGCGGGCCGCCGGGCAGCATGCGCTGGACGGCTTTAATAAGCACGCGCTCTGGGTGCGCGCCTTCTAGGATCTGACCTGCGGTCCGGCTTTTGATACCGCCCGGGTGGCCAGTGTGCCAGTAATAGTTCTTGTCCGCGCGCTTGTTGCCCGTCAGCTGAACTTTGTCCGCGTTGATCACGATCACGTTGTCGCCCATGTCCATGTGCGGCGTGAAGGTGGCTTTGTGCTTGCCGCGAAGGCGCATCGCGATGAGAGAGGCGAGACGGCCCAGAACAACGCCTTCGGCGTCGATCATGACCCACTTCTTCTCAATATCGCCCGGTTTGGCGGTATAGGTTTTCATGTTGCATCCATCCTTGTCGGGCGTTTTTTTGCAGCCCGGAACGAAAAAGCCATGGCCAATGCGGCACATGATTGAAATCTGTTGGGCGTTCTAACGATTCCTCAGTCCAAGTCAATTCGCAAAGCGGCGATAAAATCCAATAAAAACAGCACACTAGAAATTGGGTATTAATATACCCCACTACTTCTTAGGCGGAATCGCGTAAGTCATGGTCGCATGGGCCACGGGCGCGTCCTGCCCGTCCGACCAGATCGTCGCATCGCCCGTCGCCAGCAGCTTGCCCAGTTTCAACAGGCGCGCCTCGCAGATCAGGTCAACGGGCTGAGGTTTGTTCAGGAAATTAATGGTCGCATTCGTGGTGACGGTCAGCGCCTCGCGCCCGATCATGCCCATTACAGCGACATAGAAACAGCAATCGGCCAGTTCGAACATCGCAGGCCCTGATACGGTGCCGCCCGGGCGCAGCTGCCCATCGCCGATCTTCATGCGCATCCGCGCCGACATCGGACTGATCTCTTCAATCTCGAACTTGCCACGCACCTGGTGAAAAACGCTTTCGAGAAACTCGAAGGCTTCTTCTCCATTCATCAGGGATTGACGGTCGGCGGCTGCGTTCATGGGTTTTCTCCTCTGCCCGGGCGTGTTTATTTACGCGCGCGCCCAAGGCAGGCGCCAGCCCCTGTCGGAGTTCCCATGCGTCAATTTTTCGGTCCCGCCCCCGCCATTCTGGCCGCCTTTCTCACCCTCGCACCCCCGCTGGCGGCGGAGACGCTGACAACAGATAATGGTCGGGTCACGACCGTCATATCGCTCAGCGACGCTTTGGCCCCCCACCCCAGCTTCGCAACGTTTCTGAGTGAGGAGGCGCTGGCCATCCGCGAAGACGCAGCGCTGACCGCCGCTGAAGACGACCGATCAGGCTGGACGGTGGAGATCACTGACAGCCCCAGCTTGGTGACCAGGGCCTACGCATCCGTTTTGCGCAAGGTAACGATGCGCAAGGGCAATTTTGGCTCGCAAACCGTCGAAGCGCTGAACTGGAACAGTGGCGCGCAGGATTTCTTTCGCCTCGATCAGTTCTTCGACGCCGGCCAACCGCGCGAGGACGCGCTTATCGCCATCGCCTTTCGCCTGAAGGAGGGTATTGTCAAGAACATCTGGGGTCGCAAGGTTCCACCGGATTGGAACCCGATGGTCGAACAGGCGACCAGCCCCGACCTTGCGGTCCTGTCGAACTTCACGCTGGCTCCCAGCGACATCCCCGGCAAGGCGGCAGGTCTGACATTCCATTTCAGCCCTAAGGAAATCGCCCCCGCTGGTCAGTCGCAGGCGCTGACCATCCCGCTCAGCCTGTTTTCGCAGTGGCTCAACGCGGAAGGCCGCGCCGTATTCGGCGGCGCGCTTAAGCGCTGATTTTCTGTTCCGCCGGATAAGCCATTTCAAACTTGGTCCTGAGCGCCAGCATCAACAGCAAAAGCGCGCCAAACTGGTGCTTGCTGGCGAGCGTCATGGGCGCAGCATGGATCAGCGTAGCGATGCCCAGGACGGCCTGCGCCGCAACCCCAATCAGCAGCATGGTTGACCAGAACGCCACGCCCTTGTGCCCGGACCGGCGGCCCTTGATCGCAAAGATCAGGGCGGCGGCCAGCAAAAGATACGCAGTGATGCGATGCATGAACTGGGTCATCGCCATATTCTCAAAGAAGTTGGCCCAGACCGGGGTCATTCCCAACGCCTCTGACGGAAAGAAAACGCCATCCATCATTGGCCAGTCAGTATAGCCAAGCCCGCCGTCAACGCCTGCGACAAGCGCCCCGATCAGAATCTGAACGAACAGCAGCGTGGTCACCGCGGCGGACCAGCCAAACATTCCCGGCAAGCGGCGCCGGCGCGCCTGCAGCATCTGCCAGTCTTCCTGGCGCAGCTTCATGATGAACCACCAGATCAGCGAGAAAATAAGAAACGCGACACCCAGATGTGTGGCCAGACGATAGGGCGCAACATCAACGCGGTCCGTCAGGCCCGAATACACCATCCACCAGCCAATAGCGCCTTGCAGCCCGCCCAAAAGACCAATCAGCACCAAGCGACCTGTCCAGCCCCGCGGGATCATGCCCCACACAGCGAAGTAAATGAGCGGCACCAACCAAACGACGCCAACGACGCGGCCAAGGAACCGATGCCCCCATTCCCACCAGAAGATTGGTTTAAAATCAGCCATCTCCATCCAGTAGTTCTGCAGCTTGAATTCGTCGGTGGTCTTGTAGGCGTTGAAGGCCGCGATCCAGTCAGCGTCTGACAGCGGTGGGATCGACCCCATGATGAAGTTCCATTCCGTGATCGACAGCCCGCTATCGGTCAGCCGCGTCAGGCCGCCGACAATGACCATAGACGCCACCAGCGCCAGCAACACCCACAACCAGGCGCGCACGGTGGCGCGCGCGCCAGTGCGGTCAGCTTCAGCCTTGCCCGGCGTTAGCGCGGGTGCGGTGCCAGCGGTTTCGACTTCTTCAAAAATGGAACGTTTGCTCATCTTTGCCTCGCTCTCGTCTCGCACCGTGAGATAACGGCGCAGCGGCGTGTCGGCAACTGCGGCCATTTTCCCCCGGCGCAGGTCATGCTAGCGTTTTCGCATAGCCTACGATCCGAGACATTACGAGATTATGGCGGAGGCGATCGGCGCCACCGAAGGCCTCAGCGAAAAGAAAATGTTTGGTGGGGTCTGCTTTCTTCTCCACGGCAACATGCTCTGCGGCGTGTTTCGCATGGGCGGCATGCTCCGCGTCAGCAAACACCGAATATCAGAAGCGCTGGCGCTGGACGGTGCGGAGCCGATGGACATGAACGGCCGCAAAATGGGCGGTTTTGTTCGTATCGAGGATCCCGTTTTCGACGACGAGGCCATGCGTCATGATCTGATCAGCATGGCCTTCAGCTTTGTCGCGCCAATGCCTCCAAAATAACCTCACCTCATCTTGGCCCGAAATGCCTGCATCCCAAAGGTGGAGTTCAGGACTTCAACAGTCGCTTTTCCGCCAAAGCCCGGATCACGCCGCGCATCGTGCGCACATCCTGATCCGTCATCGGCGTGCGCCGATATAGGTTCGCAAGGTTCGTGACCATGGAATCGCGCTTTGTCGCGGGGAAGAAAAAGCCTGCGCCATCAAGTTCCGAGATCAGGTGCTCGATCAGGCGGTCAACATCCGCCGCCGCGGCCAGATCGGATTTGCCCGTGTGATAGGCCTCAGCCGGCGTCTCATCCGCCTGCCTGCACCACTCATACGCCATCACCAGAACGCACTGCGCCAGGTTCAGCGATGAAAACTGCGGGTTCACGGGGACCGTGATGATCGCATTCGCCCGCACCACGTCTTCGTTCGCCAGGCCCGCCCGTTCCGGCCCGAACAGAACCCCGACCTTTTCACCCGCCGCAATGCGCTTGGCCATATCCCGCGCCGCACCCTCCGGGGTGAAGACGGTCTTGGTCATTTCCCGCGGGCGGGCCGTTGTAGCGTAGAGGTAATTCAGATCGCCGACAGCCTCGGCCGTCGTGCCCACCACAATTGCTTCATCCAGCAATGATCCCGCGCCCGAAGCCATGGCCACAGCCTTGGTATTGGGCCAGCCGTCGCGGGGCGAGGTTAGCCGCATATGGCGCAGACCGAAATTCCACATCCCCCGCGCCGCTGCGCCGATGTTTTCGCCCATTTGCGGCTCGATCAGGATGAAGGCCGGATCGCTCATTCCTTTTCCGCCCAAAAGCTCGTCTCGACCGCGCCCTCATTGATCGGCAAGCGTGACAGCACGCCGGTCTTGGCCGCTCCCATGCGCGTCACCGCGTAGGCTGAGGAAAAGAGAGGTTTCAATCCGCCCGCTAGGATCCACCCGCCCAGCCCGTTCTGTTCATTGTACCCGCGCCATTCCCATTGCGGCGGGTAAGGATCGGGCAGCAGAATGTCATGGATATGGACAATCACACCGGGGCGGAGAACCGGCAGGATCCGGTTAAAGATCATGTCCACATCCGTACCGGGCATCATCAGATGGCTTGAATCGAAAAACGCCACATCGCCCGGCTGAAGCGCCTGGAACATCGGCAGATGCTCATCGGACAGAACGCTGCGCCGCCAATCGACCGCTAAATCGCCAAAATCAGCCCGGGGTTCGGGATCGATGCAGGTGATGCCCGCACCGTTTGACGCCGCCGCCGCCATGAACCGGGTGGAATGGCCAGAGCCGACCTCAATCACCTTGCGCGGACGACGTTTCACGATCATCGCGTAGGCTGCAGCGCCGTCAGTGCGCGGGAACCAGTCTTGGTTCCAGCGTGGCTTTGGCGGCGGGCCATCGAACCCCTCCAACACATCAGCGCAGGCTTCGATGTCGTCAAGCACCGCTTGAAACCGGTCACGGCAGCGATCAAAGACAGCTTCTACCGCAGGATAAGCGCTGGGCGCTTTAACACCTTCCGCATAACGATAAGGCAGAAAGAAGCCCTGTTTGCGCGTGCCTTCAATCGTCTCCAGCGCCATGCGACGCAGGCGATCCTGCTTGGTTTCGGACATCAGGCTTCGACAACCACCAGATCGCGGGTTGAGGCGCGTTTGGCGTAGCCGACAGCCTCCTGATAGCGGGGGCTTTCATAGCAGGCGATGGCGTCTTCGAAAGTTGGGAAAACGGCAACGACGTTACGGGCGCGGTCGTTGCCTTCAAGCTGCTTGTAACGACCGCCGCGGGCGAGGAATTCGCCGCCATGGGCGGTGATCGCCTCGGTGGCGATCTTGGCGTATTCGCCGTAAAGCGCTTCGTCCTTCACTTCGACATGAGCGATCCAATAGGCTGGCATATTTACCCCTTCAGCAGCGCTTCGATCGCTGCGATGGCTTCGTCAGACTTCGACGCGTCCGGGCCGCCGCCCTGCGCCATGTCAGGCCGGCCGCCGCCGCCCTTGCCGCCAACAGCTGCGACTGCGGCCTTAACGACATCTACGGCGGAAATCCGATCCGTCAAATCCTCGGTCACGCCAGCGGCAATCGCGGCTTTGCCGTCAGCGTCTGCAATTAACGCAACGACGCCAGACCCAAGACGGGACTTGTGCTCGTCGATCAGGCCGCGCAGGTCCTTGGGCGACACCCCGGTCAGCGCCTGCGCCAACAGTTTGACGCCGCCAATCTCTTTCGCCTCGGCGCCAGCGCCGCCGCCGCCGCCCATCGCAACCTGCTTGCGCAGTTCAGCAATTTCCGCTTGCAGCGCCTTGCGTTCGTCCAGCAGCGCTTGCGCCCGTTCGGCGGCCTCATCCGGGCGGGTTTTCAGCACATTGGCCACTGTCGCCAGCGTGTGATCCTGTATTGAAAGGTAATCGAACGCGGCGGCGCTGGTCAGCGCCTCCAACCGGCGGACGCCGGCTGACGACGCGCTTTCGCCTGTCACGACAAAGACCCCGATGTCGCCGGTCGCTTCGACATGGGTGCCGCCGCACAGCTCCATCGAGTAGATGTCGCCAGACGGCCCACTGCCACCAGAGGCGACCTTGCCCATGGCAACAACACGCACTTCGTCGCCGTATTTTTCGCCAAACAGCGCCTGCGCGCCCATTTCGCGCGCCTCGTCCGGCGTCATCAGACGGGTTGTGACAGGCGTGTTCTGGCGGATGTAGTCGTTCACTTCGCGCTCTACCGTCTTAATCTCTTCCAGGCTCATGCCCTTGGAATGGGAGAAATCGAAACGCAGTCGTTCTTCCGCGTTCAACGAGCCACGCTGAGCCACGTGATCGCCCAAATGGCCGCGCAGCGCCTCGTGCAGCAAATGTGTTGCGGAATGGTTCGCGCGGATGCGGCTGCGGCGGTCATGGTCGACCATCAGTTCTGCGCCGACGCCGACGCTGAGCTCGCCTGATTTCACCTCAACCTGATGCGCGAAGACGCCCTGCATCTTTTTGGTGTCGGTGACCTTTGCTTCGCAGCCATCGATCTTGATGAGACCGCTATCACCAACCTGACCGCCACTTTCCGCATAGAACGGCGTCTGGTTCAGGACAACCGAACCCTTCTGACCAGCTTTCAAGACGTCGACCGACGCGCCGTCTTTGACCAGCGCCAGCACCTGGCCTTCTGCAGTTTCCGTGTCATAGCCGAGGAATTCGGTGGAGCCATGCTTGTCAGCGATATCGAACCAAATCGCAGCATCCGCCGCATCGCCAGACCCGGACCACGCAGCGCGCGCCTTGGCCTTCTGCTCCTCCATCGCCGCATCGAACCCATCGGTGTCGACCGTGCGGCCCTTTTCGCGCAGCGCGTCCTGCGTCAGATCCAGCGGAAAGCCGTAGGTGTCGTATAATTTGAACGCCGTTTCGCCGGGCAGTTCAGCACCGTCCGGCAAATCGCCCAGCGCTTCGTCGAGGAGGCCAAGGCCACGGTCCAGCGTTTTGCGGAAGCGTTTTTCTTCCAGCTCCAGCGTTTCTTCGATCATCGACTGCGCTTGGCCCAATTCGGGGAACGCTTGGCCCATCTGACGCGTCAGCGCGGGCACAAGGCGGTGCATCAGGGGCTGTTCGACACCCAGCAGATGGGCATGACGCATCGCCCTGCGCATGATGCGGCGCAAGACATAACCGCGACCCTCGTTTGACGGCAGCACGCCATCAGCGATCAGAAAACTGGTTGAGCGCAGGTGATCGGCGATCACGCGATGATGCACGTTCTTGTCGCCGTCCGGGTCAACGCCGGATGCGGACGCGCTCGCCTCGATCAGACTGCGCATCAGATCGGTGTCATAGTTGTCGTGCTTGCCCTGCAGAACGGCGCCGATCCGCTCCAACCCCATACCTGTGTCGATGGATGGCTTGGGCAGGTTCGTGCGGCTGCCGTCCTCATGCTTTTCATACTGCATGAAGACGAGGTTCCAGATTTCGACAAACCGATCGCCGTCTTCCTCTGGCGTGCCCGGAGGGCCGCCCCAGATATGATCGCCATGATCGTAGAAGATCTCAGAACATGGACCGCAAGGGCCGGTCGCACCCATCGACCAGAAATTGTCGTCGGTTGCGATACGGATGATCTTGTCGTCGCTCAGGCCCGCGTGCTTCTTCCAGATTTCCGCCGCTTCGTCATCGTCGTGGTAGATCGTGACGCACAGCTTGTCTTTCGGCAGGCCGAATTCCTTAGTGATCAGGTCCCAGGCGAACGGAATCGCATCTGACTTGAAGTAATCGCCAAAACTGAAATTCCCCAGCATTTCGAAGAACGTGTGATGGCGGGCCGTATACCCGACATTGTCGAGGTCATTGTGCTTGCCGCCTGCGCGTACGCATTTCTGCGACGT
Source organism: uncultured Pikeienuella sp. (assembly GCA_965659735.1). GTDB lineage: Bacteria > Pseudomonadota > Alphaproteobacteria > Rhodobacterales > Rhodobacteraceae > Pikeienuella. The sequence goes on from CBFHXH010000003.1 coordinate 36,971, forward strand.
CACTGCGCGGGAATAATCGCGCTGTTCCAGCCCGGTGAAGACATTCTTGAACTGCACCATGCCGGCGTTCGTAAACATCAGCGTTGGGTCGTTGCGCGGCACAAGAGGAGAGCTTTCCACCTGGGCGTGGCCGTTCTTCTCAAAGTAGTCGAAGAATATTGAGCGGATTTCGTTAAGCGTGGCCATTGCGGGGTTCCCCAAAGAAGCGATCGCGACGGTTTAACCGCGCCGCTTGGGTCTGTCCACCGAGGCAGGCAAAGCTTTATCGGGGGTCGCTAAGCCATGCCTCAGCCGCCGCTTCATTGTCCGGTGTAAAAGACTTGATCGTCAATCCGGGAATCACGGCGCCTTCAATCTCCGCCGCCAGTCGGATCCACCCAATGTCCGATAAGACGGCGCACCGATCGATCCTTTCCAACATGTGCCAGATAGTAGGCAGGTTCAGGATCTCAGCAGTCAAGGCGCCAAAGCTGGGCATCGTAAAGTTGCAGATACGGTACAACATGACGCCATTCTTGACATCGACCAGACCAGTAATCAGCGCCTCTAGTCCTGCCAGCATCTCTGCGTCATCAAGTTTACCGTCAAGCGTCAGGTCAATCCGATTGGGCGCGTTTTTTGAAACGGTCAGCATGGTTTTTCCTCATTCTGGATAGAATGAAGGTAGCCAGTGATGGCCTGGCCGCTTTGATCCCGATCAATCCATCTGCAAATGAGCAAAAAACAAAGGCCTCGCGTTTGAACCGCGAGGCCTTGATTGCAAGGCTTCCTGAGGTGCCTCCAGACGAACCAAAGCGTGTTTGAACGCCGCCGTTGAAAGCCGATGCGTCTTTGGGCTTGACCTTGAGGTCAGCTGAAGATCACTCTCAGATCACGCCTCAAGAACATCATCACCCTGGTCTTTGTAAGGGTCATCAGCCGGCATGTCGAAATCCAGCCCGTGCGCCGCACGGATCTTATCTTCGATTGCATAGGCGATGTCTTTATGTTCGCGTAGGAAGTTCTTTGCGTTCTCACGCCCCTGCCCGATCCGTTCGTCGCCATACGAGAACCATGAACCGGATTTTTCAACAACGCCGGCTTTGACGCCCAGGTCGATCAGCTCACCCATTTTCGAGATGCCTTCGCCATACATGATGTCGAATTCAATCTGCTTGAACGGCGGGGCGACCTTGTTCTTAACCACTTTGACGCGGGTCTGGTTGCCGACAACTTCATCCTTGTCCTTGATCGCGCCGATCCGGCGGATGTCGAGACGGACGGAGGAATAGAATTTCAGCGCGTTACCGCCGGTCGTCGTTTCCGGCGAGCCAAACATGACGCCGATCTTCATGCGGATCTGGTTGATGAAGATGACCATGCATTTCGACCGGCTGATGGAACCTGTCAGTTTGCGCATCGCCTGGCTCATCAGGCGGGCCTGTACGCCGACCGAACTGTCGCCCATGTCGCCTTCCAGTTCCGACCGCGGCGTCAGCGCAGCGACCGAATCAACCACAACAACTGAGACCGCACCAGACCGGACCAGCGTGTCGGTGATTTCCAGCGCCTGTTCGCCGGCGTCGGGCTGCGAGATCAGCAATTCATCAACATCAACGCCCAGCTTGCGGGCGTAGGTCGGATCCAACGCGTGTTCCGCATCTACAAAGGCGCAGACGCCGCCCTTTTTCTGTTCTTCAGCGACCACGTGCAGCGCCAGGGTCGTCTTACCTGACGCTTCAGGGCCATAAACCTCAATAATCCGACCCTTGGGCAAGCCACCAATGCCAAGTCCGATGTCGAGGCCGAGAGAGCCAGTCGAGACCGCCTCAATATCCATTGCAGCCTCACGCTGGCCGAGCTTCATGATGGAGCCCTTACCGAAATTCCGCTCAATCTGCGCCAATGCGGATTCGAGAGCCTTAGACTTGTCCATGTCGCGCTTTCCAGCTAGTTCCAATACGTTCTGCGTCATCGCGGATTTCCCTTCCCAGTTCAACCAGAGAGGCCTGCTCGACCTCGCGTTCTTGTTATGTTCATACTGCAGGCAGTCCAAAAAGGGAACATGAAATCGAAAAACCTAAACCTTGAATAAAAGCCGTAGTTTAAAGTTCAGTTAACCGCGGCACCTTGGACCATCTGTTCATCCATGGCCGCTTTAACCTCGTTCGACAGCTGATTCAGCGAAAACGGCTTGGACAGGAACCGGTTTTCGCCAACATCTTCGCGACCTTTGCGAAACAAGTCTTCGGCATAGCCGGACACAAAGATGACGGGCAGGTCAGGGCGGGTTCTGCGCGCCTCTCTCACCCAGGTCGGGCCGTCCGCGCCCGGCATCACGACGTCCGAAATGACAAGATTGACGTCAAAGTCGCATTCGGCAAGCTCGTGCAGGGCCGCGTCTGCACAATCAGCTTCGATCACCCTGTACCCGCGCATTTGCAGGGCCCGGCTGGCGAAGGCGCGCACGGGCGCTTCATCTTCCACCAGAAGGATTACACCGATGCCGGTCAGGTCGGCGGGCGCATCCTTCATCGGCTCGCCAAGTTCTTTGGGGGCCTCGTTCACCACACGGGGCAACAGCAAGGTGAATTTCGTACCAACGCCTTCCTTGCTTTCGACAAAGATGAACCCGCCCATCCGCTTGACGATGCCATAAGCAGTCGACAGACCCAAACCGGTACCTTCGCCGACCTTCTTGGTGGTGAAAAAGGGTTCGAAGACTTTGTCCAGACGATCGGGCCTTATACCGACGCCGGTGTCCGACACCTCAATCTGAACATAGTCGCCCGGGGCAATCTTGGCGCGGTCGCGCAGCACCTCCGTAGTGATGCAGTGGTTGGCGCAAGACATGGTGACCTTGCCGCCCTCGGGCATCGCATCGCGGGCGTTGACGGCCAGGTTCACGACGACCTGTTCAAACTGTTGCTTGTCGATCCAGACAGGCCAGAGATCTGGTTCATGCGACAGCCGCATTTCAACCCGTTCGCCCAACAGCCGGTTCAACAGATGCGAGAGCTCACCCAGCGTGCCTGCGATCCGAACTGATTGCGGCTGCAATGTCTGTTTGCGGGAAAACGCCAGCAGCTGTCTCACCAGGGCCGCAGCGCGGTTGGCGTTCTGGCGGATCTGCCTGAGGTCGGCGTAATCAGGCGTCGCTTCATCCGCGCGAATCATCAACAGATCACAGTGACCCAGAATGGCCGTCAGCAGGTTGTTGAAGTCATGCGCGAGACCGCCCGCCAACTGGCCGATCGCCTGCATTTTCTGGCTTTGCACGAACTGCTGTTCCAACGACTTCTGCTCCGTCGCATCGCTCAGCACCGCGAGGATGGAGGCGCCGTCGTCAATTTCAGACAACCCGAATGTGATCTGCAGAAACACCTCGCGTTCGCCATTCTCGCAGACCGCAAGTTCCGGCCTGCTGGACACCACGCCATCCGCTGCATCTTCCAGGTGGGCTGCGATACCGCGGCCCAATCCTTCGACCAGACTTTCGAAGGAGACGCCCGCGGCGGCGCGCGGGCCAAGCACCCCGCGCGCCGCCGCGTTGATGGAGATCACGTCGCCCTGCGGAGTCAGCCGCGCAAGCGCGACGGGCAAATGTTCAAATACAGCCTCGCGGCCATGGGTGGTTTCGGACCATTCAGGAAACACGACCACGTTCGTTTCGCCCAGATCACCTGCGAGAAGGGCGATACCCACCCGGCGGCCGCCCGCCAGTTCGGTGCCCGCCCAGGCGATGTCCATCTCACGCGCCTGAACGGCGGCCTTGACGATCCTGACACGATCGCCGTTCGATTGCGCCTGAAAAATGGCGTTTGATGATCTGATCGCGCCAGACATATCAATGCGCGCCACGCCGAAAGGCGCATCTTCCGCATCCAGAACGGGGATGGACGATCCGCCCTCCACCGACCATAGCAGCCGCCCACCCTTCATCCGCCGCACTGTCAGACGCAGGGGAATGGGGCTGTTGAGCCCTTCAGCAGCCTCGCCATTGCGCGCCGCTTCTTCCACCAGACGGAAGACCACCGCGTCGGCGTCATGCGCCCAGGCGGCGAAAATCTGCCCGGCATAGGCGCTGTCGCCCTGCATGCCCGCGCGGGCCCGCGCCGCCTTGTTCAGCCTGATGATCTTGCAATCCGCGTCGGTGATTGCAGCGGGTTTGTCATCCTCGTCAAAAATCTCGCGAAACCCGGCGTCGATCTGCGAAGGGCGCACCCCGCCCGCCGCGCGCACCCAGAAAGCGAAGACCGACACGGCGCACAGACCGATCGACATGGCGAAGAAAACCAGATGCGCCATCTGCAAAGGCGCTGCGCGGCCTGCGAAGAACAGAGCGCCAGCAGCCGCCAGCAATAGCCAAGCTGCAGCCATGGACGGTGAATTCCACCTGTCCTTGTCCGTTTTTTCAGTCGTGCTGACATCAGCCATGTTCACGCCTCACACCCAGTGCACGCCCCATAAACACATCATTCGGCCCTACTCTTAAAATATTGTTTAGGAGCGGCTTCGCGTGCGTGCACCACAGGCCCGGTCAGGGCAGGTGGAGCATTTGGCAAAAGAAGCCGTCATGCAATTCATCCGGTATCAGCATCAGCCGGGCGCCTGGTGAAAGTCCAGTGAATTGTTCGAGAAAGTGACTGATTTGCTGGTCGTTTTCCGACTGAAACAGCGAACAGGTGGCGTAGGCGATGCGCCCGCCGGGCCGTACAAACGCCATCGCATCGGCGAAAACCTGTCGCTGCAACGCCTGATATTTGGCAAGTCGGTCTTCGGTCAGACGCCATTTGCCTTCGGGGTCGCGCCGCCAACTGCCAGACCCGGAACAGGGCGCATCAACAAAGACCAGATCGCAACGACCAGCCAGGTCGCCGGCCGGCGCGCCAGGTTCGGCAAGCTCAACCACTGCGCCAGCTCGCGCGGCGCGATCCTGCGCCTGCGCCAGCCGTGCGGCTGAAATGTCATGCGCGATCAGCCGGCCTTCACCCTGCATATGTGACGCCAGCGCCAGCGTCTTGCCGCCGCCGCCGGCGCAATAATCAAGCACCGTTTCGCCCGGTGCCGCCGCAGCCAAGCGGGCCGCCACCTGGCTGGCGGGATCCTGCAATTCCACCAGACCGTCCGTATACGCACGCGCCATCGCGATTCGCGCGCCGGGGGGCGCAACCAAGGCGTCGGGGTCGAGGGGTGATGCAATCGCTTCTACCCCATCTTCGGCCAGCTGGTCCATGACGTCTTCGACGGTGGCGCGCAGACGATTGACGCGCAATCCGATAGGTGCCCGGGTCTGCAACGCCGACAGCGCTGACCCATAGGCGTCTCCGAGCGATTGCTTCAGCGCCGTTTCCATCCAGTCAGGGTGGTCATGCGCGACTGGATCGAGCGCCGGCGCTTCAACCAACGCCGCCTCATCATCAGTCAGGACAGGCGGCGCGTATTTGGCGCCGGAGAACACTTCATCAGCTTCGGCTCCTTCATCCAGCACGAGGCCCAGAACCATGCCGCGCCCCCCGGTCGCCCCCCGCCCCCAGGCAAGAGAGCGGCGGCGGCGCAAACAGGTGTAAACCAGATCGCCAATTGCGAGCCGGTCCTTGGACCCTGCATACCGGTTGGCCCGGCCCCAATCGCGCAGGATCTTTTCGGCGCGCTGATCGCCCGCTTCCCAGATATCAAGGATGTAGATGGCCGCAGCGGCGCGGGCCGCTGGCGTCATCCGCTCATCCGGTAATTCGGGCTTTCACGGGTGATCTGCACGTCGTGGACATGGCTTTCCGCAAGGCCCGCATTGGTGATCTTCACGAATTTGCAGTTGGTTCGCATCTCTTCAATCGTGCTTGATCCGGTATAGCCCATCGCTGCGCGCAGACCGCCGATCAGCTGATGAAGCACCGCGCTGGACGAGCCTTTGTAGGCGACCTGCCCCTCGATCCCTTCGGGCACCAGTTTGTGGCTGTCAGAGACCTGTTTCTGGAAATACCGGTCCGCCGACCCGCGCGCCATGGCGCCGACCGACCCCATGCCGCGATAGGATTTATAACTGCGACCCTGGTAGAGATAGACCTCGCCCGGCGCTTCGTCCGTGCCTGCCAGCATTGATCCGACCATGGCGCAATGCGCGCCCGCAGCGATCGCCTTTGCGAAGTCGCCCGAAAACTTGATGCCGCCATCGGCGATGACTGGAACGCCCTGCTTTGCAGCTTCTTCCACACAATCGGAAATCGCGGTCAGCTGAGGCACGCCAACCCCCGCAACCATCCGCGTGGTGCAGATGGAGCCCGGGCCAATGCCAACCTTGATCGCATCTGCGCCCGCGCCGATCAGCGCCTTCGCCGCCTCGGTCGTCGCGACGTTGCCCGCCACGACCTGAACTGAGTTGGAAAATTTCTTCACCCGCTCAACCGCATCGGACACAGCAGATGAATGGCCATGCGCCGTGTCGATGACAAGCAGATCGACATGCGCGTCGATCAGCGCCTGACTGCGCTCATACCCCGCGTCCCCGACGGTGGAGGCGGCGGCGACCCGCAGACGCCCCAGTTCATCCTTGCAGGCGTTCGGGTTCAGAACCGCCTTTTCCATGTCCTTGATCGTCAACAGGCCAACGCAGCGGTCATCCCGGTCGACCACGATCAGCTTTTCGATGCGCCGCTGCGCCATGATGCGCTTAGCTTCGTCATGATCGGCGGGTTCACGAATGATGGCCAGGTTGTCACTGGTCATCAGTTCATGCACCGGACGCATGGTGTTTTCTTCAAACCGAATGTCGCGATTGGTCAGGATGCCGACAACCTTGCCGTCAGGTCCGACAACGGGAAAGCCGGTGATCTTGTATTTTTCCTGAAGGGCCATCGCATCGGCCAGCGTTTCATTCGGGCTCAGCGTGATCGGGTTATAGACGATGCCGCTTTCAAACCGTTTGACGCGGCGCACCTGGCGCTGCTGTTCGTCGAGGTCAAGGTTGCGGTGGATCACGCCCATGCCGCCCGCCTGGGCCAGAGCCAGAGCCATATCGGCCTCGGTCACTGTATCCATGGCCGAAGACAACAAAGGGATGTTCAGCGTGATCTCTTTCGTCACGCGTGTCGACACGTCAGCGTCAGCCGGCAGAACCTCAGATGCGCCAGGCACCAATAGGACATCGTCGAAAGTAAGCGCCTCGCGAATCTCCATTTTGGAGTCTCCTGATCAGGGTTCGGTTGGCAGGGTCTTATTTCACCGGTCGGGTGAAAAGGAAAGGGGCGCTATCGGCGAAGGTCAAATTTGTCTTCGCAGGCGCACAAAGAAATGGCCGATCCGGCTGGGATCAGCGTGCAAACAATCGCACCGTCATGAACAGGACGTCGATGACGCCAAGCGCGAAAGCCCAGCGAAGCCAGGCGAATTTCGACAGAAGGATCTGCGACAGAGTGAAATTGCTGTGGGCGACCGATGTGACCAACTGGCTGATCTGAGATGTTCGCATGAAATCCGAAAACTCTGCGCTCGACACCCGCCCGCCGGTCAGCGACGTCCATGAAAAGCGATCAACATCGTACATGCGCCGTCTCGCATCATGGCTCGCGTATCGTGGGAACAGCACGATCAAGCAGCAGACCAGCGCCGCCGCATGCAAAAACAGCTGAAAGATCAGTTCAGGCGAGGCGGTGGCCGCATCCATATCGGTCACCGCACTGGGGCCGCGCGTGGCGATCAGGCCCAGGAAAGCCAGCATCGCCCCGGCCTTTGCGTCTGCGAACTGTGTCTGAGTAATCATCGACTGGTTCTGGCCAAGCACAAAGGCCATACGATCGCGCGTCGCGTAGTTGAGTGAGATCCCCTCGTGCGAGCCGATGTCGACATCCATCGCCATCTAGTCGATTTTCTGGTTCGACATAGGGCCTCACACAGTTTCTGACAGCGTCACAAAACCGACACAAAAAACGCTGCGTCAAGTGATTAGTCAGACCGTCGCCGCATTTGTCGCCGGCGCTAGCCGCCCCCGCGACCAGGCGAGCAGCGTGTAAAGCCAGATGACGCCCACGATGACGGTCGCCGCGACCAGCGACGCCCAGGCGAGGATAATCCACCAACCACCCCAATAACTTGCGCCCAGCACCGTCAACCCGGCGAAGGACGCCGAAGGAAAGGTAAATGCGCCCCATAGCGGGGAAATACCGCCCACAGTTAGCCAGCGGATGCGCATGATGATCAGCGCTGCGACCGGCAGGTTCGCCCAGCAAAACACCATCGCCAACGTCGTCAGGCCCAGTGCATCCGCCGACAAGGCACCAACGCTTAGCGGCGCCAATGCGATCGCCGCTGCCGCCCGCGCAGGTGGGGGTGTTGGCCCTAGAAAATAGCGAGGCATAGCCATCGCCAGAATGATCACGCCGCCGCCCAGCGTGTACATGAGGATCCAATAGGAAAGATCGTAATAGCCCAGCTGCGGGCCTGCTAGCGGCGCTACGATGTAGCCCACAAACGGCAGAAGCAACACCGGCGTGACCTGCTGTTCGGCGGCTGGCACCTGAACCAGAACGCGAATGACGCAGAGCATGTAAACCACATGCAACATCAGCCCCAGAAACCACAGCCGGCCCGCCAGCCCAACCTCGCCCGTCGCCTCCAAAATCACCGCCGCCAGCACCATCAGGCACATTGACCCCGCCGACACCGCGGCGCGGCCTGGCACAGGGCTGAGATCGTCGAAGACAGCCATGGGCCGGACGCTCAGCTTGGCGATGTAGGACACGATGATGAAACAAAAAACGCCGCCGCACGCGACCAGCATGGCGTCCGCGATGATCTGCGGCGCGCCCAGCACGTCCACCGCCGACCGCCACCCAAGGCTCAGCCCGATTGCGCCCAACGTCGACGGAAACAGCGCGGGTGGCGTGCGGCGCCAGAAAGACGCCCGTCCGGGACGGTTCGTGGCCATGCGGATCCCCTTTCGCGGCGGGTTCAGCCCACCTGCCCCGCCCAGAAACGCGACAGCGCGCCATTACGCAAGCGCCCGGGTCGCTTTTCGCGGGGGCGCGTGGTTCAACTTGTAGTCATAACGCATGACAGGACGAGGATACGCGCCATGGCGAAAGTGCTTTACGAAAAAGATGGCCGCATAGGCCGGATCACCCTGAACCGCCCCGAGGCGATGAACGCCATCGACGACGAAGTGCCCGGCCTGATCGCTGACGCCGTCGATCAGGCCAACGCCGATCCGTCGGTCCATGTCATCATCCTGTCCGGCGCGGGCAAGGCTTTCTGCGCCGACTATGACCTGACCTATACGCCGAAGGCAACGGCGCCGGCGAAGCGACACAGCCGATGCCTTGGGACCCGATGAAGGATTACGCCTTCATGCACCGCAACACCGAAAAATTCATGTCGCTCTAGCAGTCCTACAAGCCCGTGATCTGCAAGGTGCACGGCTTCGCCGTCGCGGGCGGGTCGGACATCGCACTTTGCTGTGATCTGGTGGTGATGGAGGATACGGCCCAAATCGGCTACATGCCCACCCGCGTCTGGGGCTGCCCGACAACCGCGATGTGGACCTATCGCCTGGGCGCCGAAAAGGCCAAGCGCATGCTGCTGACTGGCGACAAGATCACAGGGACAGAGGCCGCTGATATGGGCCTTGTGCTGAAAGCCGTCCCCGCAGCCGAACTGGACGCAAAGGTTGAACGTCTGGCCGAACGCATGGCGACCGTGCCGATAAACCAGCTGATGATGCAGAAAATGGTCATCAATCAGGCGATTGAGGCCATGGGCGTCGCCCAAACCCAGCGCCTCGCCACGGTTTTCGACGGCACTCGCCGGAAGGGATCAACTTCAAGGAGCGGTCCGAAGATGTCGGCTGGAAGCAGGCGGTCGAAGAGCGTGATCGCGGGGTTTACGACTGGACGCAAGACCGGCCGATCAACAAGGGACAGTGACAAGGATTGGCTAAGTCTCTCATCGCGTTTCAAAGGATCCGAGTTAGTCGCTACGATAAAGGCCTGGGGTCAATGTAAGGCGATTGCGGCGATCGGGGCGACTGTAACAGCGAAGAAGATTTCCTAGACGCCGAGCTGACCAAGTCTGCGCCGGGCCGATCGCAATCGTTGCGAACAGAATTGCTCGTCGTCTTATCGCAATGCTTAAACCAGAACATCAACGCCCAAACCAACCTCGGTCTTTAGCGGCCACCTCTTGCGCCTAGCGCTTTAAATGATAGCCATTCGGGTGACCAACAAAGGACCCCCGATATGCGACGCACCCAACTTGGCCGCACCGGCATTGATGTCAGCGCCTTTTGCCTCGGCACCATGACCTTCGGCACCAATTCCACCGAGGAAGAGGGCCATCACCAGCTCGACGCCAGCCTCGACTATGGCATCGACTTTCTGGACACGGCCGAAATGTACCCGGTGAACCCCGTCAAAAAGGAAACTGTTGGCGGCACCGAAGACATCATCGGTCGCTGGAACGCCAAGACCGGGCGGCGGAAGGACTATGTGATCGCCACCAAATGCGCAGGCGAAAACAAGTCATTCGTGCGCGAAGGACAGCTGGTCGACGCCAAGGTCATCCGCGAAGCCTGCGAAGGGTCGCTGCGCCGCTTGCAGACAGATTACATAGACCTCTACCAGCTGCACTGGCCAAACCGGGGCTCGTACCACTTTCGCCAGATCTGGGATTATGATCCGTCGAAACAGGATCGCACCACAATGATCCAGAACCTCGACGATGTGATGGGCGAACTGGTCAGGCTGACCGACGAAGGCAAAATCCGGTCCTTTGGCCTGTCGAATGAAAGCGCCTGGGGCACAATGCAGTGGCTGGCGGCTGGCGAGCGCGCAGGCGGGCCGCGCATCGCCGCGATCCAGAACGAATATTCTGTCCTTTGCCGCATGCCATACGATGGCGACATGGCTGAGCTTGGCCATAACGAAGATGTCACGCTGCTGGCGTTTTCACCTTTGGTCACCGGCTTTATCACCGGAAAATATCTGGACGGCGCCCTGCCCGAAGGGTCGCGCCACCATATCGCTGGCGGATCACCCCGCACGTCGCCCCGGCTGGACGCGGCGGTGCGGGCGTTTCTGGAGGTTGCCGAAAAGCATAGGCTTGACCCCGTTCACATGGCGATGAGCTTTTGCCTGCAGCGCCCTTTCCCCTGCATTCCGATCTTCGGCGCCACGACCATGGCGCAGCTGGATCACATCGCAGCGGGCCGGGACATCGTGCTGACGGACGAGGCGATGGCGGATCTTTCCACCGCCAACCGCGCGCACCCCATGCCGTTCTGAAACGGCGGGCCTGCGCCGCAGCGCGGCGTGGGCCAGCTTAAGTCAGGGTCCGGTCGGACCTTGTGATCTACGCCTGGTCGCGTGTTGCAAAGACCTGCGCATTTCCGCATCGTGAAATCCGTTGAAATCGAAAAGGCGACCGGCATGTACGGCATCCTGATTTATGACGGCGTTGAGCCAATTGACCTGGGCGCGACCTATGGCGTGCTGTCCATCGCCAAGCGGATTGCGCCTGACCTGGCCTTTGCTGGCGTCGCCCGATCGGCGGGCCTGATCACATGCGCGAACGGCATGCAGGTGGTAGCCGATCATGGTTTTGACGATGCGCCTGAATTCGACGATCTGATCGTCACCGGCGGACCCGGCTGGACAGATGCGTCGGCGGACGAAGCAACGCTGGCCTACCTGCGCGGTTCGACGGCGCGCGTCTCCTCCATCTGCACGGGGGCGATGATCGTCGCTGCTGCAGGTCTGCTCAGCGGCAAGCGGGCCACGACCAAAAGCCGGGTGTTTAACGGCGAAACGCCGCCCTTGGATCTGCTGCCAGACGATATCGCCACAGAACAGGCTGCGATTGTCGACGATGGCGGCGTTGTCACCGGCGGCGGCATTACGCTGGGCATCGACACGGTTTTCTTTTGCCTCGCCCGCAGTCAGGGGGCAGAGGTCGCTACTGAGACCGCGCGCGTGATGGAATATGACCGCGCGCTGGCGGCGAACAAATCCGCGCTTGGCTATGCCTGAGGCGCGCTGACCAGCGCCGCCTTTGTCCAGATCAAAAACGACTCTCTCATCGACCTCAGCAGGAGCTTTCCATGTCGAAAACAGTCATCGCCACAACCAACGCGCCCGAGGCCGCTGGCCCCTATTCCCAGGCGACCCGCGCCAACGGGTTCATTTTCGTGTCCGGCCAGTTGCCGCTGCACCCGGAGACAGGCGACATGCCCGACACCGTGGCTGAACAGACTACGCTCTGCCTCGGCAACATCGAAGCCATCCTCTCCTCCGAAGGTGTTGGAATGGGCGACATCGTCAAATGCATGGTGTTCCTGACCGATATGGACCAGTTCGGCGAAATGAACGCGGTCTACGCCGGCGCGTTTGAAACCGCCCCACCCGCGCGGTCGGCCTATCAGGTCATGCGCCTACCCAAAGACGCCAAGGTGGAGATTGAGGCCATCGCCGTCGCCAGCAGCTGATCCGGCTTTTGGTGTGAAATGCGGGATCATACCATGAACAAACTATGGCGTTTCACGTGTGATTCCATATAAATCAATGACTTAAACGTGGTTTCACGCGTGAAACCGCGTGTAATGCCGATCCTGTCTTTGACGTCGCCCGCCCCTCAGGCTAGCAGTGAGGGTACACAGATCCAGAGGTTCCCTTCATGTCCCACGGTTACGAATCCGGCCGCCTGAACCTGCCCTTCGTCGGTATTTCCACCTTCGCCAAGAAGCCCTATGTTGAAGACTGGGACGCCATTGATGCCGATGTCGCGATCCTTGGCGCGCCTTTCGATTTTGGCACCCAATGGCGATCAGGCGCTCGCTTCGGCCCCCGCGGCGTGCGGGAGGCATCAACGCTGTTCAGCTTTGGCCATGCAGGCGCCTACGACCACGAAGACGACGCGACCTATCTGGGCGAGGACGTCCGGATGATCGACATGGGCGACGCCGACATCATCCACACCGACACCGAAACCAGCCACGCCAACATCGAATTTGGCGTGCGCAAAGCCCTGACCGCAGGCGCCCTGCCAGTCACCATCGGGGGCGATCATTCGGTAAACATTCCCTGCGTGCGCGCCTTTGATGATCAGGGCCCAATCCACATCCTTCAGATCGACGCACATCTGGATTTCGTCGACGAACGGCACGGCGTCCGCCATGGCCACGGCAACCCGATGCGCCGGGCGGCGGAAAAGGATTACGTCACCGGTCTGACGCAGCTCGGCATCCGCAATGTCTCCTCTACCGCCAAAGAAGGGTACGAAGCAGCGCGCACGATGGGGTCGGATATCCTGTCGGTCCGGCAGGTGCGTCAGCTGGGGGTTGAGGCGGTCCTAGCCCGGTTGCCAGCCAATGCGCGGCTTTACGTGACCATCGACATCGACGCCTTCTGCCCCTCCATAGCACCGGGCACTGGTACGCCCAGCCATGGCGGGTTTCTTTACTATGAGGTTCTGGAACTACTGCAGGGCGCTTCCAAAGCCCATCAGATTGCCGGTGTTGATCTGGTGGAGGTTGCGCCGGATTACGACCCGACATCATCGACGCAGATCCTCGCGGCGCAGCTGTTGATGAATTTCATCGGGTTCATCTTTCACAACCGGTAAAGCCCTTTCTGAAGCGCCGGTTTCACTGTGTTGTGGTGGCGTGAGACCTTGGACGACAAAGATGGGGTTGAGTTCGGCGCCGCTCAGTCCGGCTCACCCCTGAAGCCGGTGGCGATAACGAACTTTTCCGAGCTGTCCTTGCGGCTTGATGGCGGCTTCATGTGGACGACCTTGGTAAAGCGGCGTTTGAGCTCCTTCTGGAGGTCGCCCTCCGCTCCGCCCGCGAGGACTTTCGCAACGAATGTGCCGCCTTCGGCAAGAACGTCGAAGGCGAGGTAAGCCGCCGCTTCGCACAGCGCCATGATCCTCAGGTGGTCGGTTTGTTTATGGCCCGAGGACGACGCCGCCATGTCCGACATGACCACGTCCGCCTGACCGCCCAGCCATTCCTTGACCTGCTGATCCGCATCATCTTCCAGGAAATCCATCACCCGCAGTTCCGCACCGGGCACGGGTTCAACCTCTTGCAAGTCTAGACCAATTATGCGGCCGACTTTCTTGCCCTTTTTCTCGCCCAGAGCATTGATGCGCGGGACCGCGACCTGCAGCCAGCCACCCGGGGCGCAGCCAAGATCAACGACACGGGCGCCGGGGACGAGGAAGCGGTACTTGTCGTCAATCTCGAGAATCTTGTACGCTGCGCGGCCCCGCAAACTTTCGCGCTGAGCGCGCTGAACGTAAGGATCGTTCAACTGCCGTTCGAGCCACAGCTTGGATGACAGCTTGCGCCCCTTGGCGGTTTTCACGCGTGTCCTGAGCTCCCGCGCCCCGCGGCCAGCCCCGCTCATGACGCGCGGGCCTTCGGATTGGCGATCTGGGCGTAGATCAGGCCTTCGCGCAGCCCCCGGTCAGCGACGCGCAGTTCCGGCGCCGGCCAGAAGTTCAGGATCGCTGTGAGGATCGCGCAGCTCGCCACGATCAGCTTGGATCGTTCCGCCCCGACACTGGGATGCTGGGCGCGCGCGAGGTCGTTCAGGCTGGCGAGTTCCCGCGCAATGCGGCGGACAGACCGAACCGGCACCCAAAGGCCGTCTACCTTGGACCGGTCATAGCGTTTAAGCCCCAGATGGGCGGACCCGATAGTCGTCACCGACCCGGAAGCGCCAATGAGTTGAAGGCGCGAGCCACGTTCAACCGCAGGGGCGTCCTGGGCGAAACCGGCGATCAGTTCTTCGAAGTACCAGGTCATCAGACCGTATCTGCGGCCTGGGTCGGCAATCTCGGCGAACTTGTCCTGAAGGGTAGCGACGCCGACTGGCACCGACGTCCATTCGATGATTTTCACAGGGTTGTCCTTTGATCCCGCCGCCTGCACCAGGCTGACGCGGTCTTCGGGCGCGGCGGCCGACACGTCGAGCAGCACCAGTTCGGTGGAACCGCCGCCGATGTCGAAGATCAACACACGTTCCGTTTCGTGATCGATCAGGGGGCCGCAGCCGGACACGGCCAGCAGAGCCTCTTCCTCAGGGGTGATGATTTCGAGGCGGACGCCGGTTTCATCAAAAGCGCGATCGGCGAATTCAGCGCCGTTCAGCGCCTGGCGGCAGGCGGCGGTGGCGACAGCGCGAAAGTTGTCGACCTTGGCGCGGCGAACCTTGTCGGCGCATATCTTCAACGCCTCAATCGTGCGGTCCATCGCGCCATGCGACAGCGCGCCCGTTGTTTCGATGGCTTCGCCAAGGCGAACAGATCGGGAAAAGCTGTCGATGACGTGGAATTCCTCGCCCCGCGGTTCGGCGACAAGCAGGCGGCAATTATTCGTGCCCAGATCCAGTCCAGCGACCGGGGTCGCAGCTAAGCGTCTGTTCTGGTTCGCCGCGTTGGCCACTTGGTCCTCACTTCCCTTACTCACCACTATGCTGCGGCGCGGCGGCGGGCAAGCGAATTGAGGCTGGCAATCATCGTCGCGCTGGTGAAACTAAGCGTCAGGCGCCCAAACAGGGTGGCCAGACGAAAAATCAAAGGACCAAAGCCGAGATGGCGTTCAATTTCATCCTGATGCTCACCTCTAACGACCAGACAATCCCCGACGCCCGCGCGCGGCTGGATGAGGCGTTGGCGGGCGGTGTTCGCCATATCGGGTTCAAGGATATCGGCCTGCCTTTTGAAGACCTGAAGGCGCTGGCCGACCAGATCAGGGACGCGGGCGGGCGGTCATACCTGGAGGTCGTGAGCCTGGATGAAGAGAGCGAGCTTGCCTCGGCCCGCGCCGCGGTCGCGCTGGATGTTGACTGCCTGCTGGGCGGCACGCGGCCCGATCTGGTCACGAAGATCACGCGTGAACACCCGGTCCGGTACTTTCCCTTTCCCGGCCGCATCGTCGGGCACCCCAGCGTGCTAGCCGGATCGATTGACGATATCACCGCCTCAGCCAAACAGCTGGTGGAGCTGGAACACGTGCATGGCCTTGATCTGTTGGCCTACCGCCACGAAGGCGACGTCGCCCAGTTGATGCAGAACGTTTGCGCCGCCGTGTCCAAGCCTGTCGTGATGGCCGGCAGCATCGATCGCGAGGACCGGATTGTCGCCGCCGCCAAGGCCGGCGCCGCCGGTTTCACAGTGGGCACTGCCGCGCTGGACGGGGCCTTTCCGGCGGAGGCGGACGGGTTCACCGGGCAGATCCATGCAATTCTTGAAATGACAGCTCGCGCGCAAGCGCAATCAACCTCGCCCCGGCGCATAGCGGTCGTCGCGCATAATGGCCGCAAGGCGCACCTCCAGGCCTGGGTGCGCAGGCATGAAAAGGCGCTGGCCGGGCACAGGCTGATCTGTACGGGCGGCACCGGCGCGATGCTGACCGAAGCGGCGCCAAGCCTTTCGGTCAGGCGCCTGTCGCGCGGCAAGCGCGGCGGCGATCAGCAGTTGGGCGCGCTGGTTGCGACGGGTGAACTGGACGCGCTGATCTTCTTTGCCGATCCTGCGGCGCCCCACGGAGCCGATGTGGACCTTCAGGCGCTGACACGGCTGGCGATCATGCATGACACGCCAATCGCGCTGAGCCCTTCGGCCGCCGACATGATCATCGCCGCCAACCAGGCGTGATCACGGAAAGGGTTTCACACGTGAAACCATCTCGTACCTACTGATTGCAAAATAAAACGTACCATAATACCGCGCATGAAACTTCGCCAGCTTCACAGGTTCAACCTGCCCGTCAGACAAAGCTGATCGCTATCTCGGCACCAAGAACGCCGTGATAGCGTGCCGACCAAACCTCGCCCGGCGCGACCGACCAGGCGTCGGTCAGGGTGCCCGTTGTCACAACCTCGCCCGCTGCGAGGGGCGGATTGTGGGGATCATCAGCCAGAACCTGGACGAGATGGCGCAGCGCGGATAACGGGCCGTCTAATGCATTGGCGCCGACGCCATCTTCCACCGCTTCGCCGCCACGAAGAAGGGTCATGCGCACGTCCGGTAAACCTGCCAGAATCTCGGGTGTCGCGGCTGTACGCGGGCCGATCATCAGACCGCCGTGCAAGCCGCCCGCAATGATCGTATCAGCGACGCCAAACTTCCAGCCCGGATAGATCGATTGTACGACCTCAAATCCCGGCGCCGCCCAGTCGATGCAGGCGGCAAAGGCGGTGTCATCCATATCTGGCGATGGCGCGGATTTGAGGCCGAGGACAATCTCAGGTTCCAACCTTGGTTCGGCATATACGCTCAGCGCAACAGGCGCGCCGGCGGGCAGCAACGTCGCCTCGGTGACGTCGCCCCAAATCGGACAGCCAATGTTATAGCGCGGCCAGATGTTACGATTGGTGAAACCGATCTTGCGCCCAACGACGCGGGCGCCACGCAACTGGCGCAGTTGGGCCGTGGCGGCATAGGCCGTCTCAGACGTCAGACCTGCATATTCATCGGTAAAAGGCGCTATGGAAATGGCGGAGGACAGCGCAGCATGGGCGGCGCTGGCCAGTTCAGTAGGCGTTGCAGACACAGGTTTCTCCCAAATCACATCGGAAGAAACCTAGGGCGGTTTTCAGGCAAGCGGTATCAGTTTGTTCAAAGATCAACACAGGAGACGTCAGCATAAAATTGCGCATTCCAATCAACCTGGTGATCCAGGAGACCCTTGCGCGAGATGTCTTGATCGGGTCCTAGGGCAAACTCGCCGCTGAGCGCTGATGTCGGGTGGGAATTTATGCCCACCAACCGACGCTTTAAATCTCGAAGCGCTAGCCGATGCGAGGGTTAGGCCGTAGGCTGACGCTCCAAGTTCCGATCTTCTTGCTTTATCCCAGCAAAGTACATCTGGAGTGCACGCTTAGCGCTCCACTCCAAAAGCGTCAGACCGCCGGTACGGCCTGACGCTCGCATCGGCACCTTCGGCTTGATTCCGACGCGACTTGCGCAAATCCCAAATTTCCGCTTTAACCCATGTGCATCAATTAACCTTTCGCACACAGGTCAGATCCACGATTGATCGGAAAACGCCCTGTCAGCGCAAAGCCGCGTTTAGAAGGTCAGGCGCAGCCGCCCGCCGCTGCGATCCGCATCGGCTGGGGTTCAACACCCAACGCCTGGCAGACCTGATATGGCAGATCGGGATTGTTGAGCGTGTAGATGTGGAAGTGATCGACGCCCTCGGACGACAGTGCATCGCACATCTCACTAGCGATTGAGATGGACAGAAGCTCCGTCGCATCCGCTTCGGCGGCTCGCTGATAGGCGGTCGCCATCCATTCAGGCACCTTGGCACCGCAACGGGCCGCGAAACCCTGCATCTTGGCGAAATCCTCGATCGGAAGGATGCCGGGGATAACCAGTTTGCCGATGCCGGCTTTTTCGCAGCGATCGCGAAACCGCAGGAATGTATCGGTGTCGAAGAAAAACTGCGTGATCGCGTCGTCAGCGCCCGCATCGAACTTGCGTTTCAGATGCGCGATATCCGCCTGATCATCAGACGCCTCTGGGTGCGGTTCAGGATAGGCGCCGACCGTCACATGGTGGCGGCCCGTTTCCTTCAGAGCTTCGACAAGCTCAACCGATCCTGCGAATCCGTCTGGATGCGCCTCAAACCCGTCTTCCGCGTTTTGCGGATCGCCGCGCAGGGCCACAATCCGGCGCACCCCCATTTTGGCGTATGTTCTGGCAATCGCCAGTGTTTCCAGCTTGCTGGCACCAACACATGTCAGGTGCCCGGCAACGTCTAGGCGTGCGCGGTCACGGATTGTGTGGATCGCCGCCACTGTCCGTTCCCGCGTTGATCCCCCTGCGCCGTATGTCACCGAAACAAAGCTGGGCCCCATCGGCGCGAGCCGTTCAACGGACCGCCACAGACGCATTACGCCATTCGGGCCCTTCGGTGGGAAAAATTCGAACGAAACAGTTGGGGAGGAACCCATAAAAGGTATCAAACCTAGTTTGCCATGAGGCGGCCAATGCCACGTCTCGAGCCTAACGATAGAGAATGAAAAACGACGTCTCAATGCGCAATTACGACGCATTGTCCAGATGCGGTTCATATGAATGGGATGATGTCGCAAAAAAAGCGCGCAAGGTCGAAAAACTGCGCGCTAGTTAGGGTCTTCGGGAGCAAACGGGTCATCAAAGGCCAAGATAGCTGGAATCAGAATGCCACAAGTCGTGACAGTTTACTGGCGGGATATCCCCGCACAAGTCATCGTCGGTAAAGGCCGCCGCGCAGCTAAAATACAGCTGCCAGAACGGTTTGAACAAGCGATTGACAGATGCGCGATGAAGATTGGCGCCAAGGAAGACGATGCTTATCTGGCGGAATGGCGCAAGGTTGGGCCAGTGACGATTGAAGGCGCGGATGACCGTGCCGTGGCTGAGGCGGAAGCAGACCGCCTGGTCACAGAATTCGACACTGACCGTATCAAAACGCTGATTGCAAATGACGGCTGGAGCGAGCCGCAAAGCTAAAGGGTGTGGATCATGGCGAAGATCTTGAGTTTCTTTGACCGTAAAAAACCGACGGCGGCCCCCGCATCCAGTGCGATTGCGTCGTTCATAGACGGCTTTTCGATTGAGGTGATGCCCCGCACCGCCGAAAAAATTGAAGATTTCCGCGCGATCCTGCCAGAAGGCACGCGCGTCTACATCGCCCACATCGAAGGCACGCCCATCGAAGATATGGTCGCGACGGCCAAGCGTATTTCGGGCGAGGGTTTCCCCGTAATGCCGCATTTCCCCGCGCGTATCATCAAAGACAAGACCACCCTGACCGACTGGATCGCCCGCTATCAGGGCGAGGCGAATGTCGATCAGGCGCTTTTGCTGGCAGGCGGCGTGACCAATCCACACGGCGATTTCAGCGACTCTATGCAACTGCTGGAATCGGGTGAGTTCGCCAAGGCGGGTTTCAAGCGCCTGCATGTCGGCGGCCACCCGGAAGGCAACAAGGATATTGACCCGGATGGGTCCGACCAGAATGTCATGGACGCGATCCGCTGGAAGAACATGTTTCAGGATCGCACTGACGCCCACATGGCGATTGCGACGCAGTTCTGCTTCGAAGCCGCTCCCGTCATCGAATGGGCGGACCGACTGAAAGCCGAGGGCGTCACGCTGCCGATCCATATCGGCGTCGCCGGCCCCGCCAAGCTGCAGACGCTGATCAAATTCTCAATGGCCTGCGGCGTTGGCCCGTCATTGCGCGTGCTTCAGCGCCGCGCGGCGGACCTAACCAAGCTGGTCCTGCCGTTCACGCCGGAAGAGGTGCTCACCGACCTGGCCAACCACGCTGCAGCGAACCCTGATTTCAACGTGACCAACGTGCATTTCTTCCCGCTGGGCGGAATCAAGAAAACGGCAGAGTTCACCGACGAATTCGGCGGCACGCACTCCGTTGCGGCCACAGCCTGACCTGATAGGGCGGAGGTAGTCCCGCCCATGACATCCTGACCTGTTCTAATCTCACCTCGCGGATGCTAAGGCTCCGCAAGATCGCACCTGCGCGCCTGCAAAAGAAAGTTGCCGAATGACCCGCACCGTAATCGAAAGCAAAACAAAAACCGTCGTGATCGGCTTTGAAGAGCCGTTCTGCGTTATCGGCGAGCGGATCAACCCGACGGGCCGCAAGAAACTTGCGGCTGAGCTGGAAATGGACGATTTCACCACCGTCGAAAAGGATGCGCTGGAGCAAGTCGCCTGCGGGGCGCATGTGCTCGACATCAATTCGGGCGCCGTATTCTCGAACAAGATGGCCGAAGATCCGCGCTATGCCGACAACAACTTTGTCGAGCCCGCGCTGATGAAGGCGCTGGTTGAGAAAGTGCAAGCGCTGGTTGACGTGCCGCTTTGCATCGACAGCTCTGTCCCCGGCGCGCTGGCAAACGGGCTGGAAACCGCGGAAGGCCGGCCGCTGCTGAACTCCGTCACCGGGGAAGAAGAACGGCTGGAAATGGTCCTGCCGCTGGTCGCGAAATACAACGTACCGGTCGTGGCGATTTCCAATGACGACACAGGCATTTCGGAAGATCCCGAAGTGCGCTTCGCCGTCGCCAAGAAAATTGTCGAGCGTGCCGCCGATCACGGTATCCCGGCCCATGACATCGTCGTCGACCCGCTGGTCATGCCCATCGGCGCCATGGCGACCGCGGGGCATCAGGTGTTTACTCTGGTCCGCCGCCTGCGCGAAGAACTGGGCGTGAACACGACCTGCGGCGCATCGAACATCTCATTCGGCTTGCCCAACCGCCACGGCATCAACAATGCCTTCCTGCCAATGGCGGCGGCGGCTGGCATGACGTCCGCCATCATGAACCCCGTGAAACTGGGCGCCTCGCCCAAAAAGATCGCTGAGCAGATCGCCAAGCTGGAAACGCTGGGGATCGTCATTCCCGAGGGCGTCGACCCCGCCGCCTTGGCCCCGCTGATCGGCCTGGGGGAGACCAAGGGCACGCCGTCGAAAGAGATTGAGGCGATCAAGGCCGCCGACTTCCTGTTGAACGTCGACCCGTCGGGCGGCGCTTGGATCAAGTTCAACAAGGCGCCCGCCGCAGAAGGCGAAGGCGGCGCGCGCGGCGGCCGACGTCGGCGCCGCGGCTGAACCAAGCCCTAATAGTGAACAAAGACGCCGCCGAGGTTACTTCGGCGGCGTCTTTCATTATTTTGCCGCTGTCTGCGGTTCCAGATATTGCTCAATGCCGGGCCGCAGATCTGGAGGGATTTCCACCGTCTGAAGGCCCGCCGCGCCGCCCTTGCCAAAGACACGCTTCTCATGGCCTTCGACGATCACCCGACCGTCCACCTCGAGCCGATAGCCAAGGCGCATGCTGCTGCGGCCGAGATGGGTGAACCAGGCGTAGATGTCCATTATGTCGCCATAGGATGCCGGCGAGGTGAAATCGCCCCCCGCCCCGACCAACGGCGTGCCCAGAAGACCGTATTCATCCAAAAGCCGGCGCTGATTAAAGCCCTCAGCCAGCGCGAGTTCGTGGAACGCCTGGTCCATCCAGCGAAAATAGTTGGGGTAATAGACGATGCCTGCGCTGTCGCAGTCGCCCCATTCGATTTTGCGTTGTGTCTTGAACCGCATGCGTCGCCCTTCCGGATTTCCTGACGCTCAGGCTATCCCGAAGAGCGCAGAAGGCTCCACCCCTTTTCGGCGCAAGGGTCAGGCGTAAAGCGCCAGACCGTCTTCGCCTTCGACCAAACGGTAATGATCATGCGGGTCGCGTTGATCATCGTCTTCGATACGGCGCAGCCAGCCGGACACATCGAATTTGCCAAACGTCGCGGCGTTGCTGTCCCGGCCATCCCATGAGTTGAAATCTGTTTTGTCTGTCATTGATCATCTCCCAACACGATTGCGAGTCAAATCTATCGTAATTTGACCACAATTAGGCGTGTTGAAATACACATTCGGCTTGAAGTCAGACGCTGGTCCCCTGACCCGCGCCTTGCGGCGAAAATCGCAGCGAAAGGCACGACATGCCGCCATCCAGTTTCGCCGCTTCGGCATTGTCGATCAGGCGCAGGTCAAACCCTGCCGCAACCAGCTTGTCCGCCGTCTTGGGGAACCCATTAGGGGCAAGCACAAGGTCGTTGAACCGGATCGCGTTCGCCGCCGCATCCTCGCCTTCCGGCGTATGGATCACTCGATAGCCGTCGAAACAGCCTGTGGCTGCCATCCTCTCGGTGCACAGCACGGTTTCCTCGTCAATCAGCGAGCAATCGGTTTTGAAATGCAGGACCCCCGGCGGGGTGATCACCTCCCTCACCCGATAGCCCCAGTCGCGCACCAGATCCTGCAGCGCGGCGATGCCGGCGGCGTCTGTCCGGGCGGATTGTCCGGCGAGGATTTCGGTTTCACACACCAGGACATCACCACCTTCGATGAAGCCGGGGCCTGTGACAGTGCGGATGTCGTCGTAGAAATCCGCCAATGTCGGCGCCAGATCCGCCGCCTCGCCCAGCCGCGTGGGCGCGCCAGGGCGGGTGACGACAGCGCCTTCCTGCAAGCAGATCGCGGCGTCTTCGATAAAGACGCTGTCGGGAAACGCCTCGTTCGCCGGCAGCACGGTGACCGAGGCGCCAGTGGCTTTCAACGCGGCGACATAATCAGCGTGGTCTTTTTGAAACGCAGCCAGTGACGGCGCGCCAACATCGACGGCCCTGAGACCGTCGATCACAGAGCTCGCAGGTTCGCGGCACAACGCGTGTGTGAAGGTGTAGGATCTGCCACTCACAGCTGTTCTCTCAGCGTACGTTTTAGAACTTTGCCCGTGGCGTTGCGCGGCAGTTCGTCGATGAAGACCGCGCGGGCCGGGATCTTGTAGCGGGCGACACGGTCCTTGAACCAGTCGACGACGTCGGCTTCGCTCAGCTCGACGCCGTCTTCTTTGACGACAAAGGCGACGCCAACCTCGCCCCATTTGTCATCCGGCGCGCCGACAATCGCGCCGTCAGCGACGCCTTTCAGCGCAAAGAGCGTGTTTTCCACCTCTGCCGGGTACACATTTTCACCGCCTGAGATGTACATGTCCTTCCAGCGATCCACGATCCACAGGTCGCTATCCGCGTCCACGCGCGCCGCGTCGCCGGTTTTGAACCAGCCGTCCTGCCATTCCTTTTCATTCGCCTCAGGCCGGTTCCAGTAACCAGGCGTGATGTTCGGGCCCCGCACCCACAATTCGCCCACCTCATCCGGCGCTGCGTCGTCGCCGTCTTCTTTGACGATCTTAAGTTCGGCGTGAAGACCGCAGCGACCTGCGCTACCCGGTTTATACGCCGCCTGTTCAAAAGTCTGGATGGAAACTAAGGGGCTGGTTTCGGACATCCCGAAGCCTTGCGTGATGATGATGCCCTTTTCCTGATAGGTCTCAATCAGCGGCACGGGCGATGGCGCGCCGCCAATGCCGCAGCGGACGATGCGGGAAAAGTCGGTTGTGGCGAAATCCGGGTGCTGGCTCATGAAAAGGTAATTGGCGGGCACGCCAAAGAAATGGGTCAGGCCAACATCCGGATCGCCGATCAGACGCAGTGTTTCGGCAGGGTCAAAGGTGCGCATCACCAGCGACGATCCCCCCGCATGAAGGATGGGCATGGTGTAGCAGTTGATACCTGCCGTGTGGAACAGCGGCAGCACGGTCAGGCCAACGGTCTTGGGCGTAATCTCTGACGCGAAGCCAAGGTTAACTGCGTTAATGAAGGCCATGCCAAACGTGTTTGGCGCGCCTTTGGGCCTGCCCGTCGTACCGGAGGTATAGAGGATCAGCCATGTGTCGTCCTGATCCACCACCGGGGTCGGATGATCCCGGCCTGCGGCCGCGATTGCGGCTTCGTACGGGCTGTCGCCGCCAAGACCCGTGGTTGGGATGACATGCGCAATGGTTTCGGTCATCGCCTCTAGCAGCGGGCGGGTTTCTTCGTCGTGGATCACCACCTTGGGCGTACCGTCCGAGACGATGAAATTCAGTTCCGGTCCCGCGAGGCGCCAGTTCAGGGGAAAGAAGATCGCCCCCAATTTGGCGCAGGCTGCATGAACCTCCAGCAAGTCGGTGGAATTCATCGCCAGCGTCGCCACCCGGTCGCCCTTTTCGACGCCGCAGTTCCTCGCCAGATGGCTGGCCAGACGGCGGACGCGATCATCAGCTTCGGCGAAGGTGTAGCTTCGGGACGAAGCAAGGTCGGTCCAACACGGAGCGGTTGGCGTCGACATCGCATAATGGGCAAGCCAGTCGTAATGGCGCATTGATCATCTCCCTTGATCGCGGTCTGCCGCCGCAAGACCTGAACACTAGCCCAGGCGTGGGGCAACGCAACAGCATTGGCGCCAGGGAAACGCCCGGAACCAACCCCAGAACGCGAAACGGCGGCCCATGAGGCCGCCGTTCCGTCAATTCCAAACCTGTCTGGCGGTCAGAGCAGCGCTTTGGCCGCCTCAACCGCCTTTTCCGCCGTGATACCGAAATGTTCGTACAGTTCCGGCGCCGGGGCCGAGGCGCCAAAGCCTTCCATCCCGATGAAAGTGGATTTACGGCTGTCGCCCCGTTCGCCTGACAGCCAGCGATCCCAGCCAAAGGATCCTGCCGCCTCGATCCCGATACGAACGGAACCGCGTGGCAGAACCTTGCGACGGTAGGCTTCGTCCTGCTGCGAGAACAGCTCCCATGACGGCATCGACACGACACGGGCACCGATGCCTTCAGCCTCCAGCATCTGTCGAGCAGCAAGCGCGATTTCAACCTCAGATCCAGTCGCCAGCAGGATGACCTGCCGTTTTTCTGTGGCGTCTTCCAGGATATAGGCGCCCTGGGCTGACTGGTTGCGGTTGGTGTGGTGGTTACGCACGGTCGGCAGACCCTGACGGGTCAGCGCCAATGCGCTGGGGCCGTTCATGGTCAGCGCCAGTTCCCAGCATTCGGCCGTCTCAACTGCATCCGCAGGACGGAAGACGGTGAAATCAGGCGTTGCGCGTAGCATGGCAATCTGTTCGATCGGCTGGTGGGTCGGGCCATCTTCGCCCAACCCGATGCTGTCATGGGTCAACACATAGACAACGCGCTGCTTCATAAGCGCGCTCAGCCGCATCGCGCCACGCGCATAATCGGCGAAAACTAGGAAGGTGCCGCCATAGGGCGTGACGCCGCCATGCAGCGCCATGCCGTTCATCGCGGCGGCCATACCGTGTTCCCGAATGCCGTAATAGACATAGCGGCCCGCCGGATTGTTCGCGGTGAACGCGCCCAGATCATCTGTCAGTGTGTTGTTGGACCCGGTCAGGTCAGCCGATCCACCGATGTTTTCAGGCGACACCGGGTTGATCGCGGCCAGCGCATTTTCTGACGCTTTGCGGGTTGCGATCTTGGGCTGCTCTTCGGAAATGGAGCGCTTCAGTTTGCGCACCGCCGCCACGAGGCGCTTCGACGGCTCGCCCGCGATGACGCGGTCAAACTCTTCACGCCGACGGGCGTTCAGTTTGTCGAGGCGGACAGTCCATGCCGCATGCGCGTCTTTCCCGGCGGCGCCGACAGCTTTCCAGCCTTCGGCGACATCGGCGGGCATCTCGAACGGGCCTTCGGCCCAGCCATAGACTTCGCGCGTCACGGCGATTTCCTCTGCCCCGAGGGGAGAGCCATGGGCCTTGGACGTGTCCTGCTTGGTCGGCGAACCGTAGCCGATATGCGTCTTGCACGCGATCAGCGTTGGAAAGCCCGACTGTTTAGCGGCGGTCAGCACCTTATCTATGGCGACCGGGTCATGGCCGTTCACCTGGATCACTTCCCAGCCCGATGCGCGGAACCGCGCGGGCTGATCGGTCAGGTCAGACAGCGACACCTCGCCGTCGATTGATATGCCGTTGTCGTCCCAAAGAACGATCAGCTTGCCCAGTTGCAGCCGGCCGGCCAAACCAATGGCTTCCTGACTGACGCCTTCCATCAGACACCCGTCGCCAGCGATGACATAGGTGTGGTGATCAACAACCGTGCGGCCAAAACGGGCCGCCATCGACCGTTCCGCCATCGCCATGCCGACCGCAGTCGCCAGACCCTGGCCCAGCGGGCCAGTGGTGGTTTCGATGCCAGCGCCATGCCCATATTCTGGGTGGCCCGCGGTTTTCGATCCGAGCTGGCGGAAATTCTTGATCTCTTCAATCGGGAAATCTTCGTATCCTGTCAGGTGTAAAAGGCCATAGAGCAGCATGGAGCCATGACCTGCGCTCAGCACGAAACGGTCGCGATCGGCCCAGTTTGGGGCGGATGCGTCGAACTTCATGTGATTGCGGAACAAGACGGTCGCAGCGTCCGCCATACCCATCGGCATGCCGGGGTGACCGGAATTCGCCACCTGTACGGCGTCCATCGCCAGGACGCGCAGCGCCGTCGCCATGCGCCAATGTTCGGGATGCGTGGATCTGAGCGTGGTGATATCCAAGACGGGCTCTCTTTCAGAAACTGACATGCCGACACCGTTTCGCCGACTTTTCCCGCTTATTGCCAATGGGTGTTGGTCGGTCAAGGCGCTGATCAACGCAGGACTAGCGTTGCGGTGGCCCTTTGGGCTTGGGATACTCGCTCCTGAGCAGGTGACCGGCTCTACGATTCGGCCGGGGCGGCGCGGGACAACGCGGCGAATGCGTGGAAAGGTGCAACCATGACAAATTTGAACGCGGCGACCCAACGTCTGCAAGAGGCGATCGAGCGGCTGGAGCATGTGCTGGCGACAGAACGCGAGGCGGCGGGTCATTTGGCGGCGAACCTTTCCGCAGCAGAAAAGGCTTTGGTCGCCAAAACCACAGAGATGGCTGCGCTGTCGCTGGCGGCTGAGGCGGCAGAGGCCGAGAAGGCGCAAATGGGCGGTGCGGCGGATGACGCGCTGAAGGAAACCGAGGCGTCATTGGAGCAAGCCAGGCAGCAGATTGCGGAACTGGAAAGCACCCTGTCCGACCAGACGGCAGCTTTGCAGGCGGCTCAGGATGAAATCGCCGCCTTGAAGGAAATGACTGAAAAGCCCAGCGCCGATCCGGCTGAGGTTGATCAGTTGCAAGCGCAATTGTCTGACGCCAGCAGCGCGCTGGCGCTGGCGCAAAGCGAAATTGCAACCCTGCAGGCGGCAACCGACGCCCAGCCGGTGGCGGACCCTGCGGAACTGGCGGAACTGCAATCGCAAATGTCGGATACGGCAGCCCGGCTGGAAGAGGCGGAGCGCGCCCGCGACGCGGCGATTGCAGACGCACAGAATATCGCAGAAGAACGCCACGAGGCCATCGCCCGGGTTTCCGAGTTGGAGGAAGCCCGCCATGACGACGCTAAGTTGCGCGCAGAGGCGGCGGACGCGTTGGACGCCGCAATCGGTGAGTTGAAATCCTTGAGTGGGGGTCGTGCAAATGGGTGAAGTAACAATCTCGGTCGCGGGCCGTCCCTATCAAGTTGTGTGTGAAGACGGCGAAGAAGATCGGCTGATCGCCATCGCCGCCCGCGTCGATCAAGAGGCAAGCGTGTTCGCCAACGCCGGCGCCACCCTGTCGGAATCGCGTCTTTTGTTGATGTCAGCGCTACTGCTGGCGGACAAACTGGACGAAGCGGAAGGTCAGGCGCGAGCGCCTGCTGCGCCAGCAGCGCCCCTGCCAGCCGCCGATGCGCCAGGCTCAGATCTGTCTGCTGAAGCGGCATCAATCGACGCGCTGACCGCCCGCATTGACACGCTGGCCAATGGTTCAGAGGGAACCACCGACGTGGGGGACGACGGCGCTGCAGAGGCGTCCGAGGTGGCGGCGGTTGAAGCGTCGATTGCATCGGAGGAGACCGCATCTGTCGCCCCCGCCCCCGAAGCGGAGCAAGAACCAGAGGCGCAACAGGCGAGCCGCCGATCGAAATCCAGCGCCGCAATGGCGGCGGAGCGGGACCTGCTGAGCTGGCTGGACAGGCCGGGAAGCGCAGCGTCCACCGCCACCGCACCAGACGAAACACCCGATGAAGCTGGGGCTGACGTGGTGCCCGTCGCAACAGAATCGGCGGCTGAGGAAGCCGGCATCGACGAAGCTTCAGACGAAATCGCAGATGACACGCCGGAAACCGCAGAACCCGACCCGACCCCCGAAGTTGCGGAAGATGAAGACAGCGCCCGCGCCGAACGTCGCCGCCGACGCCGCGAGCGACTGGCGCGGTTGGCGAACGACGACGACTGACGTCGCGCGGGCCGCCTGCGCGCAGGCGGCTTGGTCGATCCCGCGCTGGCGCCCCTTTCATTTCGTCTGCGCGGGTTCTATCTTTGCGGTAGGCGGATGCTGTCCTTCCCGTGCCGGGGCATGAATCCTGGTGGCCTTAATTTTTCTTGCGGGAGCTGGCTCTGCGTTTGATCCTGGTCTTATGCATCTGGCACCCACCTGGTTATCCAGGCTCGCAAGGATCATATACCCCGACGGTCGCGATGGGTCCGCCGCCCACCAACTTGACCCTTCTGGGCGAAACTCACAGGAATTGAAGATGTATACTTTGCTGGGCTCGCCCAAAACCCGCGCCGGGCGCGTGATGTGGATGCTGGAAGAACTGGGCGTTGAATATACGATCAACCCCTGCGGCCCCCATGACCCAGCCGTGATCGCTGTCAATCCGACCGGCAAGATCCCGGTTCTGATGGACGGCGACCTTGCTATCACCGATTCCACAGCAATCCTGATGCATCTCGCCGACAAGCATGAGAAAATGACCTATCCTGTCGGCACCCTCGAACGCGCAAAACTGATGAGCGTGATCAGCTTCGCCGTTGACGCCGTCGAGCAACCCTTGTGGTTCTTCGCCAAACACAGCTTTGTCTACCCTAAGGAAATGCGCGCGCTGGACGCCGTGCTGCCAGGCCTGCGCCATGAATTCGCCAAGGCGATGGAGGCGTTAGAGGCGATGCTGGGCGGTCAGGAATTCATCATGGGCGACGAATTCACCGTCGCCGACGTTATTCTGGGCCATCTAGGCGGCTGGGCCAAAGGCGCCGGATTTGGCGCGCCGGACGGCAAGGTCGGCGCATACATGACCCGCATCCGGTCCCGCGCGGGCTGGAAAGCCGTGCTGAAAGCGCGTGAGGGCTGATCCCTCAGCACCTCTGAGCCAGCGATTAATGGCATGGCTGGATGCGGGTGAGGCCGCAATCCTGGTCCGGGTTGAGCGCGTTGCCGGGTCGGCGCCGCGCGAAGCAGGCGCGCAGATGGCCGTATCAGCAGCCAAGATCACCGGAAGTATTGGCGGCGGCGCGCTGGAGGATCTGGCGATTCGCACCGCCCGCGCCATGCTGGATAACGGACGAGCGGTTGAAACCATCGACCAACCCCTTGGCCCCGATATCGGCCAATGTTGCGGCGGCCGCGTTGTTCTGACGCTCACCCGCGCTACGCCCGCCATCGCCGCAGAGGTCGCCGAACAGGAATGCACCGAACGATCAGTGCGCCCGCATGCGCTGATCTTTGGCGCAGGGCACACTGGCGGAGCGCTTGCCAGGATCCTGGCGACCCAGCCGATCAGCCTGTCGATCATCGACCAGCGCCCAGACTGGCTGTCGCCCTTGTCGCGCCTTGGGCGAACAACTGAAACCCCGCTGCCTGAGGCCGAGGTCGCCGCCGCGCCGCCGCGATCCGCTTTCGTGATTCTGACCCACGACCACGCCCTAGACTTCCTGATCGCCGAGGCTGCCCTGGCGCGGGGCGATGCAGCCTATGTCGGGATGATCGGGTCCGCCACCAAACGCGCAACCTTCGAAGCGGCCTTGCGGCGTAAAGGAGGTGCTGCGGGCGATCTGGTGTGCCCAATCGGCGGCGATGGTCCCAGAGACAAACGACCAGAGGTCATCGCGTTGGCCACAGCGGCGGAAGTGATTGCAGCCCTGCTTTAGGTGCTATTTGGCAGCCCTGCGAAAGCTGGTTCAAAACAGAAGCGAGCTAGCTTGAAACAGTATTCATCCTTTTTCACGGACCAGGTGAAATCGACGCCGCCTTCATGATGCGAAAGCTCGCCCCGCCCACCCTCAAAAAACACAATCTTACCGGGTTGCCACCCCAAAGAACGTTGCACGACACGCCGACGATATAGGAAGCGCGACGTGTATCGCGTTCCAACTGGGTTTCTGCGTATGCGGTCCCAGCCACAAGCATGTTAGACGCCGCTGAGAGGAAGCTGAGTTTAGGCATTATGAAGTCCAGATTATGCATACTTAGAACAGTATCAGCCTATCGCTGCAATCTTTCAGTGTCTATCCGCACAAAGCAGGATGGAGGGGACAGCCGCCCTGCCCCATGGACCGCCCGCGTGGCTAACGACCCGCCAGCTATCCCGCGGCTTTGACGCGGGTCCATGCGGCGGCGATCTTTGAAGCCACTTCAGGCCCGGCGAAGATCGCGGTTTCAGAATTGGCAACGGCGTCCACAGGTGGAAAGATCGCCGGGTTGTTCAGATAGTCGGGCGAGGTCAGTTGCTTGGCCGCTGCGTTAGGCGTGGCATAATAGATGTATTCAGCCAGATCCCAGCCGACTTCGGCGCCCAACAGATAGTTAATCAGGGCACGCGCCCCTTCGGGGTTGGGCCCGCCTTTGGGCAGGCAGAGCGAATCTTCCCATAAAAGCCCACCTTCCTTGGGGATCACGAAAGCGATGTCGTCGTCTCCCTCCATCACCTGGAGGATGTCGTCATTCCATTCCATGGCGATATCAACTTCTCCCGCTAGCAACAGGTCCTGTCCATTGTCTGGCGCAAAGGCGGCGATCGCCTCTTTCTGAGCCAGGATCATCGCCTCCGCCGCCGCAATGTTTTCGTCCGACCAGTCGTTCAACGATTTGCCCAGCAGCTTTAACGCCATCTGAAACACAGTATCACCCAACCCCATCAGCGCGATACGTCATGCGTATTCGTCCGACGTCAAAAGGTACGCCCAGCTGTCAGGTGTTCGCGAGACAGCCGATTTGCGATACCCGACGCCAACTGATCCCCACATGTAAGGCAAGGAAAAGACCCGCCCCGGATCGAAGGCCAGGTTCAGAAAATTGCGTTCGATATTCGCCATGTTCGGTATGCGCGCATGGTCCAGCGGCATCAGCATGTCCACCACGATCATGCGTTCCACGTAATCATTGGTCGGCACGATCAGGTCATAGCCGAGATTGCCGTTTTCCAATTCCGCGAACAATTCGTCATTGTCCGCGAACAGGTCATACTGCACGTCGATGCCGGTCGCCGCACTGAAATCACCCAGCGTGGTTTCGCCAATATAGGTGTCCCAGTTGTAGGAGTTGACCTTGCGGGCATGACTGGTCGCTGAGGCGCCGCCCGATGATGCGAAACTGACGCCAACCGCGCCAAAGCCAGCCAGCGCGGCGCGGCGATTAAGTGATGTCTTGTTCATGTATACGTCCCCTTTCGGCGACTGAAACTTGGTCTAAAGCGTTTTGCGCTGACGGTATTCAGGCGGTATTGAATTTTGATGAACGCTGCAGTCTTGTTACCTGATTTGTTTCGGATCAGCGGCCAGAACCGGCGCAAGATCGGGCGCCACTCGCGGAAAAGTCTGCGCAAATTTCGACAAAGCCCCCGAGGTCGCGCTGACTGTCAGCGTCGCACCTTCGTCCCCATCGCGCCGATTGGCGACATCCGTATGCCGATAGAGCCAAGCCAAAGCGGCCCCTTCGGCGTGAGCGACATGGATATCCAGCGTGATTTCGTCAGCGCCCAGACGATCATTTATGAGGGCCTGAAACGCCTCGGCCCCTTCGCCCGTAAACGCAGACATCGCAAGCGCGTCGTCGGCGCGTTGCAAGCGGGTGATCAGCGCATCGTGGTCGTCCTGGTCCAGCAGATCAGTCTTGTTGTGAACAGTGATGATAGCGTCGAGGCGATCATCATCCAACCCCAGTTCACGCAGTGTGTTTACGACATCTTCGGCCTGGACGTCGCTGTCCGGGTGGGACGCATCACGGACATGAACGATCTGGTCAGCCTCCAACACCTCTTCCAGCGTGGCGCGAAAAGCGGCGATTAGCTGGGTGGGCAGGTTTGCGACAAAGCCCACTGTATCGGACAGGATGATCTGCCGCCCCCCAGCCAATTCGATGCCGCGCATTGTAGGATCGAGCGTCGCGAACAACATGTCCTTGGCCAGAACCTTGGCCCCAGTCAGCCGGTTGAACAGGGTGGATTTGCCAGCGTTGGTATACCCGACCAGCGCAACGACGGGGTATGGCGCACGCTTGCGCGCGGCGCGCTGCAGGCCGCGGGTCTGAACGGTCTTCGACAGCTGGCGACGCAGCTTTCCCATACGTTCCGACAGCGCCCTGCGGTCCGCCTCAATCTGCGTCTCACCGGGTCCGCCGACAAAGCCAAGACCCCCGCGCTGACGTTCAAGATGGGTCCAGGCGCGCACCAGGCGGCTTCGCTGATATTCCAGGTGGGCAAGTTCCACCTGCATCGACCCTTCGCGGGTCTGTGCACGATCGCCGAAAATTTCCAAAATCAGGCCGGTCCGGTCGAGAATTTTGACCTTCCATGCCTTTTCCAGGTTCTGTTGCTGCTTCGGCGTAATCGCGCCGTTGACGATGACGAGTTCCGCGTCTGCGTCATGCAGATCGCCAGACAGTTCCTCAATCTTGCCGGACCCGAACAGCCACCCCGCGCGCGGCTGAACCAAGGGCACGACATCGGCCCCGACGACGTTCAGGTGCAGCGCCTCGGTCAGATTGACCGCCTCAGCCAGCAACGCGTCGGGCTCGCGCGACTGTGAAGCCGCAGCGCGCAGATCAGGGTGAAGGACGTAGGCGCGCGTCATGTGCGCGGCCGGGCCAGATCAAGCAGAATCTTCGCCTTCATAAAGGCTGATCGGCTGCGCCGGCATCACTGTTGAAATTGCGTGCTTGTAAACCAGCTGCGATTGACCATCGCGGCGAAGCAAAACGCAGAAATTATCAAACCACGTTATGACGCCCTGCAATTTGACGCCGTTCACCAGGAACGTGGTGACAGGGATCTTGTTCTTGCGGACGTGGTTTAGAAAGGCGTCCTGCAGGTTTTGTTTATCTGCGGCCATGCTTTGTTTCCTTTATTTTTGGCATGCCCTCTTCGGGGGCTGTCTGCTTTCCGTGGACGCGTTAAATATGTTCGCTGCGTCGCA
The DNA here is from genome assembly GCA_965659735.1 of uncultured Pikeienuella sp. Lineage (GTDB taxonomy): Bacteria > Pseudomonadota > Alphaproteobacteria > Rhodobacterales > Rhodobacteraceae > Pikeienuella. Next base: position 70,613 of record CBFHXH010000003.1, read on the forward strand.
GCATTTCCAGCGAAAAAGCGTTAAACTTTAGTTGAGTGTGTATGAATCAACGCAAGTTGCTGGGATTGAGCATGGCGATCAGGGCCAATGTTTCCACCCGGCCACATATCATCGCAGCGACAACAATGGCGCGTGCTTCGGGCGTCAGGTTGGTGCGCCAGCTGCCATCGACAATCGACGCGCCAAAGACCGGACCGGTATTGGAAAGGGCCGCGACGGCCGCAGCCAGGCTCATCTCAAACCGCATGCCCGTCAGGCTGAGCGCCAGCATCGTCAGGGCCAGCGTCACCAGGAAAAGCATCAGGAAAACCCAAGCAATCTGAGCGCCCTCGCGCCGCAAACCCCGCTTCGCTACGCCTGATCCGGCGATGGAGGATGGGCGAACCAAACGCTCCATCTCCCGCTCCCCATGTTTGAACAGCGCGTAGGCCCGCAGCAGTTTGACGCCGCCGGCGGTCGACGCAATGCCGCCGCCCATGATGGCCAACGCCATCAGGACAAGGCCGGGTTCGCCGAGCCCGCTCCACGATCTCGCCGCCTCCCAGCTGTCTGACGGGACGCCAGCGGTCACGGCGAATGACAAAACGGTGAAGAACCCGCCCCAGAGGGCGATCAGCGGATCAAACAGGCTGGCGTCCGCAGTCAGCTCCAGCGCGCCAAAGAAATGGCGAAGAAACAGCCACAGGCTGACCAACATGACGACAAAGCCCAGAATCCGCATTTCTGGATCCTCCCAAAACCGTGCGATCCGGTCCCCCAAGTGCCGCTCGGGGCGATAGAGGTGCCGCGATGCAGCGGCGATCAGGAAAAATACGGCAAGCGCCTCGCCCCTGACGCCGACATCTGCAAAGACGCCCTCATCAGTGATCTGCAAGCCGCTGGTGGACACGAGGCTCAGCGCTGACGCGAAGGCCTTGAACGGGGCCTGGCCCACCATCATCAGCCCCATGGTCAGAAGCGCAGTCAGCGTCAGATACACCGGAACGATACTTTGAACGGCCTTGGCGATCCGGTCGCCAGCGGCCTCTCGCCGGGCGCCACCGGCCCAGCGTGGCATCCCACGCAGGCGGCCGATCGCGCCGCCGCGGTCAAGGGCGCCGCGCACCTCGTACCCGCCCAAGTTTCGCGGGGCGAGCAGTGCAAAGGCCATGACCAGCGCAATCAATCCGCCCAGCCAGCCGCAGATGACGCGCCAGAGGTTGATGGGATCGGACTGCTCGCCCGGACGGTCAAAAATCGAAGCGCCTGTTGTGGTCAGCGCCGACGCCATTTCGAAATACGCCGCCTCATACGGCACATTTGGCAGGGCCATACGGATCGGCAAGGCGGCTAATGCTGGTCCGACGACCAGCACGGCGCCAAGTGTAATAAACTCGCCGCGCGCCTCAGCCGGGCTGACCCGGCCGTAATAGGCCAACGTCAGCAGCAAGGCCGCAACGCCGATCAGAACGAAGGCAAAGCCGAAGGCCTTGGCCTCAACCCACAGGCCCTGGCTGAGCGCCAGAAAGGTCGGTGCCAGCACCAATCCCGCCAGCACAAAGAGGAAGATTCCGAAAACAGGAAGACCGCGCCAGCTCATCAGCTAGAAGAAGTCGACAGAAACGCGGAAGAGTTGTTCGATCTGCTTCACCATCTGGCTTTCCGCGAAGATCACGACCCGATCGCCTTCCTGAATGACGGTGTCGCCCTTCGGTAAAACGACCATGTCGCCATGCAGAATGGCGCCGACGGACGATCCATCTGGAAAGTTCGCCTCGCGGATCTGTTTGCCAGCGATGTTCGAAGTGGACAGCACCTGCACTTCGATAATCTCAGCCTCGCCTTCACCGATCGAATGCACGGCGCGCACCCTGCCCCGCCGGATGTGGCGCAATATGGTGGAGGCGGTGGCGGCGCGTGGGTTGATGACCGTGTCGACGCCCAGCGAACCCGACATATTCGAAAACACCGGGTTGTTGGTCAGCGCGATGGTCTGCGCAGCGCCGGCCTTTTTGCATAATGCGCTGGCCAGAAGGTTGACCTTGTCATCCTCGGTCAATGCGATGGTCGCATCGGCTGAGGCGACGCCTGCTTCCTCCAGCAGTTCCGGCTCCAGCCCGTCGCCGTGCAGGATGACGGTGCTGTCCAGGCGGTCAGCGATGTATTCGGCCCGGTCGCGGTTGCGTTCGATAATGCGCACGCGGGTGTCGCGCGCACGGTCTTCCAGCAAGCGCGCGACGGCCATGCCAACCGTGCCGCCACCGATGATGACAATGCTGTGCGCCGGCGGGCGGTCGCCGCCAAAAATTGACAGCGTGCGGTCAAGATCGCGCTTGGTCGCCAGCACGTAAATTTGATCGCCGCATTCCAGATGATCGCCTGACGTCGCCGCGCGGATCACATCGCCCCTACGAAAGCCCATGACGAAGGCGTCGAGCGTACTGAACAGCTCGGTCAACTGGCGCAGCGGCGTGTTCACGACTGCGCAATCTTCGCCCAGCGTGATGGCGGCGACGGACACTTCGCCGTCCAGAAATTCTGCCATGTCCGACGCCGCTGGGTTCGCAAGACGGCTGATCGCCACCTGCGCCACGGCCGTTTCAGGTGAGATGATCACATCGATCGGCATATGGTCGCGCCGAAACAGATCAGACCAGCGGGTCTGCAGATAGGATTGCGCCCTGATCCGCGCGATTTTCTGGGGCACGTTGAATTCGGTGTGGGCCACCTGGCAGGCGACCATGTTCACCTCATCCAGCTGTGTCACCGCGATCAACATATCCGCATCTTCGGCGCCCGCGCGCTCCTGAATGTCAGGATGTGAGGCGTGGCCGACAATGCCGCCAACGTCCAGTTTGTCGGTGACGCGACGCACCAGCGTCGCCTCATGATCAATCACGGTGACTGTGTGACCTTCGTCAGACAGCCTGCGCGCAATCTGTTCGCCAACCTGGCCGGCGCCGCAGATGATGATTTTCATTCAACGCTCCGCATCAATCGACCTTGGCCGAGGGGCATGATCATGCTGACCCCGACGAGGTCAGTCAATCGGCGTCCTCGACCACTTTGGCCACGCGCGCGCCCCCTGCGGTGAAGGTTGTAACATTCAGCGACTTCAATTTCCGGTGCAGCGCCGACCGCTCCATCCCGACGAAAGATGCTGTTTTTGAGATATTGCCGCCGAAGCGATTGATCTGGGCGATCAGGTAATCCCGCTCAAACAGCTCCCGCGCCTCGCGCAGCGGCAGGCTCGCCTGCGCGGCGGACAGGGCAGTGGACACCTCAGTTCCCGTGGGGCGACCGGTGTCTGAGGTAAGCTCCTCCACCTGAATTTCCTCACCCTCACCACCTAGAATCATCAGCCTTTCCAGAAGGTTGCGCAACTGACGCACATTGCCGGGCCAATGGAAAGTCTGCAGCGCCGCCATCGCCTCTTCGGAGAACTCACGCTTCGGCAGTCCCTGCTCTTCCGAAATCGCATCGATGAAATAACGGGCCAGCAACGGGATATCCTCGCGCCGCGTATCGAGCGAGGGAACTCCAATCGGCACGACGTTTAAGCGGTGGTAAAGGTCTTCGCGGAATTTGCCGGCTGCGATTTCACCCTTCAGATCGCGCGTGGATGCGGAAATCAGCCGCACGTCGACCCGCACCAATTCGCCAGAACCGGGGCGCGCAAAGCTTTGATCAACCAGGATGCGAAGAATCTTGGCCTGCGTGCCCATCGGCATTTCCGCGACCTCGTCAAAGAAGAGCGTTCCGCCATGGGCGCGATCAAAAAGGCCCTGTTCAATGCGATTTTCATCATGCGCCCGGCCAAAAAGAACCTCCTCCATCATATGAGGCTCAATGGTTGCGGCGTTCGAGACGATGAATGGCTTGCTAGCCCGATCAGAACATTCGTGGATGTGGCGGGCGGCGACCTCTTTCCCGGCGCCGGGTGGGCCGGTCAGCACCACGCGACTGGCGGTGCGCGCCACACGGTCGAGGCGGGTGCGCAGGGTCGTCATCGCAGCGCCATCGCCGATCATCTGGTGATCACGGCTTTCGCGCGCGCGCAGCTGGGCGTTTTCGCGCCTCAGGCGGTTCGCCTCCAGCGCCCGGGTCACGACGACCAGCAACTGATCGGTGTTGAAAGGCTTTTCGATGAAGTCATAGGCGCCCTGCTTGATAGCAGCGACGGCGATTTCGATGTTGCCGTGGCCCGAGATGATCACTACCGGCACATCAGGATTATCACGCTTTACCGATTTCAGGATTTCTATCCCATCCATCCGACTGCCCTGCAGCCAGATGTCGAGAATGATCAGCGCGGGCTGCTGCGCCGCGACGGCGGCGAGGGCGCCGTCTGCCTCCATCGCTTCGCGGGTCTGATAGCCTTCATCTTCCAGAATATCTGCGATCAACGCGCGAATATCGGCCTCGTCATCGACGATCAGAATGTCGCTCATATCTTTGTATTCTCTTCTTTGTCGGCGTCATCCGCGCCATGCGGGCCTGCTGGCAGGGTCAGCGTCACCTTTGCACCGGGTTTGGCGCCGTCTTCGAAAGGTTCAGCGTCATCCAGCGAAAACGCGCCGCGATGTTGTTCGGCAATCTTTTTGACGATGGCGAGGCCTAATCCTGTTCCTTTTTGGCGGGTGGTCACGTAAGGCTCCGTCAGACGGGCGCGTTCGGCACCGGGCAGGCCGACGCCATTATCGGAGATGCTGATTTCCACCACATCGGATACAGCGATACGCACCCGCACCTCGCCCTTGCGGTCAGGGTCATCTTCAACCCGCGCATCGATCGCCTCGCAGGCGTTCTTCAACAGGTTGGTCAGCGCCTGGCTGATCATCCCCTTGTCCAGATGCAATGGCGCAGGCGCGTCGTCGCCTGCCAGGGTAAAGGTCACGTCATCCCGCGCAGCGCGCTGCAAGAGGACAGCGTCACGCACTATTTCAACGACATCGCCGCTTTCCACTTCGGGCTGGGGCATGCGCGCGAACCGGGAAAATTCATCGACCATGCGCCGGATGTCGCCCGCCTGGCGTACGATGACATCGGCATAGCGGTTCAAACCTTCAGCGTCTTCGCCCGCGAGCTTGCCAAATTTGCGTTTCAGACGTTCCGCGGACAGTTGGATCGGCGTTAGCGGGTTCTTGATCTCATGCGCGATGCGACGGGCGACATCGCCCCACGCCGCCTCTCGCTGAGCGGACACCAACGCAGTCAGATCGTCGATGGTCATGACGTAGCCTTCGCCAATATCCCGGCTGGACCGGGCGGAGACGCGGATCAGCAGTTCGCGAACTTCGCCCCCTGTCGTCACTTCAACCTGGCTCAGGGCCGATCCTGCGACCGAAGCTGAGGCCTTCTCAAAGACCTGAACCGCTTCGGGCGCGACATCGATCAGCGTGCCGCCAGTCAGCGGACGATCAACGCCCAGGATGGTATGCGCCGCTTCGTTCGCCATTTCGACCCGGCCATCGGTATCCAGACCGATGACCCCGGCGGATACGCCTGACAGCACCGTTTCAATGAAGTTTCGACGGTGTTCAGTTTCGCGGTTGGCCTCGATCAGCGCGTCACGCTGGCCTTTGACCTGTGCGGTCATGCGGTTGAATACGCGCCCCAGCAAAGCAACTTCGTCGCCCGTGGACGTTTCTGGCACACGCACATCGAGATCGCCCTCGCCAACTTTCTGCGCAGCACCCGCCAGAACCCCAATCGGGCGCGACAGGCGTTCTGCGAACCACAGGCCCAGCCAGACCGCGGCAGTGATGACTAGGACGGCAAAGCCCAGATAGATCATCGCAAACAACAGAATGATCGACTGGCGCGAGGCTTCCAGCCGCCGATATTCGGCAACCCCGTCAGCGGCGTTTTGCACGATCAACTGGACCCGTTCGTCGTACTCGCGCGAGACGTATAGAAATGTATCGACCAGCCCCGACAGATAGAAAAGGGCCCGAATTTCGTTCGCTTCTGGATCGTCAAAGGCGACGAGATCGCCTAGCCGCGCATCGGTCATCTGCCTTTCGGTCGGCGCGTCGTAGGTAAAGGAATAACTAAATTCACCCCGCACAATAATCTCACGGGCGGAGTTGATCAGATACGCTTCATCAAACCCACTGACCCGCTGACGGACGCGCAAGAATTTGGTCAGAGCATCGACCGAGGCGCCCCGCGCGCCTGCACGGTTCAGGTCGTTCGCCAGGCTCAGCACGTCGCCCTGGATGGAGTTGCGCTGTTCCTGCGCATAGGCCTCAGCCGTCGCTTCGGCGCTGTTTATCGTCACCCGGACGCGTTCGGAAAACGACGCTTCGAACCCGAAATACAGGGATACCGTCGCGAATACCGCCACGATGATCGTCGGGGCGACAGCGACAACCGCGAAGATGCCGGTCAGCCGCAAATGCAGCGCGGCGCCCGCCGACATGCTGCGCCGCGCCCCGACCAACGCCACGATGCGCCACGCCATCAATGCAAAGAGGAGGATGATATAGGCGAGGTCGGCGAGGAACAGGTAGAGCGTGAATTGCGGTTCATCCGTCGCCCGGTTCAGCACCACTGCCGTGGCGACAGCCAGAACCAGACCAAGCAACGCCAGCAGGATCACAGGCGCTGCGTTCAACCGACCTGAGCTGACAAAAAAGCCACGCAATCGGCGGTAGATCGGGTTCAGATCGTCGCTTTGAACAGACATGGGACCCGGAACTGTTGCATGGTTACATCAGTTTCTTGCCACGTGTGACCGGAATGTCAAGTTCGCGGATCTTCTTGCGCAGGGTGTTTCGGTTGATCCCCAGCACATCCGCCGCCTTAAGCTGATTGCCGCGCGTGACCATCAACGTCAGCGCGATCAGCGGTAACTCCACCTCTTTCAGCACCCGATCATAGAGGCCCGGCGGCGGCGGCGTGTCGCCATGCAGACTAAAGTATCGCGACAGGTGGTGTTCTACGGCGGCGCCCAGGCTTTCGCCCATCACCGGTTTCGGCTCAGCGGCCGATGTCGGTCGGGCGGCCAGCTCTTCTTCCACCATGCTGGCGTCGATTATGTCATTGGCGCACAGCGCGGCGAGGCGCTTCATCAGGTTTTCCAGCTCTCGCACGTTGCCGGACCATTGCTGTTCGGTCAGCACATCCAGCGCCTTCTGGCTAATGGCCTTCTTCGGCAGCCCTTCGCGTTCGGCGCGGGTCAGGAAAGCGCGGGCGAGGTCGGGGATGTCTTCAATCCGTTCACGCAGCGGCGGCAGGCGCAGCGGCACCACGTTGAGGCGATAGAACAGATCCTCGCGGAACCGTCCTTCATTGATCAGACCGCGCAGGTCCTGATGCGTGGCGGCGATGATGCGCACATCGGACTTGATCGATTTGCGCCCGCCCACGGTGGTGAACTCACCTTCCTGCAACACCCGCAACAAACGGGTTTGCGCGTCAGACGGCATGTCGCCGATTTCATCCAGAAACAGCGTCCCGCCCTGCGCCAACTCGAACTTACCCGCCGATCGTTCGTTCGCGCCGGTAAAAGCGCCGCGTTCGTGGCCGAAAAGCTCGCTCTCGATCAGCTCTCGCGGGATGGCGGCCATGTTGACGGCGACAAAGGGCATTTCCTTGCGCCGACCAAAGTTGTGCAGCGCCTTTGCGACCAGTTCCTTGCCCGTCCCACTTTCGCCTGTGACCATCACAGTAAGATCCGTGTTCATCAGCCGGGCCATGATACGGTAGACTTCCTGCATCGCGGGCGACCGGCCGATCAGAGGCAGCGTTTCTTCCTTGGGCCGGGCAGGCGCTGGCGCGGCCTCTTCCTTTGGGCCAAGTCCTTCGAGCGCCTTTTTGACGTGGGTCAGCACCTCTTTTAGGTCAAAGGGTTTGGGCAGGTATTCATAAGCCCCGCCTTCCGCTGCGCGGATCGCAGTCATGACGGTGTTTTGCGCGCTCATCACGATGACGGGCAATTCCGGGCGGCGCTTGCGGATCGCGGGCAGCAGATCCAACGTGTCTCCGTCTGGCATCATGACATCGGTGACGATCAGATCGCCCTCGCCATCCTCGACCCAGCGCCACAGCGTCGAGGTCGACCCGGTGGTTCGCACGCGGCACCCGATACGGGTAAGCGCCTGGTTCAGAACGGTGCGTATGGAACGATCGTCATCGGCCAGTAGTACAGTGCCCAGCGCCATCAGACGGCCTCCGCAATCGGGTGAGTATTTTCGCGCCAGATCGGCAGACGGATAAGGAAAGTCGTCCACCCCGGGCGCGAGATGCATTCAATCGAGCCGCCATGATCAGCGATGATCTTCGAGACGAGCGACAGGCCCAGGCCTGATCCGCTTTTTTTCGACGTCACGAATGGTTCGAACATGTCGCGCTGCAGATCCTGGGGCACGCCAACGCCATTGTCTGAAATCTGCAGCAACAGCGGCACGCCCACACGCAACCCGCGCGGGCCCGCCATGGCGACGCCGCCGCGATAGGCGGTCTTCAGGTTGATCACGCCGCCAACCTCGGGCGTCGCCTCTGCCGCGTTCTTGAGAAGGTTCAGGATCACCTGGATCAGCTGGTCCTGATCGCCCGGAACAGGTGGCAATGAGGGGTCATAATCTTCTTGGAACCGAACATTAGCGCCAAAGCCCGCCTCAGCCGATCGTTTGGCGCGGTCCAGGACATCATGGATATTCACCGGCTCACGTCGCAGGGGGCCGCTGTCGCCGAAGCTTTCAACGCGGTTGACGAGCGTTTCGATCCGCTCAGCCTCTTCGCGGATGAGCTCAGTAAGCTGCCTGTCGTCGTCGGACGCGTTCATTTCCAAAAGCTGCGCTGCGCCCGAAATACCCGCCAACGGGTTCTTGATTTCGTGGGCGAGCATAGACCCAAGCCCCACCATCGACCGCGCTGCATTGCGATGAGTCAGACTGCGGTCGATCTTTTCGGCGATGGACCGTGGCTGGATCACCAAAAGAACGTCATCGCGACCCTCGCTTGCGGAAGCGATCAGGTCGATCTGTTCAATCGCGCGGCGCGGCCACAGAAATTCTATGTTGTGATCCGTCGCGTCTACCTTGCGGTCGCGGGCGCGGCGGATAACCTCGGAAATGCGCCCACTTTCCCCAAAAAGGTCGTCGATGGACCGCCCTTTCAGTTGGCTTTCAGCCGTCGTCAAAAAGCTTTCCGCCGCCGAGTTCAATGCAGTGACACGATCATCCGGGCCAATGACCAGACAGGGCAAGGGCATGACTGACCAAAGGTTCTCGATAACGCTCATGCTGCAATCTCCCGCTTCTGTTCGGCAGCACCCGTCAGTGCTGCGATCACCTGGGCGGGATCCGTCAGGCGGATCACCGCGGCCCGCGTTTCAGCGCCGCCCGGCAGGCGCGCCAGCCACCAGGAAAGATGTTTGCGCGCGATCCGAACGCCCAGATCGACGCCGTAAAATGTCAGCATCGCTTCGTAATGTTCGATCATCATGTCGGTCGCTTCAGGCGCAGTCGGCGGGGTGAAGGCGACGTCCGCCAAACCGGCGGCGATTTCGGCGGGAACCCAGGGCGCACCCTGTGCGCCACGCCCAACCATGACGCCATCGGCGCCCGACTGATCCAGGGCCGTCCGGGCTGCGGCAAGATCGATAATGTCGCCGTTGACGATGACAGGCACGTCCACCACGTCTTTCACTGCAGCCACAGCACGCCAATCGGCCTGGCCTTTGTAGAACTGGCATCGCGTGCGACCATGGATCGTGATCAGCCGCACGCCAGCATTCTCAGCCCGTTTTGCAATATCGGGGGCGTTCAGTTGATCATCAGCCCATCCAAGGCGCATTTTCAGGGTAACGGGCGCATCGACGGCCCCGACGACCGCCTCGATCAAGGTCAGCGCATGATGAGGTTCGCGCATCAGAGCCGATCCGGAATAGCCCGTCGTCACCTTTTTCGCCGGACAGCCCATGTTGATATCGATCAGATCAGCGCCTGCGCCCACAGCGCAGCGCGCCGCTTCGGCCATCAGGTCAGCTTCACGGCCCGCGATCTGCACGGCGCGGACATCAGCGTCCGGATCAAGTTCCGCCTTTTGGGCGGTGCTTGTTCTTCCGTTGACAAGATCGCTGCTGGCGATCATTTCGGACGTGACCAGCCCAGCGCCAAAGCGCGCGGCGAGGCGGCGAAACGGCAAGTCCGTGATGCCGGCCATCGGCGCGAGCAGCGCATTATTTTTGAGCAGGACCTGTCCAATGCGGAGCATGGCTACGCCTAACTATTGTGCAGTGCGCCACTATATCTATTCCGGTGCCCTCAATCGGGCAAGTGCGCTGTTTGGCACGCACCCAAATTTCAACCGGGGAGATGTGTAAATGAAGATTTACGCCCTTGTCGTCGCCGCCGGACGAGGCAATCGTGCGGGCGCTGGCCTGCCGAAACAGTACCGGTCCGTCGCTGGCGCGCCCATTCTGACCCGTACGCTCCAGGCGATTCTGGCGCACGATCGGATCGATCAGGTCCACGTGGTGATCCATCCTGATGACGAAGCGCTCTATCACGCCGCAGCGCCGGACGCCCCCCGTCTCGCTCCCCCGATACATGGCGATGCCGAACGCGCCTTGTCCGTCATGGTGGGGCTGGAGGCGCTGGCTGGTGACGCGCCCGATCTCGTCCTGATCCATGACGCAGCGCGGCCCTTTGTCAGCGTAGCTGTCATTGACGGCGTGATCGATGCATTGGGCGACCATCGAGGCGCCCTCGCCGCCGTCCCAATCGTCGACGCCCTGCGGCGTGAGGCGGATGGGTTGTGCGCCGACGCCGTTGACCGCGCGGGTGTATGGCGGGCGCAGACGCCGCAAGGGTTCCATTTCCCAGATATTCTCGCCGCCCACCGCGCCAACAGCGACCCGAAGGCGGCAGATGACGCAGAACTTGCGCGGGCGGCGGGAATGGACGTTAAACTGGTCCTCAGCGAAGCGGAGAATTTCAAGATCACCACACCTTCAGACTTTGACCGCGCCGAACGCCAGTTGGCGGCCCAGCGCGAAGTGCGCATCGGCCACGGTTATGACGTCCACGCCTTTGCCCCGGGCGACGCCGTCGTGTTGTGCGGCGTTGAAATTCCCTTCAATAAAACCCTGTCGGGCCATTCCGACGCCGATGTCGCAATGCACGCCCTGACTGATGCGATCTTTGGCGCGCTGGCAGAGGGCGATATTGGCCAGTGGTTCCCCCCGTCCGAGGCCGAATGGAAAGGCGCCGACAGCGCGATATTCCTGGAAAAGGCGATGGAACGGGTGCGCGCCCGCGGCGGCGCGCTAACCAACGCCGACATCACCATCGTTTGCGAACGGCCCAAGATCGGCCCCCTGGCCCAGGCCATGCGCGAACGCCTGGCTGCGATCATGAACGTCGATGTCAGCCGCATATCGGTCAAGGCGACAACATCTGAACGCCTCGGCTTTACCGGCCGCGAAGAAGGCATCGCCGCGAATGCGGTGGTGAGCTTATCTCTATGATTGAAACCCGCATCGCCGCCCCGCTAATCGCTATCTTGCTGGCCTGGTCGCTGCACTGGATTGGCGGCTTTCCCTTGGTCGTCATCGCGACACTCGCCCTTTCAGTCTATGGCTGGGCGAACCGCCCAGCTCGTAACAACGTTGCCGTCGCAGATCTGATCGCGGGCCAGTGGCTGGCCCTTTGGGCACTGTCAGGCGGGCTGTGGTTTGCAGGCGTCCCCGGCCATATTTTCCCATACCCCGGTTGGATCGGCGCGTTCGTGATGTACAATGCTTTCCTATGGCTCTGGTCGGCCCGCGACCCGTTCTGGAAGCACATGACGGCAGGCTGGGCGGCGGCTATCATTACGCTGATATCTGCTGGCGTCTCACATGGATGGTTCTCATGAAGCTCGACCACGACGATCTTGCCGCTGAAGTTCTGAAAGCCTGCAAAGACAAGGGCCTGAAGGTCTGCACGGTGGAAAGCTGCACAGGCGGCCTGGTCGCTGCGTCGCTGACAGAGATCGCAGGCTCCTCCCCCGTGTTTGAACGGGGCTTTGCGACCTATTCCAACGAAGCGAAGATGGAGCTTGTCGGCGTCGCGAAAGACACACTGATCGCCCATGGCGCCGTATCGATCGAGACCGCGCGCGAAATGGCGGCAGGCGGGCTGGCGGCCTCACGCGCAGACCTGTCTGTGGCGGTCACCGGCATCGCCGGGCCGGGCGGCACAGCGGAAAAGCCTGAAGGGCTGGTCTGCTTCGCCGCTGCTGCAAAAACAGGCGAAATGCTGGAAGCGCGTGAGGAATTCGGCGCGCTTGGCCGGGCTAATGTGCGGGCAGTGAGCGTTGAAAAGGCTCTGCAAATGTTGCTGGCGCTCACAGCAAAATCTCAGCCTGTCTAAATTTTAACCAGACTGCGCAAAATGCAGGCTTTTACCCTTTTTTCCAGCGTTTCTGCATTGATCATCTGAAATCGCGCCCGTAGCCCACCATCACAAATCCGTAGCAAACGGGTAAAGACAAAACGGGATACACACTATGAATGGCGCAGATACCGCCTGGATCTTAGTTGCGACAGCGCTGGTCCTCTTCATGACACTGCCTGGCCTAGCGCTGTTCTATGGCGGCCTCGTCCGCTCACGGAACGTGCTGTCGGTTTTCATGCAGTGTTTTTCGATCGCCTGCTTGATGAGCGTCCTTTGGCTTGTCGCGGGCTATTCTATCGCGTTCGGTGAAGGGAACGCATATTGGGGCGGGCTTAATAAGGCCTTCCTCATGGGCGTCGACGCAGAGACACTTTCCGGCACCATCCCTGAGGTGCTATTCTTTGCGTTTCAGATGACATTTGCGATCATCACGCCCGCTCTTATCGTTGGCGCCTACGTGGAACGCGTGGGCTATGGCTTTGTCATGCTGTTCTCTGGCCTGTGGATGCTCTTTTGCTATGCGCCGGTGGCCCATTGGGTCTGGGGCGGTGGCCTGTTGGCGGGCGGTGGAAATGGGCTGTTCGCAGAGGCGGTGAACGATTTCGCCGGCGGCATTGTGGTCCACGAAACGGCTGGGATTGCGGCGCTTGTTCTGGCCTTTGTGCTGGGTGGCCGTTCCGACAAGTCGAAACCACCGCATAACCCGGGTTATGTTATGATCGGCGCAGCAATGCTGTGGGTCGGCTGGTTCGGCTTTAACGGCGGCTCGCAACTGGCGGCTGACGGCGGCGCTGCGATGGCGCTGACTGTCACGCATATCTCGGCCGCGGCGGCCTCGCTGACCTGGGCGATGTGGGAAAAGCTGCGCCACGGCAAGGCGTCGATGGTTGGCATGGTGACGGGCACAATCGCGGGCCTCGCATCCATCACGCCGGCGTCTGGGTTCGTTGGCCCGATCGAAGCGTTGATCATAGGTGCCGTTGCCGGCGTCCTCTGTCAGGTCATGTGCGGGATCATCAAGAATGGCCTGAAGATCGACGACACGCTGGATGTGTTCGCTGTGCACGGCGTTGGCGGCATCTTTGGTACGATCATGATCGCCGTCTTTGGCGCGGGTGACTGGACCGCTCAGCTGGGATCGCTGGCGGTCGTTGGCGTCTTCACCTTGGTCGTCACCTTCATCCTCGTCTACCTGACCAAGGCCATCATGCCAATCCGCGTCAGCAAGGATGACGAAGTTGAGGGCCTCGATTACACCGCCCACGGCGAGCGCGCCTACGACATCGTTTCCTGATCCGAAAAGGCCGGGGGCGCTGCATCGCGCCCCTCGCCAACCCCCGGTCAAGGCCTTAGGTTTCAGTCAGAGGAATCGCACCATGACCACTGACAGCTTGCAACACAGCCTGGATCAAAGCTGGGATCGCCTGATGGAAGGCGCATCCCCCGGCAAGTCGCCCTATTCCATGGTGCAGCTCGCCACTGTCGGCCTTGACGGTGCCCCAAGGGTGCGGACGGTCGTGGTTCGCATAACCGACCGGGCGACGCGTACAGTGGCGTTTCACACTGATCTCAGATCACCCAAGATCGCCGAAATGCAGGCTGAGCCGCGGGTGACCATCATCGGGTATGACATGGATGGCGGCCAGCAGATCAGGCTGGCTGGCGTCGCGCAGATCCACAACGCGGACAGCGTTGCGCTGGCGGCTTGGGGTGCCAGCCGCACGCGGTCGCTGATCTGCTATCACAGTGATCTGTCCCCGGGCGCGGTGCTGGATGATCCTACGCTTGCAGACCAACCTGATCCGGCGCCGGAGGATCTACACCTTGGTCTCGACCGGTTCTGCCGTGTGAATGTGACGGTGGAGGAGATTGACTGGCTCGACCTCGCCGCGACTGGTCATCGGCGGGTGCGGCATGTCTGGGCGGGTGATGAATGGCGTAGCGACTGGCTGGCGCCCTGATCTGACAGATCAGCCCCTTTCGAACAGCCCCTTTGAATCAGCCCTGACCGTACAGAGCCTCCGCCCGCTTTTCGAAGGCGCGCACAATCCGCTGCATTGCTTCGTTGAACACCAGTCCGATCAGCGCCTGCAGCGTCTTTGACTTGAACTCAAAATCCACGTGGAAATCGACTTCGCATGTCTTGTCGTCGATTGGATTGAACTTCCATTCGTTGACCAGATACCGGAACGGCCCGTCGAGATATGAGACGTCGATTTCCTTCGCATCAGGCCGCAAAACGACCCGGCTGCCAAATCGTTCGCGGAACAGTTTGAAGGAAATGACAAGGTCCGCATCCATGACCTCAGCCGCGCCATCGGGGCGGCGCGATCGCACGCGGGCGGCTGAACACCAGGGCAGGAATTCAGGGTATGAAGGAACATCGGCGATCAGCGCATACATCTGGTCGGCGCTGTAAGGCATTTTTCGTTTTTCAGAGTGCGTCGGCATGATCGGGTGTGTAGCGTATTGCCGGGGGGCATGGGCGCCCGCCGGATTGTCGCAAGCGAGGGGGCACCGCAATGCAGGACCATGTAGTCGACATCATGATTTCCGAAGCGGAGGTGATGGCCCGCGTCGATACACTGGCCGAAGATATCAACGCGCATTTTTCTGACACAGAAAAACTGGTGGTGATCGGCCTGCTGAGAGGCAGTTTCGTCTTTATCGCCGACCTCGCCCGACGCCTGACCCTGCCGGTGGAGATCGACTTCATCGAGGCCTCATCCTATGGCGACGGCACAACCTCCAGCCGCGAGGTGCGCATCCTGAAGGACCTGCGCGCGCCGATCGAAGGGTTGGACGTGCTGGTTGTCGAGGACATCATCGACACAGGCTATACGCTGAGCCACGTGACGAAGATGCTGCGCGCCCGCAAACCCGCACGGTTGGAGGTTTGCACCCTGCTAGACAAGCCATCGCGGCGCGAGGTGGAGGTTGGTGCGACCTTTGTCGGCTTTGGCATTCCGGACGAATTCGTCGTCGGCTATGGGATCGATTACGCCCAGCGCAACCGGAACCTGCCCTATATCGGCAAGGTGCGGTTCGTCTGAGGGTGTGGAACGCAGCATGGTTTCACGCGTGAAACCATGTTTAAGCTATTGAAATATATAGATATACAGTGCACAGCCCCACTTGAGTGGTCCATTTTAAAAGTTAGTGCATGATTGGCCGTTGGTCCATCGGGATGATGGCCTC